>JAJDUQ010000080.1 GCA_022826505.1 Gammaproteobacteria bacterium
GTTGGAGTACGGTCACTGGCTTGCTCCTGTGGATGCCCGAGTCTTGAGCAACTCGAATCATCCCACAGACCCCGACCGGCGCCTTCCCAGTTCTCCCGCTCCAGCACCCCTCAATTTGTAAAGCTGGATGACCAGTCCCCCGCCCTGCTTGCCTCCAATATAGGAAAGTTACCGGAAAACAAATATTTGCACTGGTCAAAGCTCAAGTATCTCAATCCGCCGGAAGGATTTTCGAGTGACGAATGGTGGATTGCCACCAAGATGGTCAGAAGGTCGGTGCGCCATGCGCTTCCCCTTGACGACAAGATGGGACGGCCATTTGCGTTCAGCGATTCCGGGTACCTGTACCGCATGCTTCACGAGGTCGATCGAGATGCCAGCGGACGCATCGAGCTGCCGGCGGATGTCGTGACGGCGGATTCCCGGAACCGTTACCTGGTGAGCTCGCTGATCGAGGAGGCGATTACTTCGAGCCAGTTGGAGGGCGCCGCGACGACCCGCCGCGTAGCCAAGGAGATGTTGCGGTCAGGCCGCAAGCCCCGTGATCGGAGCGAACGGATGATCGTCAACAACTACCGCGCGATGGAGTTCGTGCGAGAACTGGTCAGCGAAAATCTGTCCGTGCCCATGCTCCTGGAGCTGCAGCGCATCCTCACCGAGGACACGCTCGACGAACCGGGCGCGGTCGGCCGGTTCAGGCTTCCGTCGGACAACGTGTACGTCATTGACCAGCGGGATGGAACGGTCCTTCACGAGCCCCCCGATGCGAATGACCTGGATGAGCGGATCGAACGGCTGTTCCGATTCGCCAATGCAGCCGAGGATGCCGCCGAAGATGTCGCATTCGTCCATCCGGTAGTCAGGGCGATACTGCTCCACTTCATGATCGGATACGACCATCCGTTCGTCGACGGCAACGGTCGTACGGCCCGCGCGTTGTTCTACTGGGCGATGGCGAAGTTCGGGTACTGGATGACGGAGTTCCTCTCGATTTCGACCATCATCCGCAAGGCCCCCGTGCAGTATGCGCGCGCGTACGTGTTGTCCGAGACCGACGACAACGACGTCACCTACTTTCTCGACTACAACCTCCGGGTCATTCTGCGGTCGATTCGGCAATTGCACGCCTATCTGGGGCGCAAGGCCCGGGAAATGCGCGACGTACAGCGGCTGCTCGATCGGTTCGTCCCGGCGTCCGTGCTCAACTACCGGCAGGTCGCGTTGATCCTCGCCATGCGCAAGCACCCGGACATGTTCTACACAATCGAGAGCCACCGCCGATCGCACGGCGTGTCCTACCAGACCGCACGTACGGACCTCTTCAAGCTTGCGGACCTTGGTCTGACGACGACTGCCAAGCGAGGTCGGGCGTTCGTCTTCACGCCGGCTGAGGACTTCGATCGTCGATTGCGCGAGCTGGCGGACCGGACCGGCCTTCACTGAGAGCGCGCGCCGGAGGCGGTGCAGGACGGGCTCGCTATCGGCGGTGCCGCGCCAGCAGAACGAGCGGCCCGCCCTCGTCGGCCGTCGGGTCGCAGCCCGTCCCGGCTCGAAGCTCCGGGACGGGTGACTCGCGGCCCGTGAACGAGTGGCGCAGGTCGGGTCCCTCGTTCCACGCCCCCGCGCCCATCTCACCCGTTATCACGGCGTGTTCGCCCCGAACTTCGAGCACCGCCACCGCATCGTCCCCAACCCTGCCCGTCAATCCGCCCGCGAGCCCCCTGCGTCGATCCCGCCCCCATGCGCTGGATGCAGCGGCTCAAGCAAGTCTTCCACGTCGACATCGAACACTGTGGCGTGTGTGGCGCCACGTTGCGCGTCATCGCGTGCATCGAGACGCCGCTGAAGTGCCGCTCGCGTAGCGAGCTCGCTCACTCATCGAGACAATCCTCACCCATCTCGCCACGCGCGAGACCCGCGGCGTCAATCACCCCCGCGCACCGCCGCTCCATGCGCCGCAAGCCCAACTCCCGGACTCCCCATTGCGGATTTCATGATCAGGTACAGGACAGGGAACTCGGTCACGCCCGCGTCCAGGAGCCTCTCCCTGATGATCCGGCGAAGCTGCGAGGTCCTTTCGGAGCGCAACCGCTCCCGCCTGCTCTCGTAGATGGTCTTGACCTCCACGTACTCGCTGTCGTCGTCATCAAACCGATCCATGTCGGGCTTGACCAGGATCCGGTCGAAGACGACATCGTCCAGTTACTCCCTGACCACTGTCTCCGCGATGCGCTGCGCGCGTTCCAGACTCTCCGGCATCATCGCCATGACCCCACCCGAGATGGAGACACCGTAGCATCGTTCGGCGCGCCGGCGAATCACGGCCAGCCAATCGAAACAGCTATCCGCGCAGCCGGACCGCCACCGGACTGCGGTCCGCAAGTCCGTCGCCAACTCACCGTGCACCGGCGGATATTCGGGCATCATGCGTCGACACCGGAGCAAGGCAGAATCAAGCTGGTCGGCACCGCCGACGACAGACCACGTTTCAACCGCAATCGAGGGAGCGTTGCATGACCACCAGGCCCGTCAGACTGAACGCCGGCGGCGACCCGGCGACCGGAATGGTGCCGTCGGACATGGTCGACCCCGACGACTTCACCACCGACGATCGCACGGAGCTGATATCCCACCACTACACGACCGACGACCAGAGCATCATGACCGGCGTCTGGGAGTGCGCGCCCTGCAAGGAGGAGATCGAGGCCTATCCCGTCCACGAGATGATGACCGTGCTGGACGGCTCGGTGACGGTGACCGGCGCCGACGGACAAGCGGAAACGTATGAAGCGGGAGACACGTTCTTCATTCCCAAGGGTACGCCGTGCACCTGGGAGATCACGAAGAAGATGCGCAAGTTCTACATGATCGCGGACGTGTGACGGCGGCGCGCGATGAATACTCGACATGGGCACGAGGCGCTGTGGAGGAACATCGAGGCCGCCTCCCTGCGCGGCGGGATCGAGCCGAGCGCCTGAGGGCGCCGGGACCCGCGCTCAGGGCAAGGGAGCCAGCTCCACGATCTCGCGCTTGAACGGCACCTCGTCGCCGGTCTCCGCCGGTCCGTCGATCTCCTCGGCGTAGCGTCGGCCCGCGTATACCGCGTGGGTGATGGTCGCCGGTGCGAGCGCGTCGCGAGATGCTGGGGCGGGCCGCCGGCCGCACCGTGCAGATTCACGAATTCGTTACGGCATCGAGCGGCATTCGGACGATACGTTTCGATCGATACTTGCCGCGTGGCTCGACGGGACGCTTCGGCCCTGGTTCGCCGGACGGATCCTTGCAGTCGACGAAGACGTCATTCTCGACTGGCGCGGGCTCATCGCCTGGGGGAGGGAGCGAGGCGCCGCTTTCAGCCAACCAGATCTCTTCATCGCCGCGATTGCGAGACTGCACGACCTGAGGGTGGTTACCCGGAACGTCGCGGACTTCGAACGAGCCGGCGTGCGGGTGCTGAATCCTTGGGAGTACCGAGTCGAATGAATTCGGGCGGCTGCGATACGGCCGGCCACGAATCATTGAAGTTTCCGCGCTACCGCATCACGAATGGATTCGCCATCGGCTCGCTCGACATGTTCATCCAGATGGTCTTGGGCCGCGTGTAGTCGTAGATGGCCTGGAAGCCGCTCTCGCGACCGTAGCCGGAGCCCTTGAAGCCGCCGAACTCGGCGATGGGCGACACCGCGCGATAGGTGTTGACCCAGACGATGCCGGCTCGCACCGCTTTGGCGACCCGCAGCGAGCGGGCGCTGTCGCGGGTGAAGATGCCGGCAGCGAGGCCGTGCCGGGTGTCGTTGGCCAGATCGACGACCTCCGCCTCGTCCTGGAACCGCAGCACGCTGAGCACCGGGCCGAACAGCTCGGTGTCGACGATGCGCATCTCTTGGCGCGGGCACTCGACGATGGTCGGCTCGTAGTACCAGCCGCGATTGAGCGCGGCGGGCCGTTGTCCGCCGTGCAGCACCGTGCCGCCTTCCTCCACCGCACCCGCGACCTCCTTCTCTATCCGATCGAGCTGCGCGGTCGTCGCGAGCGGCCCCATCTGGGTCGCTTCCTCCAGGGGGTCGCCGATGACAATCTGTCGGGCCCGGCTCAACATGTCGTCCAGGAAGCGATCGGCGATCCTCTCCTGCAGGTAGAGGCGCGAGCCGGCCACGCAGCTCTGCCCGCTCGCGCCGAAGATGCCGGCGATGGAGCCGTTCACCGCGCTTTCGAGATCCGCGTCCTCGAACACCACGAACGGCGACTTGCCGCCGAGCTCCAGCGAGACCTGAGCGAAGTTCTCGGCCGAGTTCCGCAGGACGTGGCGTGCGGACTCCGGTCCGCCGGTGAAGCTCACGCGGGCCACCAGCGGGTGGGAGGTCAGCACCCGGCCGCAGGGATCGCCGTGGCCGGTGACGATGTTGACCACCCCGGGAGGAATGTCCGCCTCCTCGATCAGGCGGCCGAACTCCAGCATCGCCGCCGATGCGTGCTCCGACGCCTTGAGCACCACGGTGTTGCCGGCGGCCAGCGCCGGGCCGAGCTTGACCGCAACCAGGAAGAGCTGCGAGTTCCACGGCACCACCGCGGCCACCACTCCGAGTGGTTCGCGCGCGGTAAACACGCACAGATCGGGCTTGTCGATGGGCAGGGTTTCGCCGTGCACCTTGTCCGCGCAACCCGCGTAGAAGTGGAAGAAATCCGCGATGTACTTCGCCTGCCAGCGCGTCTCCTTGAGCATCTTGCCGGTGTCGACGGTCTCGGTGCGGCCGAGCTGCTCCGACCGATCGGCCAGAAGATCCGCCAGCCGGCGAAGATATCGCCCGCGTTCGGTGGGTGTGGTGCGTGACCACGGACCTTCGGTGAAGGCTCGGTGCGCGGCCTGTACGGTCCGGTCCACGTCGGCCGCGGTGGCCTCGGGGATGATCGCCCACGGCTCGCCGGTCGCCGGATTCATGCTCTCGAAGGTGCCCCCGTCGCCGGCGTCCACCCAGGCGCCGTCGATCAGCATCCGATAGCGAACGAGTTCGGTCATCGCTGCAATCCTCCGTGCAGGTGCTCCGCGCCGATGCATTGTCGTGCGTCGCGCGTCAGCCGCGGTGGAAATTTCGACATTCGCTGACGAATTATATTGACTCGCCGGCTCGCCCCGCGGATATCTTCGCTGCGTTGCCCAGGGAGGGACGGACATGTCGACGAAGCAGGTGATCGGCGACCCCGTGGTGATTGGTGGTCGACGGCTCTCGTTGTCACGTGCAGTGCGCGCTGGCGATTTCGTGTTCCTCACCGGTCAGGTGCCGCTGCGTGACGGGGTGCCGATGACCGACGGCACCATCGAGGAGCAGACCCGTGCCGTTCTGCACGACATCGAGGAGACGCTCGCCGCGGCGGGCTGTGCGCTGAGTGATGTCGTGAAGGCCATGGTCTGGTTGACCGATCGGGCGGACTTCCCCGGATTCAACGCTGTCTATGCCGAGTTCTTCCCCCACGATCCGCCCGCCCGGTCCGCGGTGGTAAACGATTTGCTGGTGGACGTGCGGGTGGAGGTCGAGGTGGTGGCCTGGAAACCGCAGTGAGCCGGCATGCGTCCATCGTGGAAACCGTGCAAGTCCCATCGGGCGGGTCTTCACACGGTGACAAGGGAGCGGAGAGAGCACCGAGTCCACGCCGGTCGTGAAGGACCGGTCAGGATGGCTCTCGAATTCGATGGGCGCGCCTGGACTCGATGGGGTGTCAGCCCGCATCGCACGGGAGCCGTCGACGGTGAACGTGAATGAACGCCGGTGACGCCTGCGAGACCGCCTGGGAGCTGCAGGGTAGCGGGCCGGTCGTCGCGCTGATTCACGGCTTCGGGCTCAACCGAGCGATGTGGCAGTGGCAACTCCCCGCCCTCACGCCGCACTTCCGCGTACTGACCTACGACCTTTGCGGACATGGCGAGAGCGCCCCGCCCGAGGGCAGGCCGGATCTGGCCATGTTCTCCGGCCAACTGCTGAGACTGATGGACCGCCGCGGCATCGAACGCGCGGCGGTGGTCGGGTTTTCCCTCGGCGGCATGATCGCGCGCCGATTCGCGCTGGATCATCCGGATCGGCTTTCCGCTCTGGCGATACTGCACTCGGCGCACGATCGCACGCCGGCCGAGCGCGACGCGGTGCGCTCGCGCGTTCGGCACACCCGCGAGCACGGTCCCTCGGCGAACGTGGACTCCGCTCTCGAACGCTGGTTCACACCGGCGTTCCGCGCGGCCGACCCGGAGGTGATCGCACTGGTGCGACGGTGGATCGCGAGCAACGACCCTGCCGTGTTTCCACGAATCTACCGGGTGCTGGCGGAGGACGACGCCGAGATCGTTCAGGGTCTGGAGCGCATCGACCGTCCGACGCTGGTCATGACCGGCGAGGACGATCCCGGCAACACGCCCGCCATGTCGAAGGCCATGGCCGCACTGATTCCCGGCGCCCGCCTCGAGATTCTGCCGGGGCTGAGACACATGGCGCTCGCCGAGTCGCCGTCCGCGATCAGCGAGCCGCTGTGTGCGTTCCTGCTCGAGGCGGTCGGCTCGGGCTGAGCGGGCAGCCTCCCCGACATCCGCAGGCGTCCTGGCGCGCCGTGACCCGAGTTCGCCCTGCGAATCCAGTCATCCGCGCGCCTCGATTCGCCAATCGGTGACGTACCCCGGCTATTCCGGAAACACGATCACGTGACGCAGATTCTGCGATTGCCGCGAAAGCTCGATGGCCGCGTTGATTTCTGCGAGCGGTCGGCGCGAGGAGATCAGCTCGTCCAGCTTGAGCCGGCCGCCGCGATACAGCCGAAACAGCTTCGGTACGTCGATCCGGAGGCGCGCACTGCCCATCTTGCTGCCCAGAATGCGCTGGCCGTGGTGCGCAAGCCCGGTCGCGTTCAGCGAGACACGTTCGTGACCGGGAGGCATTCCGACCGCCACCAGTGTGCCGTCTCGCGCGAGCAACGGGAGCGCTTCCTCGATGGCGCGCGCACTGCCGACCGCCGTCATCACCACGTCGAATCCCCGCCCATCGGTCAGCGCGAGTGCATCTTCGACTACCTTCCCGTCCGCCGCGTTGATCGCCTCCGTCGCACCGAACGCCCTTGCCTGCGCCAGCTTGTCGTCGGTCACGTCGATGGCGACCAGCGGGAGCGCTCCAGCGAGCGCCGCGCCCTGCACGCAGTTGAGTCCGACGCCGCCGCAGCCGACGACCGCCACGGCGTCGCCGACCTGCACCTTCGCGGTGTTGACTGCCGCGCCGAAGCCGGTCATGACTCCGCAGGAAATCAGGCAGGCGGCATCGTCGGCGACTGCGGCGGGAACCTTCACCACCTGCGAAGCATCGACGACCACGCTCTCGGCAAATCCGCCGACGCGCAGTCCGGCTCGCACCGGCTGGCCCGACTCGTCGGTGAGCCGCGGTGCCGAGTCGATCGGGAATTCGGTCACGCACTGGGTGGGGTTGCCCGCCTCGCAGGACTCGCACCGCCCGCAGGAACGCAGCAGGGAGACCACGACGCGATCACCCGTGCAGATGCCGGTCGTCGACACGGCGGGTCCGGTGTCGGTCACCACGCCCGCGACCTCGTGTCCGAACACCGTCGGAAGAGTCCCTCCCCATCCACCGTCCATGTAGATGATGTCGGAGTGACAGATCGAACTCGCGAGCACCTTCACGCGGATTTCGTTGTCCTGGGGTGGGTCGAGCCGCAATGTCTCGATTGTCAGCGGCTCGCCAAACGCTCGGCATACCGCGGCCTGAATCTCGATCGCTCCTGATGACATGGCTGTCGATGATCTCCTGCCGTCTCGAAAAGGCCCTGGACGCGAGCCGCTGGTACCGCATGGTCGGCCGGGGCATGAGCTCGACGTCGCGGCGGCGTACGTTGCGGCACCGCGCGCGGTCGAGTCAATGACCGGGGCGTTCGCCGGAGCGGCGGCATGGGCCGTGCCCGATGTCGTTCCCGTGAGCTCGATGCTTCTGCAGTGCGGCCAGACGCGCACACACGCAATCCTGCCGGTGGCGAGCAGCGGCTCGGCTCGTCAGCCGGGTGTGGTAGAGACGTCGATGGGGCATTCGGTCGGTTCCGGGTCGCGCTCCGTGCGCCGGCGACACTTCGAGCCGGTCGTACGGCACGTCCGCCGGTGTTGCGTTCGGTGTCGTTCCCGGAGCGGGAATCGCGTGCAGTTCCGGGTTCACGGTGGGCCACGGCCGGGTTAGCCTCACGGGCGGGCGATTCGTGGAGGTGGGCTCTTGAGGACGTCGATCTCGTTCGGAGGCGCGGGCGGCACGGGCGACGACTGGTCGGACGTGGTCGAGTACGTGCGCGAGGCGGAACGCCTCGGGGTCGACGACGCCTGGTCGGCCGAAGCGTGGGGCCAGGACGCGGTGACGTCGGTGGCCTACCTCGCCGCGGTCACGTCGCGCATCCGCCTCGGCACCGGCATCATGCAGATCACGGCTCGCGTGCCTCCCATGATTGCGATGACCGCGCTGAGTCTCGACCTGATGACCGATGGGCGGTTTCTGCTGGGGCTCGGGGTGAGTGGTCCTCAGGTGGTCGAGGGGATGCACGGGGTGCGATTCGCGAGGCCGGTCGAGCGTTTGCGCGAAACCCTGGACATCGTCGAAATGGCCTTGCGGGGCGAACGCATCGGCTACCAGGGTCGGCATTTCACCCTGCCGCTGCCGGACGGGGAGGGCAAGGCCATCGCGCTGTCCATGGCACCGCGCCCGGATCTTCCCATCTATCTCGCGACACTCGCCCCCCGCAGTCTCGAACTCACCGGGGAGCGGGCGCAGGGGTGGCTCGGGACCTCGTTCGTCCCTGAACGTGCGGAGGTGTTCTTCGAGCCGGTCGCCCGGGGCGCCGCGCGTGCCGGCCGCACGCTTTCCGATCTCGACCTGCAGGTGGGGGGGCGGCTGTGCATCACCGACGATGTCGAGGAGACGGTAGCGAAGCTCAAGCCCACGATGGCGTTCCAGCTCGGTGCGATGGGCTCCGCCACCACGAACTTCTACAACGACGCGTTCCGACGTGCGGGGTGGGACGACGCGGCGCGCGAAGTCCAGCGGTTGTGGCTGGACCGGCGCCGCGAGAAGGCGGTGGCCGCGGTGCCGGACGACCTCGTCCTGCGCAGCAGTCTCGTCGGAACACCGGACATGGTGCGCGAACGCATTCGACTTCATCGCGACGCCGGCGTCACCACGTTGCGCCTGAGCCCCATCGGCGACACCCTCCAGGAGCGCCTCGACCAGCTCGCCCGGGCGCTGGACCTGCTCGGGGCCGATTCCGGCGTCGCGATTCCGTCGGACGACGGGCTCGACGGTTGATACGCGCCGGCGGCGCCGCGAGGTGGTGTGCAGCCCGTGAGAGGAAGAGTGCAAGGTCTCCGCATTGACCCGCCTCGGGCGACTCCCGACAATCATGCCGGAATGACGGTCACCTGAGAGAATTCGATGGGGCAGTGGAGTCGCGATTCGCACGAGTCGCCGTTCATCGACCTCGTGCCGCCGAATCAGGCCGAGGGAGCACGCAGGACGCTCTACGACGAGCTGGAGCGCGTTCGAGGCCCCGGTCGGGTGTCGAACCTGTTTCGGGCCTACTCCGCATTCCCTGCCCTGGGAATGGCGAATCTTCGTCGACTGGGAGTCCTGCTCACCGAGGGCAGGCTGAGCGTGAAGTTCAAGGAAGGCGTCATGACCGCGCTCGCCGAGGTCAACCGCTGCGACTACTGCGTCTCGTTCCATGCCACCGCGATGCGCAACGCCGGCGCCTCGGACGAGGAGGTCCAGGCGGCACTGTCGTTCGACCCCGAGGCGATGGGTCTGTCGGAGAAGGAGCAGGCGCTGTTCGAGTTCGCGATGAAGGCCAACGGCGACCCGCACGGCACCACGCGCGCCGACGTGGACGCATGCAGGGAGGCGGGCGCCGACGACCACGACATCATCGAGACTCTCGAGACGGTCAACACCGGCAACAGCTTCAATCTCGTCAACGGGGCGCTCAATATCGGTCCGGACGAGTTTCTCTCCTACATGACCGGCCGGGGCGAGCAGTGGCGCGAGAGCGCCTGAGGCTGTCGGCGTGGCCCGCTTGACCGACGCGACCCATACCGGCGAGTTCGAGTCCGCGCGCGACGCAGGCCTGACCGTGATCGCGGATTTCTTCACCCGATCGTGCGTCTCGTGCAGGAAGGTCGAGCCGATGCTCGCCGCGGTCGCGAACCGCGAGGGCGATGCCCTTGCCGCGTTCAGAATCGACGCCGAAGAGAATCGGGAGCTTGCGGTGGAGTACGACGTGCGTGGCGTGCCGACCCTGCTGCTCTTTCACCGTGGCGAGCTGATGGGCCGCAAGGTCGGTTTCGTGACCGCGAAGGCGTTGCGCGCGTGGGTGGCGCCGTACCTGGAACGATGAAGACTGCGACCGACCCCCTTCCTGCGGAACGCCTGCGCACCGTCGACCGTGGTGCGCTTCGATTTCCACCTGTCCCCGGGCGGGCTTGCGGGGGGACGGCAGGCGAAATCCAATCGAGTGTCAGTGAGGAATCTGGAGCAGTCGGCGCGTTCACGATCGTGTCGCCGGGCAGGCGCCGCGGATGCCCGCACCGCCGTTCGGGGCCGCCGTGCGGCCCGGGTTCTTGAGTCCGAATCGCAATGGCCGGTCACGAATTCTCGAATACCGAGCAGGCGCCGGCGCCACCGGGTCCGTTCAGCCATGCTACGGTCATCGGCCACTGGGTGTACACATCCGGAATGGGGGGCCTCGATCCCGCCACCGGGCAGGTCGTTTCGGATGACGTCATCGATCAGACCAGGCAGTCCATCCGGAACGTGGAGGCAATCCTGGCCGCCGCCGGGTGCACGTTGCAGGATGTCGTCAAGGCGGTGGTCTATCTCACCGACATGGCGGACTATCCGCGGGTGAACGCGGTGTACGAAGACGCCTTTGCGCCGAACCGTCCCGCACGGACCTGCGTCGCCGTCTCGGCGTTGCCGGTGCGCGAGCGAATGAAAATCGAAACGGTCGCCTTCAAGGGCGAGCCGTAGCACCCGGCCGCGAAGAAGCAGGACGAACGTCCCGAATCGGGACGACAAATCCAACCCGAAGGAGCCCCACGACGTGACCCACTCGCCCCGAGAGATGATCGAGACCCTGGTCGGCTTTCCCACCGTCTCGCGCGACTCCAATCTCGAACTGATCCACTTCGTGCGTGACTACCTTGCCGAGCACGGGGTGGAGTCGCACATCGTTCCGAACGAAGACGCCACCAAGGCGAATCTCTACGCCACCATCGGTCCCGATGCGGAGGCTGGGATCGTGCTCTCGGGCCATACCGACGTGGTGCCCATCGACGGGCAGCCGTGGGACACGGACCCGTTCGAAGTCGTGGAGCGGGAGGGTCGACTCTACGGGCGCGGAACCGCGGACATGAAGAGCTTCTACGCCATCGCGCTCGCGCTGGTGCCCGACATGCTCGACCGCGGGATGAAGCGCCCGATTCACCTGGCGCTCTCCTACGACGAAGAAGTGGGTTGCCTCGGTGCGCCTGCGATGATCGCGGAGATTGCGGCCCGTGTGCCGCGCCCCGCCGCGGTGATCGTCGGAGAGCCGACTTCGATGAAAGTGATGACCGCGCACAAGGGGATCACGATGATGGAGACCGTGGTCACCGGCTACGAGGCACATTCGAGCCAGACCCACCGCGGGGTCAGCGCGGTGATGAACGCGGCGCAGCTCGTGACGAAGCTCGACGCCATGGCGCGTGCCGCGGCCGACCATCCTTCGGCCCTGCCCTTCGAGCCCCCGAACACCACGATCCATGTGGGGATGATCGAGGGCGGCACCGCCGCGAACATCATCAGCCGCCGGTGCCGTTTCGTGTGGGACGTCCGGCACATTCCCGAAGACGACCCGGTGGTTCATGTGGACCACTTCAATGCGTGGTGCGAATCCGAGGTGCTCCCCCGCATGCGAAGCGTCGCGCCGGAAGCGAACATCGAGACCCGCATGCTCAACCAGGCCCCTGCATTCGGTCCCGAGGAGAATGGAGAAGCCGAGCGCATTGCCCGCGCCATCACCGGCGACAATGCGGTCCATGCGGCGGCCTACGCGGCCGAGGCGGGGCAGTTCCAGGAAGCCGGATTCTCTACCGTCATCTGCGGCCCCGGTTCCATCGATCAGGCCCACCAGCCGAACGAATTCATCGATCTCGAGCAGATCGATCAGTGCGAACGCTTCCTGCGCCGGCTCATGGACGACCTGTCCCGCTGAGCGGATTTCGCCGGCCGAACAGTCTCGATTCCGGAATCGAATCCATGCTGCGAATCCATCATGTCCCCGCCACGCGCGGCTTTCGCGTCATCTGGCTCTGCGAGGAGCTGAACGTTCCCTACGAAATCGTCCGCGTCGACTTTTCCAGGAAGTTCCGCGCGAGCGCCGAGTGGCGATCCATGAATCCGGTCGGGAAGGTGCCGGTCATGACCGCCGGAGACTTCACGATGTTCGAGTCCGGCGCCATGGTGCAGCATGTGCTCGATCGCCATGGCGGCGGTCGTCTCGAGCCTGCGCGCGGCACCCGCGAGCACGCCCTGTACTTGCAGTGGAGCTGGTTTGCCGAAGCGACGTTCACCCGTCCCCTCGGGGAGATCGTCAACCATCGGCGCGAGTTCGGTGACCGCGCGATACCGGAGGTCATCGAGGAGATGAAGGGCCGAGCACGTCTGTGTGCCGGCGCGCTCGACCAGCCCATCTTTATCATGCTCTGCACGAATATTCTAATTTTCAGGGGGTTACGGCGTTTGAGAAGTGTGTGTGGCACTACAAACGCATCTTGGGGGGGTGCTACACGATGGTCTTGCGGATGCCTCCGGGTTCGGGGGCGACGCCCAAGGCGTCGTAGATGGCCTGCTGAGGCGGCTCGGCACGGGTGGCCTTTCGCACATGCAAGGTACGCCCATCGGCGCGGGTGAAGGTGGCGGTGATGCGCTGGTGTCCTTCGAGGATGCGGCGCAAGGTGTCC
>JAJDUQ010000236.1 GCA_022826505.1 Gammaproteobacteria bacterium
GGATACGCGAGCTCTCCGCCTTCGACCCAGAAGCCGGCGGCGCCGCGCGAGTAGTCGCCGGTCACGATATTGATGCCCATTCCCATCAGCTCCGTGACCAGCAGACCGGTGTCCATGTCGGCGAGGAGCGACTCGAGCGACTTCGAACCGGGGTCGACCGTGACGTTGTGGACACCCCCCGCGTTTCCGGTCGTTGCAACGCCGAGCTTGCGCGCCGAATAGCTGTCGAGCACGTAGCCCCGAAGCACACCGCCGGTGATCAGGTCACGCGGCGACGTCGCGACTCCTTCGCCGTCGAACGCGGCACTGGCGAGTGCGCCGTGCAGGTGCGGTTGTTCGTGGATCCTCACGTGGTCGGCCATCACCCGCTCGCCGAGCCGATCCAGCAGAAAGCTCGCCTTGCGGTAGAGATTCGGACCCCGGATGGCCGCCAGGAAGTGACCGATGACGCCGCGTGCAACCTCGGCCGCGTAGACTACGGGCGCGGCGCGCGTCTCGATCTTGCGCGCGCCAAGCCGGCGAATCGTGCGCTGGCCGGCGGTCAGGCCGACCTGGGACGCGGGTTCGAGCTGAGCGGGGTCGCGCGCTGCCGAGTACCAGTAGTCTCGCTGCATTCCGGAAGCGCCCTCCGCGATGACCACGCAGCTCAAGCTGTGGCGACTGGTCGAATACCCTTCCAGGAACCCGTGCGAGTTTCCGTATACGTGGTCGCCCTCGTGCTTGGAGACGGACGCGCCATCCGAGTTGGTAATGCGCGTGTCATGGTCTCGTGCCGCGGTTTCCGTTTCCAGCGCGATCGCGATTGCTTCGTCCGTGGAGATGGGCCAGGGATGGAACAGATCGAGGTCGGGCGGGTCGACCGCCATTCGCTCGGGATCCGCAAGTCCCGAGAACTCGTCCTGGGCCGTGTGACGGGCGATCCGACAGGCGGCATCCACGGTCTCTCGCACCGCCGATGCACTGAAGTCCGTGCTGCTCGCCGAACCCTTGCGGTTCTCGAAGTACACCGTCACGCCGAGGTTGTTGTCTCTCGTGTGCTCGATGGTCTCGACCTCGCCCAGGCGGACGTTGACGTCGAGGCCGGCGGTGCGGCTGAGCATCGCCTCCGAAGCGCTCGCGCCCTTGCGCCTGGCCGTATCGATGGCGAGGGCGGCGACCTCGCTCAGTGAGGCGACATCGGGCTCGTGGACAGGCCCGATGCTTCGATTCGGATCGTTCATGCGGGTGGTGACGCTTGATGTCTGACGAAGGGGAACCGGATCTTACCCGGAATTCCGGTGGGCTCACTGTGGCACGGGCGCATCGAACAGGCACGGCGGCGGCTGGGCGGCTCCACAATTGGGCGGCTGGTCAGAGTATCGCGTGCCTTCGTGGGTCGTGGGTGACACAGACGCGCTTCCGGTTCTCGCGCCGGCGAACGTCGCGAATCGAGTATTGGCGGACCGACCGTGATGAAGTGAGCCTTCACTTGCACTCTCTGCGTGGGCTATGCGGATACCCTCGAGGCTTCGTCGGCCACGCGCTATTTCGGCTGCATTCTGATCGCGCCGTCGAGCCGAATGACGGAGCCGTTGAGCATCGCGTTGGCGATGATGTGCTCGACGAGGTCGGCGAACTCGCCCGGCCGGCCCAGTCGACGAGGAAAGGGGACCGATGCCGCAAGGTTGTTGCGGACCTCCTCGGGCATGCCGGCCAGCATCGGCGTCTCCACGAGGCCCGGGGCGATGGTCATGACCCGGATCCCGAGGCTCGCGAGATCCCGCGCGAGCGGCAGGGTCATACCGACGATTCCCCCTTTCGATGCCGCGTATGCGGCCTGCCCGATCTGGCCCTCGTATGCGGCGACCGAAGCGGTCGCGATCATGATCCCGCGCTCGCCGGTCTCGTTCGCCGGCTCGAGGGCGGCCATGTCCGCCGCGCATACGCGCATCACGTTGAACGTGCCGATCAGGTTGACCTCGACGACCCTTCGGAAACCGTCGAGCGGCGCCGGCCCACCGCGGCCGACAATGCGCTGTGCCGGCGCGATGCCGGCACAGTTGACGCAGATTCGCGCGGGGCCGTGCGCGCCGCGGGCACGGATAGTTGCGGCCTCCACGGCACCAGCGTCGGAGACATCGCAGGCCACACCGAGACCGCCGATCTCGGAGCCGATCGCGCTCGCCGCCGATCCGTCGATGTCGAGCACCGCGACTCGAGCGCCCGCTCCGGCAAGCCGGCGGGCGGACTCGGCGCCCATGCCGGAGCCGCCCCCGGTGACGATGGCCGAATGTCCCGCTATCTCCATCCCGGCCCTCCCTGGTGCGATGGCTGACGGCCTGTTCGGCCGGATCAGGGCAGTACGATGGCCGGCAGCTCCTCGAGCGTTCTGATTTCCACGTCCGGCGCGTCCGGAAGTCGCTCGCGCGCCAAGCCGAACCGGTTGCACCACGCAACGCGGAACCCGAACGTCGCCGCCGCCGCCGCATCCCACGCATTCGACGACTGGAAGCTGACCTGTCCCCGGCCGACCCCGAGATCGTCCATGGCGAGCTGGTACACTTCGGGGGACGGCTTGTACAGCCCCAGCTCGTCGACGGAGATTGTTGCATCGAGCACGTCGCCGATACCGGCGCTTTCCACCGCCGCTTCAAGCATCATGGGCGAGCCGTTCGAGAGAATCGCGGTCTGGAGCCCCGCCTCCTTGAGGGTGCCCAGCACCCCTTGCACCTCGGGGTAGCAATCAAGGTTCAGATAGGCGTGGAGCAGGTCGTCGCGCAGCGCTGAATCATCGACCCCGTGGGCGTCGAGCGCGAAGTCCAGACCATCCGCAGTGACACGCCAGAAATCGACGTAGCGATCCACGATGGTGCGTTGCCACGTGTACTCGAGCTGCTTGGTGCGCCAGAGACCCGACACCGCATCCGCCTTGTCGCCGAGCCCCGCACGGTGCTTCCCGACCGCCGAGTGCACGTCGAACAGGGTTCCATACGCATCGAAGACGCACGCCTTGATTCCGATGAACTTCGTCACTTTCCTGGCTCCCCTCCGGAGCGGCGAACAATCACGGGAGCGGCACTTCGATCAGATCCACTGGCGGATGCGTTCGGCGAGCCTGCCGATGGCATCGATGTCTCCGAGCTTCAAGCCCCAGTTCATGCTGAGGCAATCGTCGTTGACTCGGGGCAGGACGTGAACGTGGAAGTGCATCACCGATTGCCCGGCGGCAGGACCGTTGCACTGCACCAGATTCAATCCGTCGGGGTTCAACGTCTTGGTCACCGCGCCGGCGACCTTCCGTGCGGTCAGCGTGGTGCGGGCGAGGGCCTCGTCGGACACCGTATACAGGTCGGTCGCGTGTTCCTTGGGTATGACCAGTGCATGCCCCTCGTTCGCCGGATTGATGTCCATGAACGCGAGAGTCGCATCGTCTTCGTACAGCATGAACGAAGGCACCTCACCTGCGGCGATCTTGCAAAAGACGCAATCCGGATCACGACCCATCGTGAGCCTCCTTCCGATCGGGGCCATTCGGGGCCGGTCAATTCGACGCCCGGACGAGTCTACTGTCCCGGGCGGTCCGGCGCGAGTCAGGACACGCGTCGAGCTCGTACGAGAGGTCACCGGCGGCAGAACCGCCTGCATCGAAGCGGCGCTCGACGAACAGCCCGCCGCCGTCCGCGTCGAGAAGCACGACGGTCGACGATCGCGTTCCGTATCCGCCGCCAAGGATGAACCTCGACGAGCGCCAACGCATGCGCTCGAGGTCGTCTCCCATGTCGGCGCCCAACCCTTCCGTACCCGCCGGTTGGTCCGGCGCCAGAAGTGCGAGCAGCTCCGAGACTCCGAGGTCGGGCTCTGAAAGGAGTCGCTCGAGCTCCGCCTTTCCGGTCGTCACCTTGGGCCAAGGGGTGTCGAGCAGATGGTTGCTCAGGCCATAGACTCCCGGCGCGAGCCGAACGACGTCATCTGCACGGTTCGAGGCGAACGCGAGCGAATTGCCGTCCATCGCCAGCAGGCTGAATCCGTTGTAACGATGGCCGTCTTGCAGGACGCGGTCGAGGTAGTCCGGCGCCGACTCGCTGCCGGCAAGAAACCCGCTGACGAGCCCGCCTCGCGAAGGCGCGCCTGCGCGATAGCCGGCCGGATCGTGATAGTTGGTGATCGCGGCGAACCGCCCACCTGCGGTGACACCCAGCCACGTACCGCCCGCCACCAGATCGCGGCCCGCGAGCAGTCGCGGTTCGTCTTCCCACCAGTGCGCGGGGGCGGCTGGACGCGCGTGAAATTCGTCGCGGTTCGCGGCGACTACGAGCCGGTGGCGCGGATGGCGCCGCCACGCGACGTAGATCAGGCACACGTGCGCCTACTCGTCACATGTTCCGCCGATACTGTCCGCCGACCTCGAACAATGCGTCCGTGATCTGCCCGAGGGAGCAGCAGCGAACCGCGTCCATCAGGACCGCGAAGACGTTCTCCTCCCCGATGACCGCATCGCGCAGCCGATCGAGCGCGGCCGGCGCGGCCTCGGCGTTCCGCTCGTGAAACGCAGCGAGGCGTTCAAGCTGGCGCTCCTTCTCCTCCCCGGTGGAGCGCGCGAGGGCGATGGTGGTCTTCTCGGGAGGCGGCTCGGGATTGAGGAAGGTGTTCACCCCGACGATGGGGAGTGTGCCGTCGTGCTTCTTCTGCTCGTAGAGGATCGACTCGTCCTGGATCTTCCCGCGCTGGTAGCCGGTCTCCATCGCACCGAGCACGCCACCGCGGTCGGAGATCCGATCGAACTCCGCGAGCACCGCCTCTTCGACCAGATCGGTGAGCTCCTCGATGATGAACGCGCCCTGGTTCGGGTTCTCGTTCTTTCCCAGACCCCATTCCTTGTTGATGATCATCTGAATGGCGAGTGCCCGCCGCACCGACTCCTCGGTCGGGGTGGTGATGGCCTCGTCGTAGGCGTTGGTGTGCAGGCTGTTGCAGTTGTCGTAGGTGGCGATCAGGGCCTGCAGCGTGGTGCGGATGTCGTTGAAGTCGATCTCCTGTGCGTGCAGCGAGCGACCGGAGGTCTGGATGTGGTACTTGAGCTTCTGGCTCCGTTCTCCGGCGCCGTACTTCTCGCGCATCGCAATCGCCCAGATCCGGCGCGCTACCCGCCCCATCACCGTGTACTCCGGATCCATCCCGTTGGAGAAGAAGAAGGAGAGGTTCGGCGCGAGGTCGTCGATGTGCATGCCGCGGGCGAGGTACGCCTCGACGTAGGTGAAGCCGTTCGCGAGGGTGAACGCGAGCTGGGAGATCGGGTTCGCACCCGCCTCGGCGATGTGGTACCCCGAGATCGACACCGAGTAGAAGTTCCGCACGCCTTTCAGGATGAACCACTCCTGGATGTCACCCATCACCTTGAGCGAGAACTCGGTGGAGAAGATGCAGGTGTTCTGGCCCTGGTCCTCCTTGAGAATGTCCGCCTGCACGGTGCCGCGAACGTTCGCCAGCGCCCACGCTCTGACCTCCTCCGGCTCACCCGGGCCGGGCTCGCGGCCGGGCCGGCTCCGGAACCGGTCGAGCTGCTGATCGATGGCGGTGTTGAGGAACATCGCGAGGATGGACGGGGCCGGACCGTTGATCGTCATCGACACCGAGGTTGCGGGATTGCACAGGTCGAAGCCCTCGTAGAGAACCTTCATGTCCTCCAGGGTCGCGATCGACACGCCCGAGTTGCCCACCTTGCCGTAGATGTCGGGACGTCGTGCGGGGTCGAATCCGTACAGCGTCACCGAGTCGAACGCCGTCGAGAGTCGCTTGCCTGCGGTGTGCTCGGACAGCATCCTGAACCGGCGGTTGGTCCGGAACGCATCGCCCTCGCCGGCGAACATCCGCGAAGGCTCCTCACCTTCCCGCTTGAACGGGAACACCCCGGCGGTGAAGGGGAAGCGCCCGGGCAGGTTCTCCTTCATCAGGAACTTCAGGATCTCGCCTTCGTCGCGATAGCGAGGCAGCACGACCTTGGGAATCGATGTTCCGGAGAGTGTCTTGTGCCGCAGGGCGGTGCGAATCTCGCGGTCGCGGACCTGCACCACATACTCGTCGCCGGAGTAGCTTCCCTTCACGTCTGCCCAGCTCTCGATCAGCCGGCGCGCCTCGGGACCGAGCGCCTGGTCGCGCGCCTCCTCGAGCTGCGCCAGCGCGGCGGTGTCGGTCTCGCCGGTCTCCCGCAGAAGACGGCGCGCCTCGCGAAGGTGCTGGCGCTCCCTCGCGATGGCGGCCAACCGCTCGACGCCGGTGTGATATTCGCGCACCGCCTGCGCGATCTCCGAGAGATAGCGCGTTCGCGCGGCAGGGACGATGGCCCGGGTGTGCGAAGAGACGCGCACGTCCGGCGCCGGGAGCGCCCCGCCGCTCCATTCGACGAGACCCCGCTCTTTCAGGATCCCGACGAGCCGGTGGTACAGCGCGGTCACGCCGTCGTCGTTGAACCGCGAAGCGATGGTGCCGTAGACCGGCATCTCCTCCACCGGGGTCGAGAACGCCTCGCGGTTGCGCTGAACCTGCTTGCTCACGTCGCGCAACGCGTCCTCCGCGCCCCTTCGGTCGAACTTGTTGATGGCGACGAGGGCCGCGAAGTCGAGCATGTCGATCTTCTCGAGCTGGCTTGCGGCGCCGAACTCCGGCGTCATCACGTACACCGGAACGTCCACGAACGGAACGATGCCCGCGTCCCCCTGCCCGATGCCGCTCGTCTCGACGATCACGATGTCGAAGTCCGCGATGCGGGTCGCGGCCACGATGTCCGCGAAGGCGGCCGGAACCTCGCTGCCTGAAACTCGGGTCGCCAGGGAGCGCATGTAGACGTTCGGATGGCCGATTGCATTCATCCGGATGCGATCGCCGAGCAGCGCCCCCCCGGTCTTGCGGCGAGAGGGATCGACGGCCAGCACCGCGATGCGCAGCGCGTCGCGCCGGTCGAGGCGCAGTCGGCGCACGAGCTCGTCGGTGAGGGACGACTTGCCGGAGCCGCCGGTCCCGGTGATGCCGACCACGGGCGGCGAGGTCAGTGCGGCGGCGCGCTCGCGGATTTCCGAGAGCAGGGACGGATCGAGGGTGCCGTCCTCGATGGCGGTGATGATTCGCGCGAGCGCGCCGCGGCTCCCGGCGGCGAGCTCGTCGAGACTGTCCGGGGCCGCCCGGTGCGTCTCGGTGCCGCAGTGCGCGATCATGTCGTCGATCATGCCGCGCAGGCCCAGGGTCCGGCCGTCCTCCGGCGAGTAGATTCGGGCGACGCCGTGCGCGTGCAGCTTGCGCATCTCCTCGGGGATGATCACGCCGCCGCCGCCGCCGAACACGCGGACCGTGGAGCCGCCGCGCTCGCGCAGCATGTCCACCATGTACTTGAAGTACTCGACGTGCCCGCCCTGGTAGGAGCTCACCGCGATCGCGTGGGCGTCCTCGTCGAGCGCGGTGACCACGATCTCCTCCACCGAGCGGTTGTGTCCGAGGTGGATGACCTCGGCGCCCGCGGACTGGAGGATGCGGCGCATGATGTTGATCGACGCGTCATGACCGTCGAACAGGCTCGCCGCGGTCACGAAGCGAAATCTCGCGGTGGTGCCGAGGGCGCGCCGCACCGGTGGTCCGGCATCCGAGGGACGATGATCGACCAGTGCGGATTCGGCCATGTATCGCACTCCCGTCCTGTGCTTCGCGAGGGCCGGCCGCGGTCGCCTGCGCGGATGAGGTCTCGGATCTTCCTCCACCACGGTCCGCGGCCGCTGCGCTCGCATCGTCAGCCACTGAACACCGCAGGCTAGTGGACGCATGCGCAAACGTCTACCGCGGCGTGGGTGCACGTCCCATTCAGGCTGCAGGAGCGTTGGTGCAACCGGCTGGTATGACTACGAATTTCGGAACTTGCGGTTCACTGGTAGGCTACATGGGAGAACTGCCGGAGCTTCGGCCGGACTCGACCGGCACCGTGTGTTGTCCGACCGCGCGCAGCGAGTGGGCGGGCCGGGCGGAATTGCCCGTATGCGGTTGCCACGGGAACCCTGATTTTCGACCAGGAACGGACACATGCAGGAATCGACACAGGCGGGCACCGCTCGCTCCACCACGCGCCGGGCGAAGGTGCGACCCGTGACGCCGGCATCGCCGGACGCCGGTTCGTCCACGGTTGCCGATTCGGACAACGGACCGGAGCCCTCGATTTCGTCTGCCGATTCGAAATCGACGAAGGACGCCGCCGTCGGCTCCGAACCACCGGTGCGTTCTCGACGGCGCCGGGCCGCGGTCGAGGAAGCGGCGCCGGCCGCGGCAGCCTCGCCCCCGGCGCCGCCCGAGGTCGACCTCGAGGACCCCGCCCTGTACCTGAATCGCGAGCTCACCTGGCTCGAGTTCAACCGGCGTGTCCTGAACGAGGCGGAAGACGAACGAACGCCGCTGCTCGAGCGCGTCAAGTTTCTGGCCATCGTGAGCTCGAACCTCGACGAGTTCTTCATGAAACGCATCGGCGGGCTCAAGCAGCAGGTAGGAGCCGGCGTCCAGGAGCTCACCGTCGACGGCCGTACGCCGCAGCAGCAGATCGACGAGGCCCAGGCCGTCGTCGCCGAAATCGAGGCCCGCAAGGAACGCATCCTCCCGGAGGTGCTGGGTCGCCTCGCCGAACATGGAATCGAGGTCCTCGACTACGGGAACCTCGGCGAGGAGGACCGCGACACGCTGCGCGCGTACTACATCGAGAACATCATGCCCCTGGTGACGCCGCAGGCAATCGACCCGGCGCATCCCTTCCCGTTCATCTCGAATCTCTCGCTCAACCTGCTGGTGACGCTGAACTACAAGGAGGAGGAGTCCACCACCGCTCGGGTCAAGGTGCCGATCGGCGCCGGCATCCCGCGTTTCCTGCGCATCGGCGGACAGGACCGGTTCGTTCCGCTCGAGCAGGTGATTTCGAGCAACCTCGATCTCCTCTTCCCGCGCATGACCATCGAGTCCTGCGAGTTCTTCTATGTCACGCGCAACGCGAACCTCGCCCGCGAGTCGGACGTCGCCGACGATTTGCTGGCGATGATCGAGTCCGAGGTGCGCGAGCGCCGCTTCGCGCCCATCGTCCGCGTGAAGATCCAGCGAGGCATGGACCCCTACCGCCGCGGATGGCTTGCCGCGGAACTCGGCCTGGACCCGGAGAAGGACGTCTTCGAGTCGGAGTCGATGCTTGCCATGCGGCATCTCTTCGAATTCGCGACGCTCGAGTTTCCCGCGCTGCGAGATGCACCCAGCCACCCCGCCGACCACGGCAGCCTCGTCGACGAGCGCAGCATCTTCTACGCAATCCGGAACTCGGGCTCGATCCTCCTCCAGCATCCGTACGAGTCGTTCTCGAACTCGGTGGAGCGTTTCGTGGCCGAGGCGAGCGCCGACCCGAAGGTGCGCGCGATCAAGATGACGCTGTACCGGACCTCGGGCGAGACGAAGATCCTCGACTACCTGCTCGACGCCGCCCGCAACGGGAAGCAGGTCGCGGTGGTCGTGGAGTTGCAGGCGCGATTCGACGAGGCGGCGAACATCCGGTGGGCGAGCCGCCTGGAGGAGGCCGGGATCCACGTCACCTACGGAGTGATGGGACTGAAGACCCACTGCAAGGTGATCCTCGCCGTGCGCCAGGACTTCTACGGGCTGCGGCTGTACGCGCACGTCGGCACCGGCAACTACCACGCGGGAACCGCGCGCCTCTACGACGACCTCGGGCTGCTGACGTGCGACGAGGTGATTGGCCGCGACCTCGTGGAGCTGTTCAACTACCTGACCACCGGTTACACGCCCCGGCGCCGCTACGCGAAGATCCTCTCCGCTCCGAAGCTGCTCAAGCGCTCCATACTGACCAAGATCAGCCGCGAGATGGAGGTGCACGCAAAGGACGGCACGGGACACATCCAGTTCAAGGCGAACGCACTCGAGGACGCCGACATCGTCAAGGCGCTCTACGAGGCCTCGCGGGCCGGCGTTCGCGTCGACCTCTTCGTGCGCGACACGTGCCGGCTGCGGCCGGGGCTGCCCGGCATCTCGGAGAACGTCCGGGTGGTCAGCGTGGTCGGACGGTTCCTCGAGCACAGCCGGATCTACTACTTCCGCAACGGGGGCGAGGAGGAGTACTACATCGGCTCCGCCGACCTCATGAAGCGCAATCTGGAGCAGCGCGTCGAGATCGTCGTTCCCGTCGAGGCGCCGGCGCTGCGCGCGGAACTGCGCACCGTCCTCGATCTCCACATGGCGGACGAGCGCAGCGCATGGGACATGCAGCCCGATGGAACCTACGTACAGCGCCGGTCCGAGGATCCGGACGCGTCGGGTTGCCAGCAGAAGCTGATCGCGCTCGCGGAAAACCGGCTCCGCGCCGCGATGCGTCTGAGAAGACGCAAGCCCCAGGCCATCGTTCGCCGGCACCGGCAGTCGGGATAGCCCTGGAGCACATCGATTGCATTTTGCGAAAGTTATGAAATAACCTCGCATTCGAACCGACACATCGACACCGCACGTCCGAATCGAGAGGAAACGTCCCATGGAACTCGTTCGCCGATCGGGAATCGCACGTTGGATACGGCCCGCGCCGGCACTTGCTCCCGCCTTTCTGGCGTGCGCGGCATTGGCAGCGTCGGACGAACAGCACCGCGAGCATGAGGCTCACGAGCATGGACACGGAACGCTCGACATCGTCCTCGAAGGCGAAGAGCTGCTGATTGAACTTCGAATCCCGGCGGTGAACGTGGTCGGCTTCGAGCACGCGCCGCGAGACGAGGCGGAGCGGGAGGCGGTGCGCAAGGCGCTGGTGCCGTTCGGGGACGCCGAATCGGTGCTGGCGATACCCGCGGAGGCGGAGTGCGAGTCCGAGGAAGCGGTAGCCGAAATCTGGAGCATGGCAGGCGAAGACGACCACGAGGGCGACGGGCACGGTGACGGCGAAGGTCACGGGCACGAGGACGACGCGCACAAGGCGGACGAGCACGGGAAGGACGAGCACGGGAAGGACGAGCACGACGAGGACGAGCACGACGAGGACGACGCCGACTCCGGTGCCGAGGAGCATTCGGAACTGCACGCGACGTATCGTTTCCACTGTCACGAACCGGGGAAGCTCGACCGAATCGACCTGCGTGCGTTCGAGCATCTGCATGGGGCCGAGGAGATCGACGTGCGCATCGTGACCCCGACGGCGCAACTCGCGACGGAAGTGCATCCGGGCGAGACGGTCATCGAGCTTGCGCCGTGATCCGGAATCGGGGAACGCAGCCTCGCGGAGATTCGCTCCGCTGATCCGTTTCCGCTTTCGCGCGCACTGGCCGCGCATTTCCAGGTGGCCGATGCTGCGCGGGGGCGAACCTGGTGCACGAGATCCGATGTTTTGCGTCCGGCGGGATCTCCGCCATCTTTCGCGAGCACCGGCCGCCCGTTCGCGAGTCGGCACAATTCCACCGGCAGCGAGGAAGCCTGCGGTATCGTGTACGGGCGTCTGCAGACAGGAGATCGGAGGGTGAGCCGTCGCGGCCGGCGACGGCGGCCGTCCCGGCGCAAGAGGTGAGCGCAGAGCGAACGCTGGCAGTCGAGATCGACCGAATCCGGTTTGCCTGGATGTCCGATCAGCGCGACGTCCTCGACATCGCGCGATTCGAGGTTGCGGCGGGAGAGCGGGTGTTCATCGAGGGGCCGAGCGGCAGCGGCAAGAGCACGCTGTTCAGCCTGCTCGGCGGTGTATCGCGGCCGCGGGAAGGAACGGTGCGGATACTTGGTACCGGGATTTCCGAGATGTCGGCGCGCCGGCGCGATCGATTCCGGGCCGACCACGTCGGCTTCGTGTTCCAGATGTTCAACCTGGTGCCCTACCTGTCGATGGTCGACAATGTCACCCTGCCGTGTCGGTTCTCGCGCCGGCGGCGCGAGCGGGCAGGCTCGCGGTCGGGAGCGCCCGAAGCGGAGGCGTGCCGCCTGCTCGCCCGTCTCGGACTCGACGGGGACGAGTTGCTCGCGCGAGCGGTCACCGATCTCAGCATCGGACAGCAGCAACGGGTCGCCGTGGCACGAGCGCTCATCGGCGAACCGGAGCTGATCATCGCCGACGAGCCGACCTCCGCCCTCGACGAGGGCACGCGCGAGCGATTCCTCGAGCTCCTGTCGGCCCAGTGCGACGAGGCGGGTGCGTCGCTGCTGTTCGCGAGCCACGATACGCGGCTCGGCGCCGTGTTCGACCGCAGGGTGTCGCTCGGTGAGCTGAACCGGACGGGGAGCGTACCGGTCGCCTGAAATGGGACAACATTCGCACTGCACGCTGCGCCGATGTGTACCGGGGCGCCACCGATGTCGCCGACCGGAGTGCGCGTGCAGCCGTGAATCGATGAGACTCGCGGGTCCGGACGTCTGATGCCAATCGTTCGCCTCGCGCTGCAGAGCGTGCTGAACCGCCGCGTCACCGCGGGGCTGACTCTGCTCGCAATCGCGCTCAGCGTCGCGATGCTGCTCGGCGTGGAGAAGGTGCGGCGCGATGCGCGCGGTGCGTTCGCCAACACGATCTCCGGCACCGATCTCATCGTCGGAGCGCGCAGCGGCGCGATCCAGCTCCTGCTCTACTCGGTCTTCCGCATCGGGAACGCCACCAGCAACATCTCCTGGGAGAGTTACCGGGACATCGCGGGCTTCCCCCGGGTTCGCTGGACGGTGCCGATCTCGCTCGGTGACTCGCACCGCGGCTTTCGGGTGATGGGGACCAGCCAGGCATACTTCGAGCACTATCGGTATGCCCGCACCGAATCGCTCGCCTTTGCCGCCGGGGCAGGGTTCGACGACGTCTTCGACGCGGTGCTCGGGGCGGAGGTCGCCGAACGGCTCGGGTACGCGCTCGGCGACGAACTCATCGTCTCCCACGGGGCCGGCGACGTGAGCTTCGTCGATCACGACGACAAGCCGTTCCGCGTGGCCGGAATCCTCGCCCCTACCGGAACACCGGTCGATCGCACCGTGCACGTCAGCGTCGAGGGCTTCACCGCGATGCACGTCGACTGGCGAGCCGGTGCACCGGTACCGGGTGCGGCGGTCACCGCCGACGAAGCACGCGCAATGGATCTCACCCCGAAGACCATCACCGCCTTTCTGGTGGGTCTCGACTCCAGGATCGCCATCTTCGGCGTGCAGCGGCGAATCAACGAGTACCGCGAGGAGCCGCTGCTTGCGATCATTCCCGGTGTTGCGCTGCAGGAGCTGTGGGACCTGATGAGCGTTGCGGAGAACGTGCTTCGCGTGGTGTCCTCCATGGTCGTGGTGACCGGACTGCTCGGGATGCTGACCGTCATCCTCTCCAGCCTCGAGGCGAGGCGGCGCGAGATGGCGGTGCTCCGCTCCGTGGGCGCGCGGCCCCTGCACGTCTTCGCGCTGTTCATGAGCGAGGCGGGGGTGCTCGCCCTGCTCGGGGCGGCGGCCGGGGTGGCCCTGCTTTACGTCGCGGTCCTGATCGGCCAGCCGGTCGTGGCGCGCGAGTACGGACTGCACGTGCCGATAGGGATGCCCGCGCCTGCGGATTGGTGGATCATCGCGGCGGTGGTGCTTGCGGGCCTCGTGGCCGGCGGCGTTCCCGCCATCCGTGCCTACCGGCTGTCGCTCGCCGATGGGCTTTCGATGAGAATATGAACATGCTTGCTCGACGACGACAGCGATTCGGCACCCCGGTTGCGGCGACCGCCACGGTTGCGTTGTATTTCGCGTTCACCATCGCGTTCGTGTCCGTCAGCCAGCGAGCGGCGGCGGAGGCCGAGCCGCGAGAGCTCGAATGGGAAGAGCTCATGCCCGAGGGGTGGGACCCGTTCGCGGAACTCGATGCCCTGGCGGGCGACGACGTGCAGAACCTTTCCGACAGCAACGTTCGCGCAGTGGAGCTGTTCAACGCCTATCAGGAAGCGGTGCGCTCGGCCCCGGTGGTCAGCGAGCTCGACGGCCAGCGGGTCCGGCTTCCGGGATTCGTGGTGCCGCTCGACTTCGAAGGTACGGAAATCTCGGAGTTCCTGCTCGTCCCGTATTTCGGCGCGTGCATCCACACCCCCCCGCCTCCTTCGAACCAGATCGTCTACGTGACCACGGTCGCCGCTTATCCGCTGAAGGAGCTGTTCGAACCGGTGTGGGTGACCGGTGAGATCAGCACTCAGGCACACCTCAACGAGGTCGGCGACGCCGGATACACCCTGCAGGCGAGGATCATCGAACCGTACTGATGCGCGCCGGCGCTGACGGCACAGGCCGAAGGGTCCGGCCCCGAGGTGGTGCGCGGTTTGGCGGCTCGGTCGTCGTGTAGCAGCGACGGGTGACTATCGCTACCTCCCTCGGTGGGCGGGATTCCGAGAGCGTTCTTCGGGGCGCCGTTCGGAACGGAGAAGCGAAGACGAGCAACTCCGCACGTCCCGCCGATGCGGCTTGAGATCCAGTTGCACCGGGTGTTGCTCCCTGCGGGGGCGCGGAGTCTTCCGTGACGGCGGTTGAACGGCGTTCAGGGCCGGTTCAGGTTCCGGTCGGATTCGGCTCCGAGTCCGACTCCCCGGCCGCGAGGTCGTCGAACGACGCGTAGTTGAGGCGGTAGAGGCGCGCGTAGAGTCCGTCGAGCGCGATGAGGTCGTCGTGCGTGCCTTGCTCCACGAGCTGCCCGTCGCGCAGCACGAGAATGCGGTCCGCTCCGCGGATGGTGGCGAGGCGGTGGGCAATCACGATGGCGGTGCGTCCCCGGAGCAGGCGGGCGAGGGCGCGCTGGATCTGCCTCTCGGTATAGCTGTCGACGTTGGCCGTCGCCTCGTCCAGCACCAGGATTGGGGCGTCGGCGACCAGCGCGCGGGCGAAGCTCAGTAGCTGGCGCTGGCCGAGCGAGAGGTTTGCGCCGCGCTGGTCCAGCATCGTGTCGTAGCCCTGCGGAAGGCGTCCGATGAAGTCGTGAGCGCCGACTGCGCGTGCTGCCTCCTCCACCGCCGCCCGGGTGGCGTCTGCCTTGTTGTAGCGGATGTTGTCGTACACGCTGCCGGTGAACAGGAAGGGCTCCTGCAGCACCATCGCCACATGGGCGCCGAGGTCGCTCTGTCGCACATCGCGCACGTCGTGTCCGCCGATGCGTACCGTCCCGCTCCAGACATCGTAGAAGCGGTGGACGAGGGCGGTGATGCTCGTCTTGCCCGAACCGGTCGGACCCACCAGGGCCACCGTCTCTCCCGGCTCCACCCGCAGGCTGATGTTGCGCAGCACCGGATGCCCGGGCGCATAACCGAAGGTGACGTCGTCGAGCTCGATGGTGCGCGCCTCGCGCGGCATTGCGACCGCATCGGGCCGGTCCCGCACGTCGACCGGTACGTCGAGCACCTCGAAGATGCGCTGTCCCGCCGCCATCGCCCGCTGCATGATGCTGTACTGGATGGTGAGCGAGCGGATGGGATCGAAGAAGCGCTGCACGTAGAAGATGAACGCCACCATCACCCCGAGCTCGAGCCTCTGCTCCAGCACCATCCCGCCGCCCGCCACGATCACCACCGCCATCGCGATGCCGGTCAGGGTGTCGACGATGGGGATCATGACCTGGGAGAACTTCGACGCCCGGAGGTGAGCGCGCAGATTGTCCGTCGCCTTGTCGTCGAAGAGCTGGAAGTTGACCGCCTCGCGTCCCATCTCCTGGATGGTGCGTACGCCGTGCACGTTCTCCGCGAGCGCGCCGTTCACGATCGAGCTCGTCTCGCGCGCCCGCAGGAAGGCTCGCCTGGCATGGGGCAGCCACACGATGCGCACCACGACCAGGACCGGCACCACCGAGAGGGTGAGCAGGCCGAGCTCGAGGTCGAGCGCCAGCAGCACGGTGACGATCCCGATGAGGAGCACGAAGTCGCCGATCGCGAAGATCGAGGTCTCCAGGAACTCCTGCAGCGCGTTGACGTCACCCTGCAGCCGGGACATGAGCCGGCCCACCTCGGTCTTGTCCATGAACGAGAGGGAGACGTGCTGCAGGTGCCGGTACATCGCACCGCGGAGATCGAAGAGCAGGCTGGCCGAGATGCGTCCGACCACGATTTCCTGGACGAAGTTGGAGGCGTAGTTGAGCCCGATGACCCCGAAGAACGCGACGACAATGAAGTGCAGTACCTCGAGTCCGGACGTGCCCGCCACCAGGGCGTCGTCGATCGCGTAGCGCAGCACGAGCGGAATCGCGACCTGGGTGAGGGTGAAGACGAGCACCGCCGCCACTCCGATCCGGACCCGCCGGCGATAGGGCGTCACGAAGGTCCAGAAGCGTCGCACCACCCGCCCGTCGAAGGCAGCACCGAACATCTCCTCCTCGAACGAGACCTGCGAGCCGACCACCGCCCGTGGGGGCCGGACGGTGGAGCCCGCCTGCGTGGCGGCGGTCATTCGCCCTGCTCCCGGTTCGTCTCGGGTGCGCCGTCGTTCATACGGGTCTGCAGCTCGTAGAGCGCCGCGTAGCGTCCGCCGAACGCGACCAGCACATCATGGGCGCCGCGCTCGACGATTCGGCCGTCGTCCAGGAAGAGAATCTCGTCGGCGGACATCACCGAGGAGAGGCGGTGGGCGATGACGATGATCGCACGGTCGCGGGTCACGTCGGCGAGCGCCTCGTGGATCTGGCGCTCGGTGGCCGCGTCGACCGCCGCGGTGGAGTCGTCGAAGACGATGACGCTGGAGGTCGGCAGCACGCTGCGCGCGATGGCGAGGCGCTGGCGCTGCCCGCCGGAGAGCGAGACCCCGCGCTCCCCGACCAGGGTCTCGTAGCCCTCCGGCAACTGCTCCACGTACTTGTGGAGCTGCGCGGCCTCGGTGACCCGCCGCACCGCGCTGCGCTCCGCCCAGGGATCGCCGTAGTTCACGTTGTTGTCGATGGCGGCGGTGAACAGGAACGGATCCTGCTGCACCACACTCACGCGGCGGCGGAGCGATGCGAGCGTCACGTCGCGCACGTCCTGACCGTCGATGGTGACGCGCCCGGCGTCGACGTCGTAGTAGCGGGGCAGGAGGTGGGCAATCGTCGACTTGCCGCTGCCGGGCGGTCCCACGATGCCGGTGACCCGCCCCGGACGAACCTCGAAGCTCACGTCGCGCAGCACCGGTGGGCCCTTGCCCTCCTTGCGGTAGCGGAACGACACGTTCTCGAAACGAACCGTCCCTTCCCGGATCTCGAGGTCGCGGGCATCCGGCCGGTCACGAATCTCCGGTTCGAGGTCGAGCACCTCGAAGAGGCGGCCGCCGCAGGTCGAGGTCCGCGCCACCGCGTTCACCGTAAACGCGATCTGGCGCACCGGCATCTGGAGGATGGCCATGAAGGCGAGGAAGGACGCCAGCTCTCCGATGGTGAGCTCCTCCGCCATCACCTTCTCGCCGCCTACCCACAGCACCAGACCCATCGAGACGAAGTACGCGAAGGTCATCGTCGTGGTGTTCTTCACGAACACGCCGATGCGCCGGTGGGCGATGGCGAGCGCGCGAGAGGAGATGGCGTCGAACCGGGCCATCTCGAAGGCCTGGGAGACGAAGGCGCGCACTACGCGAATGCCGCCGAGGTTCTCCTCCATCACCCGGGTGAGCACCGCGAGCTCCTCCTGCAGCGCGTACCACAGGACGCGGAGCCGCAGTCGGGCGAGCGAGGCACCGACTGCCACCAGCGGCGCGAAGCTGAGCGCAAGACACCCGAGCAGCCGGTCGATGGACATGAGCAGCCAGGCCCCGCCACCGACCAGGATCAGCAGCAGTACGGAGCGCTGCACCCCCGTGCTCACCCACAGCTTGGTGCCCTCGATGTCGAGGATGCCCCGGGTCATCAGGTCGCCGGTGTGCACCCGGTCGTGGTAGCTGAACGAGAGGGCCTGCACCTTGGCGTAGAGATCGAGCCGCATCTGGTAGGCGATGAGCTGGCCCACCGCCTCGCCCTGGTAGTTCTGCATCATCGTGCAGAGTCCCCGAAAGAGGGAGACGGCGAGGATGAGCCACGCGGCATGGGCCAGCGCAACGCGGGTTTCGGTGTCGTCGCCCATCGTCGCGAGCAGCCCGTGCGCATGGTCGACCGCCTCGCCGATGAGCTGCGGAATGACGAGCTGTGCGCTCGCGGCCAGCAGGGTGGCGGTCATTCCGATCGCCATTCGCCACGGATGGGCGAACGCCATTCGCGTGATGCGCAGCAGCACACCGGCATCGAATGCGACCGCGGTGCGTCGCGTGCGCACCGAGTCGGGCACCAGAGCGAGCGTTCGGTCGGGAGTGGTGGAAGCGGAGGGTGCGGACATGGAGACGGCCGGAGCAGCCGCGCATTCTGAGGCCGGACGCCGCGCCGGGCAAGGGCGGCACCGCACGAGGGCAGGGTGATTTCACGCTGGATTTTAGCCCGGATAGCGAGAGTAGCCGGAGGACGGGTCTGACTGGCAGAAGGAGGTGCCCGGGAGTTGCGCTCAACACCCGGGGTGAGGAGGAGTGTCAGCGACTGGAGAGTGGGAGG
>JAJDUQ010000201.1 GCA_022826505.1 Gammaproteobacteria bacterium
GGGACAACAACGTAGCCGCCATCGACACCGCGCACCACACCGTGCGACGGCCAGGCTCGCCCTGCGTCGTATCCCGCGAGCACACCGCGGCTCCTCACCGCCTCACGCATCGAACATCCCGCCCAGCGGGAATTGCTGCTCGACTCGGTGGAGACCCACCCTGGAGTGTGCGGTCTGTCGGGGGAGAATCGAAGAATACCCGTGACCCGCTTCCGGAGGCACGAGTTCCGCGTGGCCGACCAGGCACGGCGTCGCTCGAGGTCACCCTCATTCGTGTCGGTGCGCAGTCCGGGAGGCGGAGTGGCGGCCGGGTCGGACCGGGAGCCGGTCCCGGGTGGAGCGGCGTGCCTGCAGCGGTGCTCGGTGCAGGTCGAGTCGACGGCTACGCCAACGTCACCTCGGCGGTGCCGATCGGACCGAAATCCACCGCGACCCGGTTTCCCGCCGCGATGGGGCTGGGCTTGCCGCAGACTCCGGTGGTGACGATGTCGCCGGCACGAAGCGATGCTCCCTGGGCCTCGTGGTTGTTTGCAATCCATGCCAGCGCTTCGCGAGGGTCTCCGAGAGCGTCGGCGCCAGTGCCGGTGGTCGCCAGGTGGGCGTCGATTGTCAGGGTGACGCGCTGCGCGGCGAGGTCGATCGCGCGCCAGTCCGCGTCGGTGGCGGGGCCGAGGACGAATTCGTGAGCACAGGCGTTGTCGGCGGCGAGCTGTGCGCTGCCCGCGCGCGTGAAGTCCGCGAATCTCGAATTCGGAATTTCGATGGCCGGGTGCAGCGCGGCGACCGCCGCAAGCACTTCCTCGACCGAATACGCCTCCCCCCGGGCCGGGAGGTCGGCGCCCATCACGAACGCGAACTCTGCCTCGGCGACCGCCATGCGGTTCGCCCCGAACGCGACTTCGCACGGGCTGTGGTGCACACGGCTTGCGAGCAGGCGACCCGCGATGGGGCCTTCGACATTGATGTGGCGCTGTCCGGCGGTGCTCGTGGCCGCGATCTTCCAGCCACGGACCGGGTCGCCGCTCGTGACCGCGAGGGCGCGTTGGGCGGCGTAGCCGTCGGCCATGGTGTGCGGACGGCAGGTGTCCGGGAGCGCCTCGATGACCTCGCCGTTCGTCCAGCATCGGTGGATGATGCGGCCGGCCTCGTTCGCATGCCTCGAAGACGAGGTCATGCCCGCTTCCTCAACGCCGCGTCGTCCATTGCACCGAAGCGTTCCGACGCCGGCGGTTCGGGTGCTGGAAGCGAATGTTCGTGGAAGACGAATTCCTCCACCGGACGGCCGCCGATCAAGTGCTCCTGGATGATGCGTTCCAGCACGTTCGGAGTGCACGAGTGGTACCAGGTTCCGTCGGGGTAGACGACCGCAATCGGGCCGTGCACGCACACGCGAAGGCAGTTCACCTTGCTGCGATAGACGCCGCCGGCATCCACGAGCCCGAGTTCGGCGAGCCTTGCCTTGAGAAAGTCCCATGATTTCAGACCCAATGCCTTCGGACAGCACTTGGGCTTGGTCTGATCGCTGCACAGCAGGATATGGCGCCGGACCTGCCCGATGTGCAGCTCCTCGACCATCGCTTCGAGCGCAACCTGTTTCTCGGTACGTCGTGTCGGTGAGCTCACGGTTCGTCGTCGGTGTGGCGGAAGAAGGCGCGTAGTATCCAGGATCGGGCGGGCGGGTCGTAGTGCGAATCGTGCCGGTCAGCCGGCGGACGGTACCAGCGCACGGTCCGTCACGTTGCGGGCGCGGAGCGACCGGCGGTTTCGGCAGCTCGTCCGGGCCGGCCGCACCTCGATCGATCCGAATTCGTTCAAACGCTCAAGTCGTGGACCGGGATGTCCATCGCGTGTGCCGCGGCCGTCATCCGATGGTCGTAGCTGGCCAGCTCGACGGCCTGGCGTTGACCACGCAGATAGTCGAGCGACGCCAGGTGCAGGGCGTCGAGCGTGCGAAGCGGGATCGGGAACGTTCCAAGGGCTCGTGCGAGCACCCGCGGCGAGAGCTCCAGGAGCGCAAGGCGACCGACGATTCCCTGAGCCGCTTCACCATGGGAGAGCGCAAGATTGCGGGCGTGGACACGGTTCCAGAGTTCGTATTCCAGCAGGCGACTGGAGACCAGCGAGTTGTCCCAGAACGACACCGGCGGACGGCGATCTTCCGAGAGAAGATGAGCGAGTGCGACGGACGTGTCGACATAGATCACCGGTCCGTCCGATCTTGATCCAGTTCCGCCATGAGCTCATCGAACGTCGCAACCGGTGCCGGCGTCGGCGGCGGTCCCGCATTCGCCAGCGCGGGCGGCGTCAGCCGCCCGCGCCTCACCTCCTCCGCAAGGAGGGCATCTGCCAGCATCGGGCTTCTCTCCTGCCGCGGAGGCACGATTTCGGCCACCACTCGGTCGCGGTCGGTCACCAGCACGGTCTCCCCGGAAGCAGCCAGGCGTACATACTCGCTCAGCTTGCTGTTGAGGATCTTGAGGCCGACGGTTCGCATTCGGCGAAGGTAGCTACCAGAAGCCACCAGTGTCAAATCCGGAGTCCCGCTGAATCAGGCGCTTGTCCGATCGGCCCCTCTTCGGCGGGTGCACCCACCATTTGCAGCAGATTCACCCGCCCGCACAGCCCCGCCGACGACACGGCGTTGTCCATATGCGGATCGTCGAAGCCGCGCCCGGTTTCGGGGTTGCGTGGTCACGTTCGTTGCTGCCTGCGAATCGCTTCCAGCGCGCGGATGGGACCCACGCCCCTGCGGGATGGCCTACTATCGAGGCTTCCAAACAAGATACGTGACGGAGCCCCCATGAACCTCGAGTCCGCCCTTGTCGAGCTGACGCCGAAGATCGGCACGGAGTTCCACACGAGCCCCTGGATCACCATTACCCAGGAACGGATCGATCGCTTCGCGGATGCCACGGGAGATCATCAGTGGATCCACGTGGATCCGGAACGCGCACGCACGGAGTCTCCGTTCGGGGCGACCATCGCGCACGGATACCTCGTGCTCTCGCTGTATCCGAGTCTGCGCGGCCACGACGGAAGGAACACGCCGCCATTCCCCGGCGTGACCCGCACCATCAACTACGGGGTGAACCGGGTGAGGTTCCCGAGCCCGGTCCGGGCCGGAGCGCGGTTGCGCGGGCGGTTCGAACTCGTCGGCGCGGCCGAGCGCAACGGCGCCCTGCAGGTCGTCGAGCGGTTCACCGCGGAGCTCGATTCCGGCGACAAGCCCGCCTGCGTGGCCGAAATCGTGCGGTTGCTGTACTTCGAAGGAGAAGCACGATGATTGTCCGCACCGTCGAAGATCTGAAGACGCAAGGAAGCTACCGGGAGATGCCGGGGGTGTGGAGCAGTGCGCGCTACCTGCTGCGCCGCGACGGCATGGGATTCACCCTCACTCGAACCACCGTCGCAGCCGGCTCGTCACAGACCATCGCCTGACCGCAGTCACGACGGCTGCGCCGCTTCGTTCGCGGCTGCGCCGGTGGGCGCGACGCCGCCGTTGCTCTCCTGCTGGCGGCGCCACATGTCGGCGTACGTGCCGTCGAGTGCGATGAGCTCGTCGTGCCGGCCCCGCTCGGCGATCCTTCCGGCGTCGAGGACGAGGATCTCCTGGGCGTCCACGATCGTCGAGAGACGGTGCGCAATGCTGAGGGTCGTGCGCCCGCGCGCGAGTTCTCTCAGGTTCTGCTGAATCTCGCGCTCGGTCGCCGAATCGAGTGCTGAAGTCGCTTCGTCGAGGATGAGGATCGAGGGGTCTTTCAGCACGGTGCGTGCGATCGAAACCCGCTGCTTCTCGCCGCCCGACAGCTTCAACCCGCGTTCGCCCACCACCGTCCGGTACCCGTCCGGCGTGGAGACGATGAAGTCGTGGATGCGCGCGAGCCGCGCGGCGCGCTCCACCTCGGCCGGCGTCGCCTCCGGCCGTCCATAAGCGATGTTGTAGTAGATGGTGTCGTTGAACAGCACCGTGTCCTGCGGAACGATGCCGATGGCGGCACGCAGGCTGGACTTGGTGATGGCGCGCACGTCCTGGCCGTCGATCCGGACTGCGCCGCCGTCCACCTCGTAGAAGCGGAACAGCAGACGGCTCACCGTCGACTTTCCGGCGCCGGACGGCCCCACGATCGCCAGGGTGCTCCCGGCCGGGACCGTGAAGCTCACGTCCTCCAGCAGCGGGCGGCGGGGGTCGTACCCGAATGCGACTCCGTCGAACTCGATTCGACCGCCGTCCACCGCGAGGTCCCGGGCTGCCGGCGCATCGGCGATCTCGTCGGACTCGTCGAGGAGTCCGAACATCTCCTCGATGTCGATCAGCGCCTGCTTGATCTCGCGATAGATGAAGCCGAAGACATTCAGCGGCTGGTAGAGCTGCATGAGGTAGGTGTTGGCCAGGACGAACCCGCCGATGGTCATCGTCCCGGCGACGATGCCGTAGGCGGAGAGCAGCATCACCGCGGTCAGCCCCACCGCGATGATCGCAGCCTGTCCGACGTTGAGCAGGGAGAGCGAGACCTGGTTCATCACCGCGGCGCGTTCGTACCCCTGCAGCGCCTCGTCGAGCCGCCGTGCCTCGTGTGCCTCGTTGCCGAAGTACTTGACGGTCTCGAAGTTGAGCAGACTGTCGATCGACTTGTTGCTCGCCTGCCCTTCCTCCTCGTTCATCCGCCGGCGGAACTTGATGCGCCACTCCGTCACCACCAGGGTGTATGCGATGTAGAGGACGACGGTCGCCATCGTGGTCAGCGCGATGACCGCGTCCAGCATGTTCCACAGGATGACGAACACGAGCACGAGCTCGACCGCGGTGGGAATGATCGAGAACAGGCTGAAGCGCAGCAGGAGCGAGATTGCCCGGGTGCCGCGGTCGAGCGCCTGCGACAGCCGCCCGGTCTGTCTCCCGAGGTGGAAACGCAGCGACAGCGCGTGGAGATGGCGAAACACCTGCAGGGCGATGGTGCGGATGGCCCGCTCCGCCACGTTGACGAAGATGGCGTCTCGCGCCTCGTTGAACGCGAGCGAGAGCACCCGTGCGGCGCCGTAGGCCAGGATGAGCGCGACCGGCACCGCGATGAGGCCGATGTCGTCGGGGGAGAGCACATCGACCGCACGCGCGTAGAAGACCGGGATGTACACCGACACCCCCCGCGCCGCGAGCAGCATCGCCATCGCGAGCACCACCCGCACCCGCAGCGAAGGCGCCCCGCGCGGCCACAGGTAGGGCAGCAGGGACGGAAGGGCCCCCCACCCGCCGGTCGCGGATTCCCGGGACACCGCATGGTTCGAACGGTATTTCATCGCGGCTGTACCCGGTGTCCATGTCCCGACCCGTGGGCGGCCGGCTCCACCGGGTGGATCTCCGTTTGCGCGACACTGACGGTACCAATGCCGGAGCCGCCATTCCCGCCAAGGCAGGGATTCGGCAACGAGCGCTGCACTGGAGGAAGTTTCATGCGAGGGGGAATCTCTGGTCCCGGTTCCGGCCGTGCGAGATCGAATGGCCGGCCTCGCCGAGCCGTCTCCGTGTACGTCGGTGCGCCCCGTGCCTCGTTCGAACCGTGCCGTGACCCGCGTCGCCTCCCTGACGCGGCGGTTCCGATCGTTTCCGCATGACGTGCATTCCGGCGAAACCGCGTCATGGTAGCCCACTCGTCGTCCCGAACCGGCGAGACTTCCGGTCCGAATCGGTCTTTCCGCGCCATGCTCGCGTCTGTACCCTTGCCGCCCCGTGCAATCCTCGACGAACGACTCACCGCCGCGCGAGCCGGTCCGGCCGCGAGACGCCGCGACTCTGATCGTGGTACGTCCCGGCAATCGCGATCCCCTGTGCCTGATGGGGCGACGCCACGCCAAGTCGGAATTTCTGCCCGGCTACTTCGTCTTTCCGGGAGGAGCGGTCGAGGAAGCGGACCGAGTGGCGGAGCCCGCATCGCCGCTCGATCTCACCCATCTCGCAGCGATGGGTGTCGGAGCGAACGCCGGTGCCGCCGCTGCGCTCGCCGTCGCGGCGGTGCGCGAGACCTACGAGGAGACCGGAGTCATGATCGCGGCGCCGGGAGACGTGGGCGACACCCCGGGCCGGACCTTCGACGAGATGCGGCACCGTGGCGTGGCACCGGCCCTCGGACGGCTCGTCTATCTCGGCCGGGCGATCACTCCGACATACTCCCCGATCCGGTTCCACGCCAGGTTCTTCCTCACCCGGCTCCGGCCCGGCCACGTCGGACTCGGCGGAGACGGAGAGTTGCACGACCTGACGTGGGTCCCTCTTTCCGACGTGGCATCCCTGCCGACCATCGACATTACACGCTTCATGGCCGACTTCGCGGCGGAAATCATCAAGCGCACGCCAATCGTTCCACGGGGCCGGCCGGTGTTCACGACCCGGGGCGATCGCCATATCGTTCGCTATCTTTGACCGCTGCGTTGTGCCGCGAGCGCGTAGCCGGCGTCGATGGACGCGGGCGCCGACCCGGAATCCCGGCGGATCGCCACCCCCTGCTCGACCAGGAGGGTCATCGTCGAGAGTACCGAGCGCGCCGCGGCCGGGTGCATCCGCACCGGCAGGTCGCGGTAGAGCCGTTTCACCATCTCGGGGATCGTGTCGATTCCGTCGCGCAGACAGGCCTCGACCTGCCAGGCGCGCAGTCGGCGGTGCTCGATGAGCGATTCGACGTACGGCTTCGGCTTGCGGATCAGTGCCCCGTGGGTGGGCCAGTAAGTCCGGTCGGCGCCGCCCAGCAGCCGCTCCAGGCTCGCGATGTAGGTGCCCATGTGTCCGTCCGGCGGTGACACGATGGTGGTCGACCAGCCCATCACGTGGTCGCCGCAGAACAGGGCCCGGTCCTCGCGCAACCGGTAGCACATGTGGTTGGAGGTATGGCCGGGCGTGTATACGCACTCGAAGCTGAACCCGTCGCACTCGATGACGTCACCGTCGCGCACCTCGACGTCGGGTGCGAATTCGAAGTCCGCGCCTTCCTCGACCACCACGGTTTCGTCGCCTGCGGCCGGGTTCCGGCCCGAGCCGTGTGGTCCGAATCCGTACGTCGGGGCCGACACGTGGCCGCGCAGCAAGGCACATCCCGGTGAATGGTCCAGGTGCGTATGGGTGACGAGCACGTGGGTGATGGTCTCGCCCCGAAGCCCGTGGACCAGGGCGTCGATGTGCGCTCCGAGCGCCGGCCCGGGGTCGATGACCGCGACGCGTCCGTGCCCCACCACGTAGGTGCCGGTGCCGTGAAACGTGAACGGGCTCGGATTGCGGGCGATCACGCGCCGGATCGACGGCGCCACGGTCTCCAGCACTCCGTACTCGAAGTCGAGTTCCCGGTTGAATCGGATGTCCGCCGGCATCGGAATCGTTCCTCCAGGTAGGGAAAGCAGCGCAGTGATGATATCGGCACGACGTGTTCCCATGCACCGGGCTGTCGAACCGGCCGCCGAATCGCGTACCGGGCGGGATCGCGCAGGTTCGCTCGCGTGCGGGCCATCGGCACGCGGCCGGTTCCGGGCCATTGGACGAGATCGCCTGCATGCAGGACGGGGAGCGCGAACGGCGACACCGGGCAGACGGGTTCGGGGTGCTATCGTGCGGGAAACCGGCAGCGGCTCATCGACGATCGAACGACCAGCAACCAGCGAGGGTCCAAGACACGACATGAAGAGAATCTGCGTTTTCTGCGGTGCACGCGACGGCCGGGCGCCGGCGTACCTGGAGGCGGCCCGGGCGCTCGGGACGGCGATTGCCGAGAACGGAATCGAACTCGTCTACGGCGGCGGGGGACGAGGCATGATGGGCGCAGTGGCCGATGCTGCCATCGCCGCGCGCGGCCGCGTCGTCGGCGTCATCCCGCGCGACCTGTTCCAGCGCGAGTTCCTCCATCGCGGACTCGCGGAGCTGCGTGCGGTGGATGGAATGCTCGAGCGGAAATCCCTCATGGCCGAGCTCTCCGACGGGTTCATCTCCCTTCCCGGCGGCATCGGCACCATGGACGAACTGTTCGAGATGTGGACGTGGACCCAGCTCGGCATCCACGACAAGCCATCGGTGCTGCTCAATGTCGACGGATACTACGACTCCATGGTCGCGTTTCTCGACGAAATGACCGCGGCCGGTTACCTCGCCCCCGATCAGCGCGCGCTGCTGCGTGTCGCCGGTACTGTGGACGAAGCGCTTTGCGGCCTGCAGTCGGCCGCCGCACCCGGTGGTGTCCGCACCGGTTGACTCATCCACCTTCGAGAGCCCTGTGCGGTATCGCGGCCACCGGGCCTGCACGTGCATGCCGGTGCGCGCCGAATCGGTCGGTCCGGCAAGAGTCGCGCGGTCGTTCCACACTGTGACCGACCGTCGTCGCCGGTAGCGGTTCCACCGGGTGGGGTCGTGGCAAGATCGGCGCGAATCAATCAGGACAGGAGCCCGCACGATGCTCGACTATCTGCTGCAGTACGGACTGTTTCTGGCCGAAACCCTCACCGTCGTCGCGGCCGTCGCGGTGGTGGTCCTCCTGGTCGCCGCGCTTGCCACCCGCCGGCGCGGCGGCGGCGGCCCGGAGCGGCTCGAAGTCCGTGATCTGGGGGCACGCTATCGCGAGATGAAGCAGACGCTCGAGAGCGGGTTGCTCGGCGCCAAGGAACGCAAGGCCGCCGCGAAGGCCCGCAAGCGCGCGTCGAAAGCTCGCCAAAAGAAGGGCCGCGCGGACCGACCTCGGGTGTTCGTGCTCGACTTCAAGGGGGACATTCGCGCGAGCGCCGTCGCCTCGTTGCGCGAGGAGATCACCGCGGTGCTGGGATTCGCGCGGCCCGAGGACGAAGTGCTGGTGCGGCTCGAGAACGCCGGCGGTCTCGTCCACGAACACGGCCTTGCAGCTTCGCAGCTCCTGCGGGTACGCAAGCGCGGCATCCCGCTGACGGTGAGCGTGGACAAGATTGCGGCGAGCGGCGGCTACATGATGGCCTGCGTGGCGGATCGCGTCGTCGCCGCGCCGTTTGCGGTCCTCGGCTCGATCGGGGTGCTCGCGCAGATACCGAACTTCCACCGCCTGCTCGACAGCCACGGCATCGACTTCGAGCAGTTCAAGGGCGGGGAGTACAAGCGCACCATCACCATGTTCGGGGAGAACACCGACGCCGACCGCGCGAAGCTCAGGCAGGACATCGAGGACATCCACGGCATCTTCAAGAGCTTCGTCACCGAGCAGCGTCCGGGACTCGACATCGACAAGGTGGCCACCGGAGAGCACTGGCTCGCACGTCGCGCCAAGGACCTCGGCCTGTGCGATACGCTCATCACGAGCGACGACTACCTCCTGGAAGCCAACGAGCGCGCCGAACTGGTCGGCGTTCGATTCGTGGCACCCAAGCGGTTCTCGACCCGACTCGCCGAGTCGCTCGCGGTATTCGCTGGCGGTGCCGAGGCCGCGCTCTGGGCGAGCGAGCGCGACCGGCGTCTGTCGCTGTGAGGCGGGTCGAGCTCGCGGCGGATCCTGACAACCTGCGCGTCAGCTCGCGATGCCCGGAAACAATGCCGGCGCTCGGTTGACGCGGAGCAGGTCCGCGTCGTCGAGGCGTCCGAAGGTATCTCCGAACCGGCGTGTGCTGGCCGAGAAGGTCTGGTCGATATGCCAAATCCGGACTTTCGGCGAAGGCAGCGCCGAGCGTTCCCACGGGCCGGACAGTTCCGTATTCTTCGTCGGCACCCGAAGCAGCCACCGAGACATCAGAAATGATCGTAGAGCAACGAATTCGCGAAAAGCTCACCGGTGCGCTGTCGCCGGTGCATCTTGAGGTGGTGAACGAGAGCGGACAGCACAATGTTCCCGCCGGCTCCGAAACCCACTTCAAGGTCGTCGTCGTCTCCGACGCCTTCGCCGGCAAGCCGCGGGTCGCACAGCACCGGATGGTGTTCCGCGCGGTCGACGACGAGATGAGCGGTGGTGTGCATGCGCTCGCAGTGCATACCTACACCGAAGATGGCTGGGCTCGTGCCGGCGCCGGCGCGCCCGAGTCTCCAAAGTGCCTCGGGGGCAAGGCGACGGAGAGCGCCTGAATCGCTTCGGGCGACTCGGTGCGGGTGAACCGCTGTCCATGCAGGTCCGTTCATTCGTGACCGACTGACGACGACGAAGGCATGGTTCCTCACGTAGCGGCTTTCGGTCATTCGACGAGTTGTTCGCCACATCGGCGTCCCTGCCGACCCGGCGCTGGCGCACGGTGGAACCGGCTCGCGCCTTGCGCCGAGGTCAAGACCGACTTGAAATCAACAAGTTGAGTGTCGAGTCGAATTCGTCGGCATCATCTCCGTCACTCGTCGTCACTGTGTGGAGGAACTGACTGGGGTCGGGTGTTTGTGAAAACGTTTACACCGAAAATGAAAACGATTACAGTCCGAACCCTCCCAGTCGAGATCCCGTGATGCGCTCGTCGGACAGACCCGTCGGATTCGCTCCCTGTGACCACTCATTCGTTTCTCCCGGATGGCTCGAATGAGCAAGCCGCCCACCATCCGCGAGGTTGCGAGTCGGGCTGGCGTGTCGGTCGCCACCGTCTCGCGGGTGATGAATGGTCGGGGGTCGGTCAGCGAGCGGACCCGTCTGACGGTGGATGAAGCGATTCGCGAGACCGGGTTTCGTCCCAACGTCATCGGGCGGGGATTGAAGACGGCGCGCAGCGGCACCCTCGGCGTGCTCGTGCCCAGTCTGCGCAACCCCATCTTCGCGGACGCCGTGCAGGGGATCGAGCATGCCGCGGAAGCGGGCGGGTACCGCATCCTGCTGACCTCCTCGAACTACGTGCCCGAAAAGGAGGTGGCCGCCATCGACGTGCTGCTGTGCAACCGCGTCGAGGGCCTCGTGCTGACGGTCGCGGACGAATCGACGAGCCGGGCGCTGGAGTTCCTGGGTCGCGCGCATGTGCCGTTCGTGCTGGTGTTCAACCCGGCCGGCACGGCGAGCCATTCGATCGTCACCATCGACAACTACGCTGCCGCCCGTGAAATCGTCAGCCGGCTCATGCAGATGGGCCACCGTCGCATTGCGATGATCGCGGGAGACTTCCAGGCGTCGGATCGTTCGAACCTGCGGCGAGAAGGATACGAGCGAGCCATGGCAGACGGCGGGTTGCGTCCGGGGCCTGTCATCGAGGTGGGTTTCGACAGCCGCGATCTCGCACGGCACTGCCGCTTCCTGCTGTCCTGCGACCCCGCCCCCACCGCGCTCTTCTGCTCCACGGACATGCTCGCCATTGCCGCCATCCGGGGATTCGCCGCCCTGGGGCTCGGGGTGCCGGACGACATCTCGGTCACCGGATTCGACGGCATCGAGGTGGGCCAGTACATGTCGCCGAGCCTCGCGACGGTGGTGCAGCCGGCCGAAGACATGGGCATGCGCGCCGTCGAACATCTGCTTGAACGTCTGAATGCCGGAGCGCCGGCCACGAATCTGACGCTGCCGTATCGGTTGCGTCATGGAGAGTCCTGGGCCGAGCCCAGGGAAACGACCGCACCGAAAGGGACCCCGGTGTAGCCACCAAGGGAACCATCCACCTGTGAAATCGATTCGGGGAGAACCAACATGAAATCTGCAAGGCTCGTCGCCGCCGCTCTGGGCGCCATCGCGATCACGTTCTCGAACGTCGCTCCCGCCGCCGATGCCATCTGCTACAACTGTCCGCCGCAATGGGCGGACTGGGCAAGCATGCTCAAGGCCATCGAGAAGAATCTCGGGTACGAGATCCCGCACGACAACAAGAACTCCGGACAGACCCTGTCGCAGCTCATCGCCGAGAAGGACAGCCCGGTCGCCGACGTCGCGTACTACGGCGTGTCCTTCGGCATCCAGGCGAAGGAGAAGCAGGTCACCGAAGCGTACAAGCCCGCCAATTTCGACGACATTCCCGACGGGCTCAAGGACTCGGAAGGGCACTGGTTCACGATCCACTACGGAACTCTCGGCCTGTTCGTGAACGTGGACGCACTCGGTGGCGCGGCGGTGCCGACATCGTGGGCCGATCTGCTGAAGCCGGAGTACGACGGCAAGGTCGGCTACCTCGACCCGAGCAGCGCCTTCGTCGGCTACGCGGGAGCGGTGGCGGTGAACCTCGCCATGGGCGGTTCGCTGGACGACTTCTCGCCGGGCATCGAGTTCTTCAGGAAGCTGAAGGAAAACGACCCCATCGTGCCCAAGCAGACCTCGTACGCCCGGGTGCTGTCCGGTGAGATCCCGATCCTGTTCGACTACGACTTCAACGCCTACCGGGCCAAGTACAAGGACGAGGCGAACGTGGCGTTCGTGATTCCGCAGGAGGGCACGGTGGTGGTGCCGTACGTGATGAGTCTGGTCAAGGGCGCACCGAATCCGGACAAGGGCCGAAAGATCCTGGACTTCATCATGTCCGACCAGGGTCAGGCGATGTGGGCCAATGCCTATCTCCGGCCCATCCGGGCGGAGGCGATGTCCGACGACGTGGCCTCGAAGTTCAATCCGGCCTCCGACTATGCCCGTGCGGCACCCATCGACTACGCGAAGATGGCCGCGGTTCAGGTCGGGTTCCGTGACCGGTACCTGAACGAAGTCCGGTAGGACGCAGTCGGGCCGGCGGGGCGGCGAGCCGCCTTGCCGGTCCGTGAGCGGCCGGCCGTGAAACATCGCGAACTGCACCACCTCACGCTGCTGGTGTTGCCGTCGTTGACGGTGTTCGCGGCGTTCTTTCTGTTGCCGATGGCACGGCTGGTGATGGTGGCGGGCAGCGGCGACCTGGGCGCCCGTGCCTACGTGGCCTTCCTGACGACGCCGCGCTACCTGGAAAGCCTGATTGCAACCATCGTGCTGTCCGCGAGCGTGACCGTGGCGACGCTGGCGATATCGGTCGTGTCCGGACTCTTCCTCGAACGCAACCGGTTCTCGGGACGAAAGATCCTGATCTCGCTGCTTACCTTCCCGCTGGCGTTTCCGGGAGTGGTGGTGGGGTTCATGGTCATCATGCTCGCGGGCCGGCAAGGGCTCATCGGAGATATCACGCTGGCGCTCGCCGGGGACAAGCTCGTGTTCGCGTACTCCATGGCGGGACTGTTCATGGGCTACGTCTACTTTTCGATTCCCCGGGTGGTCCTCACCATCATGGCGGCCGCGGAGAAGCTCAATCCGGCGCTGGAGGAGGCGGCCCGTTCGCTGGGGGCGTCGCCCTGGCTCGTCGTCAAGGACGTCATCCTGCCCGGTCTGAAGCCGGCCCTGATCGCGTCCGGGGCCATCTGCTTCGCCACCGCGATGGGCGCCTTCGGTACCGCCTTCACGCTGGCGACCGACATCGACGTTCTGCCGATGACCATCTACACCGAGTTCACGCTGAACGCGAACATCGCCATGGCGGCCGCGCTGAGCATCGTGCTGGGCCTGATCACCTGGATCGCGCTGAATGCGGCCCGTTCGCTGGCCGGCTCCACCGTCGCGGCGGCCGGTTGAGGGAACGATGGGCCGATCGCGCTACTTCCCGATCCAGCTCGCGTTCACGCTGCTGGTGTGCGCATTCCTGATCGTGCCCGTGTGCATGTCCGTCATGGCCGGGTTCACGAGCAACTTCTTCCAGGGCATCAAGAGCGGCTTCACCCTGCGGTGGGTGTTCGAGGTCTGGGACCTGTACGCCGACACCATCTTCCTGTCCATGGGCATCGCCCTGGCCTGTCTCGCGTGCACGATCGTTCTCGGCGTTCCCGCCGCCTACGTGCTGGCCAAGCGACCAGGGCGCGTCACTCGCATGATCGAGGAGTTCCTGGTGCTTCCCCTCGCCATTCCCGGACTGGCGATCGCGCTCGCGCTGATCATCAGCTACGGCCAGATTCGGGGGTTTCGCCTGAGCTGGACCTTCATCCTCGTGGGCCACGTGCTGTACACGCTGCCCTTCATGATTCGCGCGGTGCTCGCGGTGCTGTCGTCCACCGACTTCAAGACCCTGGAGGAAAGCGCCGCAAGCCTCGGGGCACGGTTCTGGCAACGCTTCTTCCAGATCGTGATCCCCAACTGTCGGTCCGGCATCCTGGCCGGCTCCCTGATGGTGGTGACGCTTTCCATCGGGGAGTTCAACCTCACCTGGATGTTGCACACGCCCCTGACGAAGACGTTGCCGGTGGGACTGGCGGACAGTTACGCGTCCATGCGCCTGGAGATCGGCAGCGCCTACACGGTAGTGTTCCTGATCATGCTGATTCCCCTGCTCATGGCTCTGCAGCTCTGGGGTCAACCCCGCGCCCCTCGCAAGGTCATTCCGGAAGACGACTCGCTCGACGGCGAATCGGGCCGTTCCATCGAGTCCTCGATTTCTTCCGGCCGCACGAACGCGTGAGCCAGGATTTCAGGCCGACCGATGATCGCCGGTACCGCCGTCTCCCTGATCGAATGTGCGAAGACCTTCGCCGACGGCACGCGCGCCCTGTGGCCGCTGAGTCTCGAAATCGAAGACGGCGAGACCGTGGTCTTCCTGGGGCCGTCCGGCTGCGGCAAGACCACCACTCTTCGAATCATCGCCGGGCTCGAGAGTCCCGATCCGGGCGGGCGGGTGCTGTTCAACGGGGAAGACGTGACGCAGGTGCCAATCGAGCTGCGCAACGTCGGGATGGTGTTTCAGTCCTATGCCCTGTTCCCGAACATGAACGTCGAGCAGAACGTCGCCTACGGACTGAAGGTGAGGAAGGTCTCCGGCGAAGAAATCGCGCGGCGCGTTCGCGAAATGCTCGAGATGATGGACATCGTGGAGCTGAAGGATCGGGAGATCGATCAGCTCTCCGGCGGACAGCGCCAGCGGGTGGCGCTCGCGAGAGCCATCGCGGTGCAGCCTCGCGTGCTGTTGCTCGACGAGCCGCTCACCGCGCTCGATGCGCTGCTGCGCGAGCGCTTGAGAGTGGATATCGACGCCCTGCTGCGCCGGCTCGGCATCACCGCCATCTACGTCACCCACGATCAGGCGGAGGCCATGGCGCTGGGTGATCGAATCGTGGTGATGAGCCACGGCAGGGTCGCGCAGGTCGGCACCCCTCGTCAGATCTACTACCAGCCGTCGAACCGGTTCGTGGCCGACTTCATCGGCACCATGAACCGGGTGCGCGGCGTGATCTCCAACGGAGTGGTCCGGACCGCGGCCGGCGCGATTCCCTGGAGCAAGGAGGGAGCGGGGGAGGTCGAGGTGCTGTTTCGGCCCGAGAACCTGACGTTCACCGACCCCGGCGAAGGGCACCTGGCCGGTGTCGTGGAAGCCGCATTCTTTCTTGGCGACCGCACTCGGATCATCGTCAGGGGCGGCGGCGACACGGTGCTGGTGGTGGAGACCTCGGACCGGCACGAGTTCACGCAAGGCGAGAACGTCGGACTGGTTGTCGGGCCGGATACCCTGACGATTCCGGATGGGGAGGCGCCGTGATTCGAAGCATCGAGATGCCGGCATGTTGATTGCACAGATTACCGATACCCATATCAAGACCGAAGGCAGGCTGGCCTACCGGAAGGTGAATACCGCGGCCAATCTGGCTCGGTGTGTCGAGCACCTCGGGCGACTCGATCCGAGACCCGACATCGTGCTCATGACCGGCGATCTCGTGGACTTCGGGAAACCGGAGGAGTACCGCCTGCTGCGGCGGCTCATCGCTCCACTGGAGTGTCCGGTCTACGTCATTCCCGGCAATCACGACGATCGCGAGAACCTGCGTCGTGCCTTCTCCGACCACGACTACCTGCCCGACGACGGGGAGTTCCTGCACTACGCGGTAGAGGACTATCCGGTCCGACTGATCGGTCTCGACACCACGATTCCCGGTGCGCCGGGCGGGACCTTGTGCGACCGGCGCCTGGAGTGGCTCGACCGAACCCTGGCGCAGGCGCCCGATCGCCCGACGGCGCTCTACATGCACCATCCTCCGTTCCTGACCGGCATCACCCACATGGACGTCCAGAACTGCGATGCCGGCGATGCCCTGGGCGCGCTGATCGAATCCCACCCTCAGGTGATGAGGGTGATGTGCGGTCATGTGCACCGACCCATCCAGCTCCAGTGGCACGGCGTGACCGCCTCCATCGCCCCGAGTCCATCGCACTACGTGGCGTTCGATCTGCGCGAGAACGGTCCACCGTGCTTCGTCATCGAACCCGCGCTCTGCCAGCTTCATCATTGGCGGGAGGACACGGGCCTTGTCAGCCACTTGAGCTTCATCGGCAGTTTCGAAGGTCCCTTCCCGTTCTTCGACGAGCACGGAAAGCTGATAGATTGAACGCGCGACCGCGCGACACGACCGGTGTTCACGCCCGCCGGTGCAGTTCGTTCGCGCGCCAATCCGTGTGCGTCGGGTAAGGTGAAGCGCCGAACGATTCCGCTCGGGGTGCGGTCCAAGTGGGCCTGTCCGTGTTATCCGACCGAGGCTCCGGCATGCTGAGCGCATCTTCTCTTCCTTCCGTCGTTGCATATGTCCTGTTGCTTGCAGGTCTCGTGCCGGTGCACGGCGCCGGAATCGAGCGCAGCCCTGCCGACACCCGGGACTACCGCGCCGTCATGCTCGACAACGGGCTCGAGGCGCTCGTCGTCTCCGACCCCGACGCGGACAAGGCAGCAGCGGCGCTCAATGTCAACGTGGGCAGCGGCAACGACCCGGAGGCTCGGCCGGGACTCGCGCACTTCCTCGAGCACATGCTGTTTCTCGGCACCGAGAAGTATCCGGATCCCGGGGAGTACAACCGGTTTCTGACCGAGCACGGCGGCTCCAGCAACGCCACGACCTCGTTCGCCAACACGAGCTACTTCTTCGACGTCGACGCCTCGCACCTCGACGGCGCGCTCGACCGCTTCGCCCAGTTCTTCGTCTCACCCCGTTTCGACCGCGACTACGTCGAGCGCGAACGTCAGGTCGTGCACTCCGAGTTCGTCTCGCGTCTGCGCAGCGACCGGATGCGCAGATACGCCGCATGGAAGCAGGCCCTCGATCCTCGCCATCCGCTCTCTCGGTCTTTCGTCGGCACCGCGCAGTCGCTGGCGGACCGCCCCGGCTCCGATATCCGCGACGAACTGATTGATTTCTACGAGGGCGCCTATTCGTCGCACCTGATGAAGCTCGTGGTGGTGGGCCGCGAGCCGCTCGGTATGCTCGAAGACTGGGTGCGGACGCGCTTCAGCGTGGTGCCGCGCCGAGAATTCGAACCGCCGCGCATCACCGTCCCGCTCTATCCGGAAGAACTCCTGCCAGCGCGGCTGGACATTGAACCGATCCGCGAGATTCGCAGCATCGCGCTCTCGTTCGCGATCCCGTCGCTTCGCCCGCACTATCGGGCGCATCCTCTGGCGCTCGTGTCGCACCTTCTCGGACACGAAGGCCGCGGCAGTCTGCTCTCGACTCTCAAGGCGCGCGGCTGGGCGGAGGGTTTGAGCGCGGGTCCGGGCATGGGACACCGGGATTTCGCGACGTTCGGCGTCACCATAAGGGCGACGGAATCGGGGCTCGAACACCTGGACGACGTCGTCGCATCGGTGTTCGCCTATCTGGACCTCATACGCGAGGAGGGCATCGAGCCGCGCTTCCATGAAGAGCTCGCGCGCATGGCACGAATCCAGTTCGACTATCTGGAGAAGAATGACGCCCGCGCGTACGCGGTGTCGCTCGCCGCCGCCCTGCACGTCTATCCGGTACGTGAAGTGTTGACCGCACCCTACCGGTTCGACGACTTCGACCCCGTGCTGGAGCGGCGGTTTCTCGAAGCGCTCGTCCCCGAACGCGTGCTCGTGACCGCGATGGCGAGGGGCGTGACCACGGATGCGGTTGCACCGTTGTACGAGACGCCGTATCGGCTGAATTCGATTCCGAGGGAGGTCGTGGCGGAGTGGCGCGACGCGATTGCCGACGACGCGCTCGCGCTCCCGGAACCCAATCCGTTCGTCCCCGGCGATCTGGCACTGATCGCTGCCGCTGCGCCCGAGCCGAAACCGGTCCGCATCGCAAGCCGGCCCGGCTTCGAACTGTGGCACCGGGCCGACGTCGAGTTTCGACAGCCGCGCACGAATTTCTATTTCGCGGTGCGTTCTCCGATCGTCAACGATTCGCCGCGACACGCGGTGCTGAGTGCGTTGTTCACCCGCATGGCGAATGACGCACTCAACGAGTTCGCGTATCCCGCCGCGCTCGCCGGGCAGACCTATTCGCTCTACCGGCACCGCCGCGGAATCAGCGTCCGCCTCTCCGGCTGGAGCGACAAGCAGGAGTTGCTGCTCGAGCGGATCGTGTCGACCCTGCGGAGGCTGCCGTTGCCCGCCGGACGGTTCGAGGCGGAGAAGACCGAGTACGCCCGCCAGCTCCGAAACGTCGGCGAGCGTCGGCCGTCGCGCCGTGCGATTGCCAACGTGCGCGAGTTGCTGCTCGACCCGTACTGGTCCGACGATGCATTGAGCGAGGCGCTCGAAGCGGTGGAGGTCGAGGATCTGCGCGAGTATGCGACCCGATTCTTCGAGCGTGGCGAGATCGTCGCTCTCGCCCACGGGAACGTGGCCGTCAAGGACGCGAAGGCACTGGGTGAGGTGCTGGAGCGCGAGCTGCTGGGTTCGATGCGACCGACGCCGGTGTCGCATGGGCGAGTGGTACGGCTCGAGCCCGGTACGCGGTACCTTCGATGGATCGCGAGCGAGCACGAAGACCATGCCCTCGCCGTCTACGCCCAAGGACGCGAGCGCAGCCTTGCCGAGCAGGCGACGATGGGGGTGCTGGCGCAGGCGACCGGAAACCGGTTCTTCCACGAGCTGCGCACGGAACGCGAAATCGGATACATCGTCTTCGCAACGCTGCTGTCGGTGCTCGAGGCGCCGGGTCTGGCACTGGTCATTCAATCCCCGTCGACATTGCCCGAGGCGCTCCATGAGCATGTGGAGGCCTTCATCGACCGTTCCCGCACCGTCCTGCGCGAAATGCCTGCCGACGTTTTCGCGCGTCACCGGACGGCGGTGGAGAGCTACCTCCTGGAAGCCGAGACGCGACTCGTCGACCGCACCGAGCGTTACTGGGGGGAAATCGACCGCGAGAACTACGCATTCGACCGACGCGAGCGCCTTGTCGAGGCGGTGCGCGCCGTCACGAGGGACGAACTCGCGGACGCCTGGGACGATCTCTTCGCCGCCACCGAGACGGCGAGAGGGGTGGTGGTCGCAGTCTCTGCCGGTGCACCCCCCGTCGCCGGACCGTCATTCGGAGGCGCGGAACCGGTCGTAGACGCGGACGCATTCAGGCTCGGGCGGCGCTACTTCGACGAATAGCGGAACTGCGCAAGAATCGGGTCGCCCGCACATCGTTCCGGCGCGATGATTCCGTTCGTCGAGCGTCCGTGTGTCCGAGAGTTCCCTTTGCCTCGATCGACGCTTGCGATCCCGCACCGGAGAGGAGATGTCGATGAACGCGCCCGATGCGCTGCGGCCGATGGACGGAGCACTTCCCGAGTCCAATTCGAGCCAGAAGGATGCGTCCGAGGTCGAACGCGCGCTCGACTGGCTGTCCCGAAACTTCGAACACCAGCCCTCGCTGGCCGAGGCGGCGAGCCAGGTGGGTCTGAGCGAGTACCACTTTCAGCGCAGTTTTCGGCGCCAGGTGGGGCTGAGTCCGAAAAAGTACGTGCAGTTCCTCACTCTGGAGCGCGCGAAGCAGGTGCTGGCGCAGTCGCGCAGCGTGCTCGACGCCGCCTACTCCTCAGGCCTGTCCGGACCCGGCCGGTTGCACGACCTCTTCGTGAACGTCGAGGCGATGACTCCCGGCGAGTACAAGCACCGGGGTCGGGGACTCACGATCAGGTACGGCATTCACCCGTCCCCGTTCGGATGCTGCGTGATCATGCGTACCACCCGCGGCGTGTGCGGGCTCGCGTTCGCATCCCCGACGCGGTCCGCCGAGGTGCTGGCGTCCCTGGCCCGAGGATTCGAGTCGGCCACCTTCGTCGCCGATTCGGGAGCCACTGCCGGTATCGCGAGGAAGGTCTTCGGTGAGTGTCGCCGCGGCGAAGACTTCACGCTGCACGTGCGCGGCACCCCATTCCAGATCAAGGTGTGGCGTGCGCTTCTGACGATTCCCTCGGGTGGCGTCACATCCTATGGCGACGTCGCTCGTCGCGTCGGGGTGCCCGGCGCGTCACGGGCGGCCGGCAACGCGATTGCGTCCAATCCCGTCGCCTGGATCATTCCCTGCCATCGGGTTATACGTGCATCCGGCGTTCTCGGTGACTACCGGTGGGGCGGGGGACGCAAGCTCGCGATGCTGAGCCTGGAGACCGGCGTGGCTGGCCCGTGACGTCCGGATGCCGTCTGTCGAGCGCTTCGCGGAACAGGTCATGCCCGCGTTCGGCGCAGACCGATTACCGGCACACGCAGCCACTTCGGCGATCGACGAACTGACCGCGAACCGGAGTTCGCAATGATGCGCACGCCGAACGGAAGAACCCTGGCGCCGTTCCGAGTGTTTCCGAGACCGGATTGCACGTAGGGCATGCCGCACAGTGTTCTGACCACCGCCGCGGATCTCACGCTGATTGCCCATGCAGCGTTCATCGTATTCGTGCTGGCAGGTCAGGGCCTGATCCTGGCCGGGTGGATGCTCGGCTGGCGCTGGCCGCGCAATCCCACCTTCCGCCTGGTTCATGTCGGCGCCATCGCGCTGGTGGTGCTCGAGTCCTGGTTCGGGGTCGTGTGTCCGCTCACCTGGCTGGAGTTTCGGCTTCGGGCGGCCGCCGGGAGTCCCGTTGTCGCCGAGAGCTTCGTCGGGTACTGGCTGCAACGGCTGATCTTCTACGACGCCCCGCCGTGGGCGTTCACCCTGACCTACACCGCTTTCGCCGCGTTGGTGGCGGTCACCCTTGTCTACTATCCTCCGAATCGGCGCGGCTCGGGTGTGGTCGAAGACCATCGACAATGATTGACTATCCCCACGAGAATGGGGCTATACTGCCGTCCGCGCTGCAAAGCTGTCATGCCCTTCGGAGTGCCTCCTGGTTTCCCCGTTCGTAGCTGAGATGGCCCGCAGGCGTTCATTCGTTTCTGTTCAGAGGTGAGTATCAATGCCGATCGGTACCGTGAAGTGGTTCAACGACTCGAAGGGGTATGGCTTCATCGCCCCTCAGGACGGCGGAGAGGACGTATTCGTCCACTTCTCCGCGATCAACGCGTCCGGATTTCGTACCTTGAGCGAGGGGCAGACCGTCAGCTTCGAAGTCGAGCAAGGCCCGAAGGGCTTGCAGGCACGAAACGTCACGGCTCAGGCGTAGCAGTCAGCAGCAGGCGTATCGCCGGCCAGTAGACGAATTCGGGCCGGCGAGTTCTCATCCGACCGGGGCGCGCGTGCGCTCCGGTCAACGCCCTTTCTATTTCCCGGCGTCGTATTCCGACACCATGCACCGGGCCGCACCCGAGTCATCCCAACGTGCCGGACCGTGATGTTCTCGCCGAGATCGCGCGTCGGCGTACGTTCGCGATCATCTCCCACCCCGATGCGGGAAAGACGACTCTCACCGAGAAGCTGTTGCTGTTCGGCGGTGCGGTGCGGCTTGCCGGCACCGTCAAGGGGCGCAAGGCCGCGCGCCATGCGACCTCCGACTGGATGGAGCTCGAGAGGCAGCGTGGTATTTCCGTCACGTCCTCGGTGATGCAGTTCCCCTACGCGGGACGTATCGTGAACCTGCTCGACACACCCGGCCACGAGGACTTCTCCGAAGATACCTACCGCACCCTGACCGCGGTCGACTCGGCTCTCATGGTCATCGACGCGGCCCGTGGCATCGAGGCGCGCACCATCCGCCTGATGGAAGTGTGCCGGCTGCGCGACACCCCGATTGTCACATTCGTGAACAAGATGGATCGCGAAAGCCGCGATCCCGTCGAGCTGCTCGACGAGATCGAGCAGGTGCTCGGACTGCGGTGCGCACCGGTGACGTGGCCGATTGGAAGCGGCCGGCGTTTCAAGGGCGTGTACCACCTGCTCGACGACCGGATTCACTTCTTCAGTGCACGCCACGACGGTGGCATCGTGGAAGGTGAAGTCGTCGAGGGCATCGACAACCCGGCGCTCGACGAACGTCTCGGGACACAGGCCGAGGAGCTGCGCGAGGAGGTGGAGCTCGTGCGCGGCGCCAGTCACGAGCTCGACGCCCGCGCGTATCTCGACGCCGCCATGACCCCGGTGTTCTTCGGCTCCGCGCTGAACAACTTCGGTGTTCGCGAGTTGCTGGAGAAGTTCGTCGAGCTTGCGCCCAGGCCCGGGCCACGCACGGCCGAGCAGCGAACGGTCGGCCCCGAGGAGGAACGGTTCAGCGGATTCGTCTTCAAGATTCAGGCAAACATGGACCCGCAGCATCGCGACCGCATCGCGTTCCTGCGCGTCACCTCCGGACGTTATCGCCGGGGAATGCGCGTTCGCCACGTGCGCACCGGCAAGGACGTGCAGGTGGCGAACGCCATCACCTTCATGGCCCGCGATCGCGATCAGGTGGACGATGCCTGTGCCGGCGACATCATCGGACTGCCGAATCACGGAACGATCAGGATCGGGGACACCTTCACGCAGGGCGAGGCGCTCAAGTTCACGGGGATCCCGAGCTTTGCCCCGGAGCTGTTCCGACGGGTCATGCTCCGCGACCCGTTGCGCCTGAAGGCTCTGCAGAAGGGACTCGATCAGTTGAGCGAGGAAGGCGCCACGCAGGTGTTTCGCCCGCTCGCCACCAACGACCTCATTCTCGGGGCAGTGGGTGTCCTGCAGTTCGACGTGGTTGCCTGGCGACTGCGCAACGAGTACGGCGTCGAAAGCCGATACGAGCCGGTCGACGTCACCACCGCGCGCTGGGTGAGCAGCGGTGACCCGGCTCGCCTGGAGGCGTTCCGTCGCAGGAACGACACCCGCCTCGCGTTCGACGGCGCCGGCGACCTGACCTATCTCGCGCCGACGATAGTCAACCTCAACCTCGCCGTCGAGCGTTGGCCCGACATCGAGTTTCGCGCGACCCGTGAGGTGTGAACTCCGGACTCAGCCCTTCGGCTTGATCTCGAGGAGTTCGATCTCGAAGTGCAGCGCCTGGTTCGGACCAATGGCGCCGCCGGCGCCTCGTTCACCGTAGGCAAGCTCGGCCGGAATCCACACCTCCCAGCGCGCCCCCACCTGCATGCGCTGCAGCGCCGCCTGCCAGCCCGGGATCACCGCGCCGAGCATGAACTCGGTCGGTTCGCCGCGCCCGTACGAGCTGTCGAACTCGGTGCCGTCGAGCAGCCTGCCCCGGTAGTGCACCACCACTCGGTCCTCGGCGGTGGGGGTTGCCCCCTCGCCCGCGCGAAGGACACGGTACTGGAGTCCGTCCGAGGTCTGCTCGACGCCCTCGTTACTCGCATTCGATGCGAAGAACGCCTCCCCGGCCGCCAGGTTGTCCGTCGCCTCCCGGCCCTGCTGCGCGGCGCGTTCGGCCTGGAACGCAGCTTGCGCCGCCTGCATCTCTTCCAGCGTGAGTCTCGGCGGGTGGTCCTGGAACACGTCGTTCAGGGCCGCCGCAAGTGCTGCGGTATCGATCTCATGGAGACCCTGCTGGCGGAGCGACTGCCCGACCTGGAGACCAATCATGTAGCTCAGGCGCTGGACGCTCGATTCCAGCCTGGGGCCATCGTCGGCCGCGGGTGTCTGCATGCCGGCCAGAAGCACGAGGCAACCTGCCGCGAGCGGCGCGACGCGCGGTACGAGACGGCGGGGCGTGCGAACGCCCTCACGGCGGTGATTCATGATCCTTCCTCCGAATGGTGGTGCAGGCGCGGCCCGAACGGGCCGCTCGCGAAGAGATGGCCGTGCGCATGCAGGCTCGCGCAGGCCGCGAATCGCATCGTGTGCGGGGGTGCGATGCGATCATCATCGCACGGTGACGGCACCCGGCACCAATGTTCGAGATTCAGGTGTCGGCCTCTGCCTCCGTGCGCGCAGGAGCCCGAACCGCCGGCAAGGGCGGCCATGGTCGCTGGTGTGGGAATCGATGGACATCCGTGCTGAGGCTGCGTGCCCATACCGGGGTTGCGCCCCGCCGTGTCGTCGAACCTTTGCAGCCTGGACTCTGGTTCCCGAGCCCGAGTTTCGGGGATCATGTCTCCGGAAGAACCTCCGGTCCGGGACAGCGGACCGCCTGCACGAAACGATGACGATGAGAATCCCGCGTCTGTTCGTCGGTTTGCCGCTCGAAGCCGGAACGAGGCTCACCCTGCCCGAGTCCGCGGGCCATCACGCGACACGCGTATTGCGGCTCGGAGCCGGCGATGCGCTCACGGTCTTCGACGGACGCGGCGGCGAGTACGACGCCACCATCGCACGAGCCCACCGTGGTGGAGTGGAGGTCGACGTCGGTGCGCACACGGCCGTCGACCGCGAGTCGACGCTCGAGATCGATCTCGGACAGGGGATCTGCAAGGGCGATCGAATGGACCTGGTCGTCCAGAAGGCAACCGAGCTGGGCGTGCAAGCGATTCACCCCATCGTCTGCCGGCGTACCGTGGTGAAGCTGAATTCGGCGCGGGCGGCGCGTCGGATTGCGCATTGGCGCGCGATTGCAGTCCATGCCGCGCAACAGTCGGGACGCACGCGGGTGCCGGAGGTACTGGACGTCGTGGATTTCGATACGTGGCTGGCGCGCCCGGGCGCAGGTCCGCGCATCGTCCTCTCGCCTCACGCCGAAGCGTCACCCTGCGACATCGCGCCGCCTCCACCGGACCGTCCGCTACGACTTCTCGTCGGTCCGGAAGGAGGCTTCGCCCCCCCCGAAGTCGAGCGCGTTCGGATCGCGGGCTTCACCGCGGTGCGCCTCGGTCCGAGGGTTCTGCGGACCGAAACGGCGGCACTGGTCGCGCTCAGCGTGCTGCAGGCGCGATGGGGGGATCTTCGATAGTCGGAGTCGGACCGGGTTCGGCGATACTTCTCCGACGCGAGGCACGAGACTCCACCCGACGACCGACCCATCCGGAGGCAATCGATGAGCGACGAAACCCCATCCGCCAAGCTCTGGGCGGGCCGATTCACCGAGCCGACGGATGCGCTGGTCGAGCGGTTCACCGAATCCGTGAGCTTCGACCACCGGCTCGCGAAGCACGACATCCGGGGCTCGATCGCGCACGCGACGATGCTCGCCGAGGTCGGCGTGCTGAGCCCCGGTGACCGGGACGCCATCATTCGGGGGCTCGAGGGCATCCTGGCCGACATCGAAGCGGGTGGCTTCGAGTGGCGCACCTCGCTCGAAGACGTGCACATGAACGTCGAGTCCGTGCTCACCGACCGAATCGGTGACGCCGGCAAGCGCCTGCACACCGCACGGTCGCGCAACGACCAGGTGGCTACCGGTGTGCGCCTCCTGGTGCGTGAAGCGCTCGACGACATCGTCGGGTCCGTTCGCGCGTTGCAGGACGTCATCCTTTCGATCGCGGAGCGCGAAGCGGAGACCGTGCTGCCCGGCTGCACCCACCTCCAGCCCGCGCAGCCGATCACCTTCGGTCACCACGTGCTTGCATGGTTCGAGATGCTGGAACGCGATGCCGAACGGTTCATCGAGTGTCGTGCCCGAGTCAACCGCATGCCGCTCGGCGCGGCCGCCCTCGCGGGAACACCGTATCCAATCGACCGCTCGATCACCGCGCGGCTGCTCGAATTCGAGGGACTGTGCGAGAACTCCATGGATGCGGTGAGCGACCGTGACTTCGCGATCGAGTTCGTCTCCGACTGCGCGCTCGTGATGATGCACCTCTCGCGGATGTCGGAGGAGCTGGTGCTGTGGGTGTCGGCGCCCTTCGCGTTCGTCGAGCTCGGCGACGCCTACTGCACGGGCTCGTCCATCATGCCGCAGAAGAAGAACCCGGACGTCCCGGAGCTGGTGCGCGGCAAGAGCGCGCGGGTCATCGGCCACCTCAGTGCGCTGCTGGTGCTGATGAAGGGTCAGCCGCTCGCCTACAACCGCGACAACCAGGAGGACAAGGAACCTCTGTTCGACACCATCGACACCGTCACGGACTGTCTCCGGGTATTCGCCGGGATGCTCCGCACTCTCGAATGCAGACGCGACCGGATGCACGAGGCGGCGAGGCTCGGCTACATGACCGCGACCGACCTCGCCGACTATCTCGTGCGCAGGGCGGTGCCGTTTCGCGACGCCCACGAGGCAGTGGGGCGCGCGGTTCGCGGCGCGGTGGAGACCGGACGGGATCTGTCGGAGATGACGCTGGAGGAGCTTCGGTCCTTCTCTCCCGTCATCGAGGCCGACGTGTTCGAAGTACTGACTCTCGAAGGCTCGGTGGCGGCGCGGGACCATCCGGGCGGAACCGCGCCGGGACGGGTGCGGGCCGCGGTCGCGCGGGCGCGGGAAAGGTTCGATTCCGGATGACGGGCTCACGTCGGCTGTCGATGGGCAGCGAGGCGGGTGCCGATCCCGACGTCCATGTTCGGCCGCGAGGCGTCGTGATCCTGAGCAAGACGAGCTCCGGCGTTTCATGCGGCCCGTTGGCTTCTGCTCCGTCACGAATGCCGATGTCGGGCTGAACGTGCAGAAGCGTTCTTCGCCGATTTCGTTCCGGCTCCCGGCTTCATGAACGACGAGTTCGAGCCGATCGCCGCACGGCTGATCGACTGGCATGCGCGCCACGGCCGCAAGCACCTGCCCTGGCAACGCGACCCGACTCCGTACCGAGTGTGGGTATCCGAGATCATGCTCCAGCAGACTCAGGTCAGCGTTGTCGTCGGGTACTACGAACGGTTCGTGGCGCGGTTCCCGGTGCTCGAAACGCTGGCGGACGCTCCCCTCGACGAAGTGCTCGCGCTGTGGACCGGACTCGGCTACTACTCGAGAGCACGCAACCTGCACCGTGCCGCGGTCCTCGTGCGTGACCGGCACGGCGGCGAGATGCCGCGCAACCTCGACGCGCTCGTCGCCCTGCCGGGGATCGGCCGCTCGACCGCCGGGGCGATCCTCGCGCTCAGCCACGGTGACCGGCATCCCATCCTCGACGGCAACGTCAGGCGCGTGCTCTGCCGCTACCATGGCATCGACGGCTGGCCGGGGCAGAGCCGGGTCGAGCGCGCTCTCTGGACGCTTGCGGAACGCCACACCCCCGACGAACGCGTAGCCGCCTACACCCAGGCGATCATGGACCTCGGAGCGATGCTCTGCGTGCGGTCGCGGCCCTTGTGCGCGCTCTGCCCCATCGGCTCCGACTGCACCGCGCGACGCGAGGGCACCCAGGCAAGGCTCCCCGCGCCGCGGCCTCGTCGCGCCACGCCGCGCCGCGAGACCGCGTTCCTGGTGCTGCGCGCTCCGACTGGCTCGCTGCTTCTCGAACGCCGGCCTCCGACCGGTATCTGGGGCGGGCTGTGGTGCTTTCCGGAGTGCGACCCCTCGGCCGACATCGAGGCGACCTGCCGGTCGCGGTTCGGTCTTTGCCCGGCCTCGGTCACCAGGCTCGCGCCGATCGCCCACGGGTTCACCCATTTCAGGCTCGACGTACATCCCGTCCTGGTCGAGATCTGCGGCGACGGCGCGGCCGTGGCGGGCGTCGCCGACTCGGGCGAGTTGCGCTGGGTTGCGCCCGGCGCCGTCGCGAGCATCGGGCTGGCCGCACCGGTGAAGCGGCTGATCGAGGCGCTCGTGCCCGCGTAGCCGCCGCGAGTGCGCCCAGGTGCCTCCGTCGACCGGGTCGGTGACGCCCTGCCGGCGGATTTGGGCCGGCCCGTCTCCCGGTGGCTTGCGATTCGCGAACCGCGATTCGGTTCACCGTCCCGCAACCGCCCCGTCGCTCCGCGACTCGTAATTCGAACCGTCCTCCGCAACCGCCCCGTGGTCCCGCGGCGCGTCGTCCCGGACTCGCGAATCGATCCGTCGCCTGCAATTGGAGACAATCGCGGCCTGACAGTCCCATTCGACGAGGCAGCGCAGATGGCAAGAACCGTCCAGTGCATCAGGCTGGGAGAAGAAGCCGAGGGCCTCGATTTCCCGCCCCTGCCCGGGGAGCTCGGAAAGCGGGTGTTCGAGAGCGTGTCGAAGCCCGCGTGGCAGCAGTGGCTCGCCCACCAGACGATGCTCATCAACGAGAACCGCCTGAAGGTCACCGACCCCGCAGCCCGGCGGTTCCTCGAACAGGAGCTGGAGAAGTACTTCTTCGGAGAGGGCTCGGCGGCGCCGCAAGGGTACGTACCGCCGCAGGGGTAGCAACGTCGCCTGCATTACCGGACGGCGTGCAGGTGTCGATGGAGACGCGCATGAACGGTGGCCGGCATGTCCGCACGGATGCCTTGCGCCTTCCAGTGCATGGATACCCGCGATTCTTGCTGCGCTCAAGCGACGGTGTCGGGCGGCGCGCCACGACGATCGCGAGCTCCGAACGTTGTCGAAATTGCGACACGGCAGGCGATAAAGCTGAACTCCCGTTCCGGGTTTCCATCGATGATCGGCGCACGTCGAACGCTCCGGGAGGTCATGTCCCATGAAGTTTCAGCTCGCAATCAACATGGAGCGCCTGTCGCCGAACCTCGACATGGCAGACGTCGAGCGCCATACGCTGGAGATGGTGCAGATGGCCGACGAGGGCGGGTTCGCGATTGCGTGGGCGGCCGAGCACCATGCGCTGGAGATGACCATCGCTCCCAATCCGTTCCAGATCCTGACCTGGTGGGCGGCTCATACGTCCCGGATCAGACTGGGCTCGGCGGTTGTGGTCGCGGCATACTGGCATCCCATCAAGGCCGCGGGCGAGGCGGCACTGCTCGATCTCTACAGCGGCGGGCGGCTCGAGTTCGGCATCGGCTCCGGCGCATACCAGCGCGAGTTCGACCGCATGCATCCCGGCCTCGCGCGCACGGACGGCTTCCGCTACATGTACGAGATGCTGCCGGCCGTGAAGGCCCTGTGGCAGGGCGACTACGAGCACCACGGCGAGTTCTGGTCCTTTCCCGCCGCGACCTCGGTGCCGAAGCCGGTGCAGAGACCGCATCCGCCGATCTGGATCGCGGCGCGTTCGCCGGACACGTACGACTTCGCGGTCAAGCACGAGTGCAACATACTCTCCTGGGCCCTCACGCGTCCGATGTCCGAGGTCGAGCTGTACCGGGGCCACCTGGAGAAGGCCCTGGCCGACAACCCCGGCGCGCGGCGGCCGCTCTTCGCCACCATGCGCCACACCGTGGTCTACGAGCGCAAGGAGGACTGGGAGGTGCCGGTGAAGGCCGCGATGCGCCAGTTCGGCCAGTTCGAGAACCTGTTCAAGAACCTCGGCGACGTGGCCGACGGATTTCCCCGGACCGTCGATCTCTCGGAGCTGGAGAACCGCGGCGAGTACGACCCGCGCATGCTCCACGACAACCTCCTGTTCGGCACCCCGGACGAGGTGATCGCGAAGCTCCGGGCCTACGACGCGCTCGGCGTCGACCACTTCACGTACTACGCGAGCCTGGGCCTGGGGATGAAGGAGCAGAAACGGTCGCTGGAGCTGTTCGTCAAGGAAGTGATGCCGGCATTCGCGTGAACGGACCGCGAACCGCCGGGACCGCCCGCTGCGAGGGAACGACGTGACACGACATGTAGAGATTGCCCGCGACGGCCCGATCGTCGAGATCAGGCTGAACAAGCCCAAGGTCAACGCCATCGACCATGCGATGAGTCGGGAACTCGGCGAGGCGTTCGCGACGCTGCGTGACGACCCCGAGCTGAGGGTGGCGATTCTGACCGCCGAGGGCGATCGGATCTTCTCCGCCGGCTGGGATCTGAAGGCGCTGGACGCCGGGCAGGCCCAGCTCGACGAGTGGTGGGACGACGGCGACTACGGGGAAGGCGGCTTTGCCGGCCTGACCGAGAACTGGACCCTGAACAAACCGGTGGTGGTCGCCCTGAACGGGCTCGCGATCGGCGGCGGATTCGAGCTGGCCCTGGCCGGTGATCTGATCATCGCGGCCGACCACGTGGAGTTCGCGCTCCCCGAGATGCCGCTCGGCATGGTGCCGGACGCCGGCGCCATTCAGCGCCTGCCGCGACGCATTCCCTGCAACATCGCGATGGAAATGCTGTTGATGGGACGCCGGATGGGTGCGGAAGAGGCGGCGCGATACGGTCTTGTCAACAAGGTCGTTCCGAAGGACGAGCTGATGGAGTGCGCGCGGGCCTGGGCGGCGCAGCTCGCCGAGGCGGCACCCCTTGCCATGCAGAGCGTGAAGGAGGTGCTGCGGGCCATCGAATGCCGTCCGCTCGAGCATGCGTTCGGCGTCATGCGCACCGGAGAGCTTCCGGTCTACCGAGCCATGCTGCAGTCGGAGGACGCCGCGGAGGGCGTGCGCGCCTTCGTGGAGAAGCGCAAGCCGCGGTTCAAGGGCCGGTAGTCGCGGGCATGCCCAGACCGCGCCCGGAGGAGGTGCGCTGCGTCGCCAGCCTGGGCGGCGGCCCCATCGGTGGGGGCTGGACCGCGTTCTTCCTCGCCCGGGGCTACGACGTGTGCAGCTATCTGCACGACGCTGCCGAGGAGAAGAGGTTTCGCGGCATCGTCGGGACTGCGTGGCGCATCCTCGAGGCCCTCGGCCTGGATGAGCGGGCGTCGCTGGACCGGCTGCGTGTTTCATTCGATCTCGCCGAAGCGGTCGGCACCGCGGAGTTCGTGCAGGAGAGCGCTCCCGAGGTCCTCGATGTCAAGCAGGCCCTCTACTCGACTCTGGGCCGCCTGACGCCCCCGGAGGTGATCATCGCGTCGAGCACGTCGGGGCTGCCCATGACCGACATTCAGGCGCGGTGTCCGACGCCCGCGCGCACGGTGGTCGGACATCCGTTCAATCCGCCGTATCTGCTGCCCCTGGTGGAGATCACGGGAGGCCGAGAGACCTCGGTGGACGCGATCGAGTGGGCACAGACGTTCTACCGCGCGGCGGGCAAGGAACCGCTGGTGCTGAAACGCGAAGTCCCCGGGTTCGTCGCAACCCGACTGCAGGAGGCGCTGTGGCGCGAAGCGCTGCACATGGTCGCCAACGGCGAGGCGACGCCGGAGCAGATCGATTTCGCCCTGATGCACGGACCCGGACCCCGGCTTGCGCTGATGGGTCAGTGCATGGCGTTTCACGTGGCGTGCGGCGAGGGCGGCATGGCCACCAATCTGGATCAGTTCGGTCCCGCGCTCGATCTGCCCTGGTCCCGGCTTGTCGCGCCGGCCCTGACCAGGGAGCTTCGCGATCGCATGGTCGACGGCTGCGACGCGATGGCGGCGGGACGAAGCTTCGAGGAACTTGCGGCGGAGCGGGATCGGGGAATCGTCGCGATTCTCCGCGCGATCAGGGCCACTCGACGCGGTCCATGAACCCGCGACCCGTCTCCGCCGTCTCGATGCGGCGTCGGCGCGCGAGCCGGGCTCGCTCGACGAAGGCGAACAGGGTTCCCGGCCACGAGGGTGCGGGATCGCCCTCCGGCCATGCCTGGCGGTACTCGCTCGGCCGCCGCGAGAAGCACCGGGAGAACGCCTGCGAGAAGTAGGACAGGGAGTTGAAGCCGCACGCGACCGACACCTCGCGGATCGACATGCGCGTGCTGGTCAGCAGCACCCGGGCATACTGCAGCCTGAGAAGCTGGCTGAACTGGACGACGGAACATCCGAGGTGGCGCTGGAACAGCCGCTCGATCTGGCGCTGCGAGATGCCCAGCCCGGCCGCGATTCTCGGGACCGGCCACGGCTCGTCGACATGCTCCTCGATGAGCGCGATGGCGGCCTTGACGTCCGGGTGCAGCGCGTCGGTGGCTGCGCCCATGGTGTGGCGTTGAGGGGCGTCCGCGAGCCTGACGGGGTGGTGCAGAATCTGGTCCGCGATCTCCGATGCGAGCTGCGCGCCGTGCCGTTCGGAGATGAGGTGCAGCATGAGATCAAGGCTCGCGGTCCCGCCGGCGCAGGTCATCACGGATCCGTCGGTGGTAAAGGCCTGCTCGCGCACGAACGTGTCGGGGAACTGCTCCGCGAACCCGGCCAGGATGGACCAGTGGGTGGTGGCGAGCCGATTGCGCAGCAGGCCGGCGCGGGCCAGCAGGTAGGCACCGGACTCCAGCGCGATCAGAGTGGCTCCGCGTCCCGCCTGGCGGCGCAGCCACTGGAACAGATCGGGGGACCGAAAGTGCTCGCATCCCCAGCTCCCGCAGAGCACCACGACGTCGAGCGGTCCCTCGGATGCCTCGACGGAAGACGACGCGACCGTCATGCCGTTGCTGGCGGTGACCATGCCCCCCGCGGGTGAACGGTACTCCCACTCGAACAGCGTCTCCGGCGCCAGATAGTTGGCGACGCGCATCGGCTCGATGGCCGCCGTCAGCGACATCATGTTGAACCGGGGAACGACCACGAACGTGACCCTGGTCGTCCGGGTCCCGTTCGTGTCGCGGGAATTCTTCACGGATGCGGCCTCCCAGCGCGAGATTCTCGCCGACGCACAGCCGCGGGCGCCGACCTGCCGGCATGGGCTGCGCGGTGGCGTGCTCCCTTCGGGCGCCGCCATCCGCTCCTCGCGGAATCATGGACGCGCCCCGGGGCTCGACGTGCTGTCAAGTCCCTGCCGCCCTGCGCAGTCCCTGCTTCGAAATGCTTGCACCGCCACCGGTTCATCTGAGCAGAGTATCTGTCGAAAAACAAACACAAGTGGCGAGAATTCTACAGATGGCCCGTCATGCGAACCGCAAAATGGTCGATATGCGAGGGCGGAACGCTGGCGGTGTGGTACGTGGCCCGAACATTCGGCGATCAGTGCCTGGACGCACAAATCGCGAAACGTTCGGGCGGGTTCGAAGGGGCGTGCGGACGAATGGACACGCTGCCGAGGACATCCGGACCGCAATTCGACTCGGTCGCAGCGACGGCGGCCATGCGACGTTTGCAGGGAGGTTTCCGACACATGAACTACGAGGTGGTGGTGACTTGCGCGGTGACCGGCGCGGGGGACACGGTGAGCAGGCATCCGGGGGTCCCGGTCACCCCCGAGCAGGTCGCGGACGCGGCCATCGAGGCGGCTCGGGCCGGCGCGGCGATCGCCCACATCCACGTCCGAGATCCCGAGACCGGCAAGGGGAGCCGGGATCCGGCGCTGTTCCGGGAAGCCGTGGAGCGGGTGCGGGCGAGCGACACCGACGTGGTGATCAACCTCACGAGCGGCATGGGCGGCGACTGGGCGTCGAGCGCGGACAATCCCGCGATGCCCGGCCCGGGCACCGACATGGTGGGGCCGGTGGAGCGCCTTGTTCACGTCGCGGAGTTGCGGCCCGAGATCTGCAGCATCGACTGCGGCACGATGAACTTCGGCGACGGCGACGAGATCTACATCTCCACCCCGGCCTGCCTGCGCGCGATGGCCGAGATGGTCAGGGACTGGGGCGTGAAGCCCGAGCTCGAAGTGTTCGAGCTGGGCCAGATCCGCTTCGCCCGGCAGATGATTGCGGAAGGTCTGATCAAGGAACCGCCGTTGTTCCAGATCTGCCTCGGCATCCCCTGGGGCGCCGACCACAGCGTCGACACCATGAAGGTGATGAAGGACGAGTTGCCCGGCGGGGCGGTGTGGGCAGGATTCGGCATCTCGCGCATGCAGATGCCGCTTGCCGCCGCCGCCGTCGCGATGGGCGGCAACGTGCGGGTGGGACTGGAGGACAATCTCTATCTCAGCCGCGGGGTGCTGGCCACCAACGCCGAGCTGGTCGAGCGGGCGGTTCGTATCGTGGAACTGATGGGCGCGAGAGTGGTCGGCCCCGAGGAAGCCCGCGAGAGGCTGGGTCTGCGCCGGCACTGATTGCGGCCGGAGCGGAGGATCGGCATCGAGTTGCGCCGGCACCGCATCCGAACACCGGCTGCCTGCCGATGACGTGCCTGTGCAAGCGTTCCGGAGAGGTCGTCGCGATCGCGGATGCCAAGTTGCACATCGGGGGCGGAGAGCTCCTGATCCGGCCGGGCCCCTCGGGAGCCGACAAGACGACGCTGCCGGTACCCCGGCGTGCGCGGGGTGGCATCCGCGAGAACATCGATTCAACCGTGACGGCCACCGCGGTGGTGCATTCGGCGTCGACCATCGCCGTCTCGATCGTGCTCGGTCGCCGCGTGCGTGGACGGATCCCGCATTCCAGACCCGGAGGCTACGGATGGACATCGAGCTGAACCACGAGCAGCGGATGCTGCTCGACACGGTCCGGTCCTTCATGGAACGGGAGATCCATCCGCACGAAGACGAGGTCGACCGCCGCGGCGAGGTGCCTCCCGAACTCGGGCGCCAGATCGAGGCTCGCGCTATCGAGTCCGGGCTCTACGCCGCAAACCTGCCCGAGGCGGTGGGTGGGGGAGGGCTCGGTTACCGCAGCATGGCCGTGGTGGAGCGCGAGTACGGCAAGACCAGCCACGCGCTGCATGCCTGGATCGGCCGCCCCACGGAAATCCTGCTCGCGTGCGAGGGCGATCAGAGGGAGCGCTACCTGCTGCCCTGCGTGCGAGCGGAGAAGCGCGAGCTCTTCGCCCTCACCGAGCCCGAGGCGGGGTCCGACATCATGTCGATGAGGACCCATGCCCGGCGCGACGGCGACGACTGGATTCTCAACGGCGCCAAGCACTTCGCGTCCGGTCCCACGATGCCGGACTTCGCGATCGTGTTCGCGGCGACCGGCGTGGACGAGACGGCGCGCGGCCCGCGCAAGCGCATCACCGCGTTCCTGGTCGACGTGGGGGAGAAGGGCTTCCATATCGCGGAGGGCAATCGGTGCGTCAGCTACCGCGGCCACCTCACGTTCCGGCTCCACTTCTCCGACGTGCGGCTCGGCCCGGGCCAGATTCTGGGCGAGGAGGGCAGGGGGCTCGATCTGTCCGGGAAGTGGCTCGGCATGGGGCGGGTCTGGGTGGGGGCGACCTGCTGCGGCAAGGCGGAGCGGCTGTTCGGCCTGGCGGCCGAGTGGGCCGCGATGCGCCGCCAGTTCGACCGGCCCATCGGTCAGTTCCAGGCGACGGGATTCAAGCTTGCGGATACCGCCGTGGAACTCCGGGCGGCGGATCTGCTGGTGATGCACACGGTGGAGAAGGCCGAGCGCGGCGCGATGACCGAGGCGGACGCGGCGATGGTCAAGCTGTACTGCTCCGAGATGCTGGGGCGGACCGCCGACCGCACCGTGCAGATTCACGGAGGCATGGGGCTGATGGAGGAGGTCCCGGTCCAGCGCCTGTGGCGCGATGCGCGGCTGGAGCGAATCTGGGACGGCACCTCCGAGATCCAGCGCCACATCATCACGCGCTCGATTCTCAGGCCGCTCGGTGCGTGAGTGCGGGACAGGGCGGGTCGGCGGATGAGTGTGGAACGGGGCGGGTCGGCGGATGAGTGTGGAACGGGGTGGGTCGGCGGATGAATGCGGGGCGCGGTGGAGTCGGGCGGATGGGTGCGGGAGGGTGCGGACTCGTGCGGCGCGCATGGGTCCGCGGCTGCGCGAGGGTTCGGCCGGGCGCACGTGGCCGATTCGGCAAGTGGGTCCGGCTCGGCGCAATCGTTCCGTGCGACGAGTGAATCGGGTGCGGTGCGAGCGTCCGGGATCGTGCAAGGGAGCGGCGCGCGCATGACTCCCTCCCGGCGCCTCAATCTCGAGCGTCTGCTGAACCCGCGCCACGTGGCCGTCATCGGTGGGCGCGAGGCCGAGACGGTGGCGGGAGAGTGCGCGCGAATCGGTTACCGGGGGCCTGTATGGCCGGTCAATCCGCGCCGCGAGTCGATCGGCGGACACCGGTGCTTGCGCAGCGTCGACGATCTTCCGGAGCCGCCCGACGCCGCCTTCGTGGCGGTACCGCGCGAGGCGGCTATCGACACCGTCGCACGGCTGGCCGCGATGGGTGCCGGCGGGGCGGTCTGCCACACCGCGGGGTTCGCCGAGACCGGAGGCGAGGGAGCGCGGCTCGAGGCGGCGCTGGTCGAGGCGGCCGGCGACCTCGCCCTGATCGGTCCGAACTGCTATGGCTTCATCAACTACCTCGATCGGGCCGCCCTGTGGCCGTTCGCGCACGGGGGCTCGTGTCCGGGCTACGGCGCCGCCATCGTCACCCAGAGCGGCATGCTCTCCTCCGATCTCACCATGAGTCAGCGCTCGGTGCCGTTCGCGTTCATGGCCTCGATCGGGAACCAGTCGGTGGTGACCCTGGCCGACTGCGTCGACGTCTTCGCCGGTTTTCGCGGAGTGCGGGCCATCGGGCTGCACATCGAGGACATTCCGGACGTCGCCGAATTCTCGGTAGCGGTCCGCGAGGCGGTGGGTGCCGGTATCCCGGTGGTTGCACTGAAGACCGGGGTATCGGAGATCGGGGCGCGCCTGACCGTCAGCCATACCGGCGCACTGTCCGGCGACGACGATCTCTACCAGGCCCTGTTCGACCGTCTCGGCGTCATCCGGGTCTCCACCCCCGCCCAGCTTCTGGAGACGCTGAAGTTCCTGTGCGTGGCGGGCGTGCCGGAGGGAGATCGAGTCGCCGGCCTCACCTGCTCGGGCGGCGCCGCGGCGATGCTCGCCGACTACGCGCAGGTCGTCGGGCTTCGGTTTCCGCCGCCGTCCGGGCGGACGGCCGGACGTCTCGCCGAGTGCCTGCCCCACACTGCCACGGTCTCGAATCCGCTCGATTACACCACCCCGATATGGGGCATGCCGGAACACGTCGGGGCGGTGTTCGGGACCATGTTCGAGGACCCTTTCGACATCGCGGTGATCGTGCAGGACTACCCTCTCGAGGGACTCGACGAGAGCAAGGACAGCTACCTGAGCGACGCGCGGTCGTTCGTCGCGGCGACGCGGGCGGCGGGGATTCCGGCCGCGGTGTGCAGCACGTTGCCGGAGAACCTCGACCGGGCCACCCGGGAGATGCTGATCACGGATGGGGTGGCGCCGATGCAGGGACTCCGCGAGGCCCTGGACGCCATCGCGGGCGCGGTCTGGCACGGGCGGCAGCGGGAGCGGATGCGGCGCGAGGCGCGCGCGGTCGGCGCGCAAGCCGGTGCGGCGCCGCCGATTGGAGTGGGGTGTGCGTTCGGGACCGAAGCCGAGGCTGGCGACCGCTTCGAAGCCGAGGCCCGGGCAGCAGCCGGCGCGGGAGTGGGAGTTCGGGCCGGCGCGGGTGCGGAGGTCGAAGCCGGTGCCGGGGTCGCGGCCCGTCTTGCCGGGACCGGCCCCGTGACGAGCGTCGACGAGCATCGGGCCAAGCGCTGGCTGCACGGGGTCGGGATCCCGATCCCCGCCGGTTGCGTGACGGGTGCGCGTGCCGCGCCGGAGGTCGCGGCGAGCATCGGGTTTCCGGTTGCGGTGAAGCTTGTGAACGAGCACTTGCCGCACAAGACCGAGGCCGGTGCCGTCGCCCTGGGGATTTCGAGTCCGGCGGAGGTGGAGGCCGCGGTTGCCCGGATCCACGCCGGCGTGCGCCGCTTCGACGCGGGCGCTTCGGCGGACCGGTTCCTCGTCGAGCGCATGGTCGGGCCGCCGCTGGCCGAGCTACTGGTCGGCGTTCGGACCGACCCCCGGTTCGGGCTCGCGATGACACTTGCGAGCGGTGGTGTCCTGACCGAGCTGGTGGCGGACGCGGTGACAATTCTGCTGCCGGCGTCGCGCGCCGATCTGGAGGAGGCGCTGGGGCGGTTGCGCATGTCCCGTCTGCTGGACGGATTCCGGAGCGCCGCGCCGGCGAATCGGGCCGTGGTCGTCGACGCGCTGTCCCGGCTCGCATCGCGCCTGTGTCGCGAGGACAACGACGTCGTGGAGGTCGAGGTCAATCCGCTGTTCGTCCTGACCGATCGCGTCTGCGCGGTCGACGCGCTGATGCGGGTGCGCGGGGAGTGAATGCGTGAACGCAGCTCCGAGGCCGCAACCAGTGCCCGCGCCGCCGGCTCCGGGACGTGGAGCCGGCGACCGTGGGCTATCGCATCACGAACGGGTTCCCCGTCGTCCGGCGAACAGGCGAAGCAGCGCGAGCACGTGACCCCGAGCCGAGCACCACGTTGGCGGAACGCGATACGGAGGCGCAGATTTCGCCGACATCGGCCGTGAGCTGATACTGAAGACACTCCCCATCTCCGGCCCTGTCCTGACTGCGCCCGCAGGTGCACGACAGCCCGGCTGCGCCTCGCCTCCCGTGCCCTTCGCCCTGCACCGCCTTGCGGACATGCGTTCATGTCTGTCGGCTCGAAATCGCGTCACCTCGACCGCGATTCGTCTGCTCTGGCACCGACATCGGACCCGACAACGACCACACCGATACTCCCGCAACCATCGCAATCGACGCGTTATTCTGCCTATCCTTCTCTGCCTCACCGACCCGCGCCCGCAGGCGCACGTGATCACCCCGTACTTCGACCCGAAGCGCCGCTCCGCCCATACCTGGGCAGAGGCGTTCTACCAGCCGGTGGCCGGCAGGCTCATCGCGTTTCCGGGATGACTCGTCCACTCCACGCACCCGAACATGGCGGGTGCCTGTTCGGAGCCGGTCGAGAATCGGGACGGGACGGCGCGGAACGGGATGGCAAGGGACGACCGTGCGTAGCGGCGAGAGGAGGGCGGCCTCGCCGACGAGCGGATCAGCATCAGCTTCAACTTTCGCCAGCGACGCAAGGACATCGACCCGGCGACCGCTCCGGCAAACGAGGTGGTGCGGGTGGGTCTGCTCGCGAGGTGACAATCAACTACTAATTTGATCGAGATTAGTAGTTGATTTACATTTCGCCGAGCCATCAACCGGTCCCCCTCGCCGATGAAGATTCCGCCGCCGGCGCCGACCCTGCAGGATCTGTTTGACGACGATCGAGTCGCCCGACTTCCCGCCCTGGGCACCGATCAAAATCCGGTGAATCATCTTTACACATGCGAGCGGTGCCGTCCCGAGGCACGTAGCGCTCGGGGCGGGGCGTCAATGAGAGGGCGGGCGCGGGTGCGCCCGGCACGCTATGCGAGTGCCGGTGAGGGC
>JAJDUQ010000103.1 GCA_022826505.1 Gammaproteobacteria bacterium
GTGTCTCGCCATGTCGACCCCCGGCTTGGCGCGAGCATCTGGGATCGAGGGCATCCGGCCGTCGAACGAGGACCAGATGCCTTCGATCCCGGCGCTTCAGCCCGCGATTCCCCGCCAAGGCCGACTTTTGAGGAGCCCTGGATAGGGCCGCTCCGGCTGTCCCTTATGCTCAGTCTCGCCAGCGCGCGGCGGCGGCGAGTCGTCCCGCTTCGGACCGCTGCTCCGGCGTCATGCTGGCGGCGCGGGCATGGCCACCTATCGCCCGTCCGGTCGGCTCCGGCGCGGCATCGGACGCTTGGCCGGTCGCCACGCCAATGACGTGCTTCGCGAGCTGATTCGTGTCTCGCGGCCGTGGTGGCTGCTTGGATGGCATCATTGCGTTTCCCCCCCTCCTCTCTGCCGCCTGATGGCCTTCAGGAGATCCAACATCTCTTCGTCCCGCTTCTTGGCTTCCTCAAGCAGGCTCGCATTCTGTGCCACGCCGGCTTTGACGGCCGCCAGCTCGTCTTCCACGGTGGCCAGCCTTTCCCCCTGGAGCTGTACAGCGTTCCAAATGAAGGGAATCTGTGCGGAGACCGATTCCAGCTTGGCGGCTTGCAGCTCTACCCTGCCAGTCTGCGCCGCGACATAATGCACCGCAGCACCTGAGAGACCGATCACCGCGACGAAGGCAAGGACGAGCTGCGTGGCTGTGGAAACCGTCTGCTGCCCAGACATGACTCGCTCCCCCTATTGGCCATTGGTCCGTCAATCCTGACCGCGAACAGTCTGCGCGATTCTGTGGTATGGCGCAATGCTGGAGAATGCGATTCCTTTTCAAACTGGCCCACTACCTTTTGCTCCTCATAGTTGACTTTCAGACCAATCGGCGCATAGTACGGCGCAAGTGGACAGGCGGCTGAGAACGTCACCGACGCGGAGAGCGGAGCCGCAGACCGTGTCGGGTAGACATGATGAGAGAACGGATACGGACTGCGATCATACGATGCTGTTGCACTAGCTCAACATGAGCGCAGTGGGCCGCAAGGATGCGGATGCGACACAGTACGGGGCATGAAGGACACCCTGTAGGATCCCCAGCAGAAGGCCGGACAGCCGATTCGGGGACCGCGTAGCGCTGCTGTAGCGCGCCTGCGCATGGCAAGTACGCAAATGCCGTCACCGCATCCCAACGGTGGCCGCGCGCGTATCATAAAGTGAAGAATGTACAGGGCAGCCGATCGCTGCCGACCTTCGAGTCGGGCGGGCGGCTCGTGCCGAAGCCCCGAATTCTCCTGCCGACAATTGCTTACCCCTGCCCATTCCACTGGCGCAGTGTGCACACTGCGCCAGCATTCCGTATCAAAACCTTCCGACTACGATCACACGATCCGTGCGGCATCTTGGAGGCGGCTATGGAAATGACGCGAGAAAGAACGATGCGAGGGACGTACCGGCGACGCTACCGGCGTGGAGCGCGGTTCTCGGGCTTCGCAATCTGCGCGGCGATGAGCGTGGCGTTTGCATCAGGCTCGCTTCACGCCCTGCCAAGTATCGATCCCCGGGTGAGTGAGCAGCTTGAGATGGCTGACGCAGCGCGCATCCTCGTTGTCCTCGCCCCCCCACCTGTGGGCGAGGCCGCTGCGTTGGGCGTCGATTCGCCTACACGATTTCTGACGCAGATCCTTGCCGACGACGCTTTCAGCGTCAAGCAAATCAGCAGCCTGCCCATCGCAGTGGCCGAGGTCAATCGGACCGGACTGAAACGGCTCGAGGAGAATCCACTGATTGCCGCGGTGTACGCGGATGAACCGGAGGACCCGTTCCTGCACGTTTCGGTCCCACTCATGGAGGCTGACGCGGCTCACGGGGCCGACATCGTCGGCGCCGGGCACTCGATTGCCATTCTTGACACCGGGGTCAACTACGAGCACCCGTTTCTGACGGGGAAGCTTCAGGCCGAGGCGTGCTTCTCCACGTCCAAGTCCATGGTCTATAACGTCAGAACGCTGTGTCCGAATGGAGAGGATGTCGACACTACGCCCGGCTCGGGACTCCATTGCACGGGCAATCCGGCCCAGTGCTCGCATGGAACGCACGTCGCCGGTATCGCACTTGGCGGTCCCGGCCAAGGGCAGGAGTACCAAGCCTCCGGCGTCGCGTATGAAGCGGGGCTGATCGCCATCCAGGTCTTCACGGAATTCAATGATGGCTGGAGGTGCGGTGGAAGTGACAAGACGCCCTGCATCAAGAGCTTCCCATCGGATCAGCTTACAGCGCTGGAGCATGTTCGAACGCTTGCCGACGAGTTCAAGATCGCGGCTGTGAACATGAGTCTCGGAGGACAACGCAGGGAGGACGCGTGCAACAACGACCCCCGAAGTGCAGTCATCAACGAACTACGTGATTTGGGGATTGCGACGGTCATTGCCAGTGGCAATGACGGGTTCTACAACGCCGTGAGCGAGCCTGCGTGCGTGCCCGAAGCGATTGCTGTCGGTGCTTCGAGGGCCGATGACATCGGGCTCAACACCGAATTCTCGAACACCTCGGACTTGGTCGACTTCGTCGCTCCTGGAACGAACGTCAAGTCGTCCCTGCCCCAGGGGTTCGGGGCAATGAGTGGGACCTCGATGGCGGCGCCTCACGTCGCAGGCATCTTCGCGTTGTTGCGCTCACACGTCCCCCACGCCACCGTTGGACAGATCCAAGTCGCGCTCCAAGCCACCTCGAAGAGAACCATCGATCCGCGTACGAACCTTGAATTGCACTTTCCTGACGTGAACAAGGCGGCGGAAACCCTCCAGATGCTCGCGGGCGACGCACAACGCAAAGACGACCTGCCCACCGACTTCGCGATGATGAAAGCGGGGGTCGTTGGGCTTCCGCGAATCATCGTTGTGGTCGACGAGAACGGAATCGTGCGAGACGAGATGAGATACCGCGAGGCGATGACGCACCTACGGGACAAGTTTGGCGTCTCGCAGGTCGCCCGAGTCGCTGTAAACCGGTTCATCCTTGAAAAACATCCAGGCTTCGATTCCGCAGACGTCGTGTACCTCGTTCAGCATTTGGGTCAAAACACGAAACTGTATGGCGATAGCCCGAACGTGACGCAGTAGGGGCGCATTGCTTTCGGTGTGTAAGGAGCGAACGGGGCAGCGGTCGTGGAGCCCCGCGCGGTGATGCTCGCACGCCGTGTGCCATGCGAGCCGCCACTCCATCCGGAGGTAGGGTTTTGCGTCCTCGGCGAGGCAGGCCGGGCCGAACTGGCTCCCGCCTGAGCGCCGCACGCCGCGCGTCCCGAGGGTGAGCACCCAGGGCCAGCGCCCGAGCGGGGGCGTCGCCGCGTCTTTGCCAATCCGCGCAGCCAGCGGGGCGAGCGATGCGCCGTCGATCGCTCCGGCGTCGATGCCGGATGCGGTGGCGAGTGCCCTGCATTGGTCTTCGGTCACCCCCCCGGTCGACGTCGGTCGTCCAGATCCGCGAGCCGGGCCAGAGCCAGTGCGTGAGCACTGCGGGTGCGCATCCGTGGGCGAGTGCTGCGCGCACGAGCCACGAGCTCAGGCTTTCGTCGGCAAGCAGCGTTATCGCGAGCGTCCACCGCGGACTCCGAGGTCGATGTTGCGAAAGCTGGGATTTCCCGGCGGGGCACCCGGGACGTTACGGCGACAATCCCAACCACCCGTTCAATCTGATCGTGGGGGGACTTGCGTCGGCCGGAGCGGACATTCTTTTTGCTGCAGGGAACTGTGGCTCCGACTGTCCTCACAGCCGCTGTCAGGGGGTGACGAAGAACGTGATCACCGGTGCAAATTCACACCCGGATGTCCTGTCGGCAGCATCTTGTGGGCGGTGGCGACGGTGGCGCGCTTGAAGCCGCGGCGCACGGTGAGCGCCTTGTGATAGCCACGGAACTGGCAGTGGTGGGTGCGCGCGGCGCCGTGGGCACACTCGATGAGGACTTCGCGCAAGGTGGTATTGCCCCGTCGGGTTCTGCCCGAGCGGCGTTTGCCGGCGCTTTCGTTGTTGCCGGGACACAGCCCCGCCCAGGCCGCGCAGTGGCGGCGTGAGGCGAAGACGCCGATATCGGGGCCGAGTTCGATGAGGATGGCACGCGCCGAGGCGCGGTCGATGCCGGGAATGGTCATCAGGAGCGCGAGCTGGTCCTCGCACTCGCTCAGCCCTTCGCCGAGCACGGCGTCATAGTCGGCGAGGCGCTCGGTGGCGTGGTGGAAGGCGTGCAACAGGTCGTGCAGGACGAAGCGGCTGGGCTCGTCGAGCCGGGCGCTCAACGCGTCGCACAGCTCCTCGGTGCGCGGGCGCACATGATGCGAGAGCTGTGCGAGGATGGCGTCGCGCGGCTCGCCCGCGACGAGCCCTTCGAGGATGCGGGTGCCGTTGGCGCCGAACAGGTCCGAGAGGATGCCTCCGACGCGGACCCCGGCGGCGTCGAGGACCTGGTGGATGCGGTTGCGCGTGCGCGCGCGCTCGCGCACCACCTGACGGCGCATGCGAGAGACTTTGCGCAGGGTGCGAAACTGCGCCGGAGGGACGAGGCTCGGCGCACACAGACCGAACTGGCAGATGCGTGCGAGCCACACGCTGTCGGCGATGTCGGTCTTGCGGCCCCTGAGCTGCTTGACGTGCTGGGCGTGCACGAGCAGCGCCTCGATGCCCGCGTGTTCGAGCGCCTGCCAGGGCGCTTCCCAGTAGATGCCGGTGCCCTCCATGACCGCGGCGCTCACCGCGTGGGCGCGCAGCCAATCGACGAGCGCGGCCAAGCCGCTGGGCAAGGCGCTGAATTGGCGGGTGAGCACCTCGGCCTCGGTGCCGGGGTGGGCCACGCGCACCGTGGCCGTGATCTGCATCTTGTGCACGTCGAGCCCTGCGGCGCGCGCGTGGATGACGTGCATCGTGTCGGTGCGTACCATCGCACTTCCTCCTGTGGGGGGTGAGGGTCGAGGCGGAAGCGGGGTGTTGTTTCGCACGTAATTTCGTAACGGATTTCTCAGATTGTTCCTGATCGGCTGAGGCTCGATTTCCCACATTGGCCCGTCATCGTCGCAGAGCCGGGCGCACACGTGCACCGGCGTTGCAGTGCTCGCGATGATCCTGGCGGTCGGGGCGAAGAGGGGCTCAGCACCGCGCCGGTGGCTGTCGAAGGGGCGATGGGCGTCGGTGCTGGGTGGGTGGCAGAGGATTCAGAACTCGAAGTCGTCGTGGTGGTCGTCGAAGAGGTCGAGCTGGCTGTGAGGGCACGGGCGTTGGTTCTCGCGCCGCTCGTCGTAGTAGCGGGCGATCTGGGCGAAGTGTTGGTTCTCGAACGCCCCGGCGAGGCCGTAGAGGTACTCCAGGAGGTGAGCGGCGCCCTCGCGCCATCCTCACCGCTTCTGCAACAACGATTCATGGGAAAGGCAACGTCACCCGCTCCGACCGCTTCCCGAATTGCTCCATCATCCCAGGCAATCCGTCTACGGAACAAACCGGCAAATTCCCCTGGGGATTCCACGAGAGAAAGCGAGAAACAACACTGCCCGCGGCCACCCGGCCGCAAGGGCGTCGTCGCGAGGCGGGGTCTGAAGGGAGCGTGGAGCAAAGCCGCGACCTGATGGACAAGAACCGGATACGAGGCCTACCCGGCCGGACGAGCGGGCCAATGATCGCGAAGTCCACAGCCATCAAGGGCCGGGGTGGTCAATCCGGCGGGTGTGCGGTGAAGGCGGTTGGTCTTGTCTCGGGAGGTCTGCGTCGTGTCCGGAATCCCCGGACTGAGCGGTTCCGCAAGGGCCGTCGATGCCGCCCCGGCATGATCCGGATCAAGGGGCGCAGCTACCGAACATCACCGAAAGACCTCGGTGCTGTTCGTGAAAACGCTTTCGCTCTTGCTCGTGTCGCCTCAGATGCTTGGTCCCATCCAGCCCTCGGAGTGTGCGGCGGCTCGCTCGCCTGCGCGTTTGGCGAACTGGCTCCGGCGCGCCGCGCTCGCACCGAGCGTCGGGACCACCTCGGCCAAGTAGGCATCGACCCGTTCGCTGCGCACCAGCGTCTCCCAAACCTTCTGCCCTCCGGCCGCCACGTCGCGCAGTCCTCCGTCGGTGATCGCCTTCCAGTGTCGGCGCAGGATCACTGCGCCCTCCTCGGCGCTCGTCGGCGCATCCGGCCAGACCGCCACGATCGCGCTGTGCAGTGCGAGCTTGTCGTAGTGTGCGTTGCCCTCGAGCCCGTCGAGCGTCTCTGCGCCACCCTGCAGCGCGTTGCCGTGTCCTGCGCCGATCGCCTCCAGGCATTCGCGCA
>JAJDUQ010000095.1 GCA_022826505.1 Gammaproteobacteria bacterium
GTGTTCAGCGGCGAGGCCGACATCGCCATCCTCGGCCAGCTCCGGGTACAGGCCATCGGGGTGGTGTCGGCGGTCGTCTACACCGGCGCCGTCACCTGGGCCATCCTCAAGCTCGTCAACGCCCTGGTGCGCGAACGCATCACCGAGGAGACGCTCGACAAGGGACTCGACCCGTTCGCCCACGACGAGCGCGGGTACGTGTACACCTCGCGCATCCGCCCCTCGCGCGACACGGACGCCTGAGCGGTGCGTCCGGCTCCACCGGAGTCTCGACTCAACCCATCCCATCCACAGAGGAGGTTCGCACCCATGCGCGCACTGTCCATCAAGGCCCTGGCGCTGGTGCTCGGCCTCACCGCCGCGAACGCCGCGGGCGCCGGCGGCGCCGCGGTCCCCGCCCGCGAAGTCGCCGACATGCTCTACGCGCTCGCGCTCGCCAACCGCACCGTCTACACCCGCGACATCGTCCAGCGCCTCGGCCCCGCCGGGGACGGCGTCGTCCCCGCGACCGAGCACTACCTCGACTCGAGCGCGCTGCCGCTGCCCGCGCAGATGTTCGCCTTGGTCTCCGAGGAGATCGACGACACCGGCTACTGGCTCTCGCTGCGCTCGCTCGACCCCATCAACTTCGCCAACGCGCCGCTCACCCCGCTCGAGGAGGAGGGGCTCGCGTACGTGCAGGCCAATCCCGGCGAGGCGTTCTACGCCGAGGACGCCGCCGCCGGGGCGCCGAGCCTTGTCGCCATCTATGCCGACGTCGCGAGCGTCGAGGCCTGCGTCGCGTGCCACAACGCCCACCCCCGGTCGCCGCGGCGCGACTTCGCGCTCGGCGACGTGATGGGCGGGGTCATCGTGCGGGTGTTCCTACCGCAGTAGGCGCCGCATCGAGGCGCGGTGCGGGAGGGCGGACGTGACAGCCCTTGCGCATCGCGGCACGAGATGTCTTTCCCTGTGGGAGCTCGAGGGATGAGATTCCTTCTCCTGTATCCGCCGTCGAAGTTCCAGCCGGAGGACAGTGCGAAACCGGACGGATCGCTCGGTCTCCTGTATCTCGCAGGCGCGCTCAGAGCACACGGGTACGATGTGGAAATCCTCGATGCGCACGTCGGCCCTCCGGGCACGAACCTCGAGGATTCGTTCCACCGTGTGCGCAAGTCCGACGATGGCACCGTCCGCGTCGGCATGTCGCTCGCCGAGATTGCCGAGGCGGTCCGCGATTTCGACGTCGTGGGTTTGTCGAACTCCTATACGCCTCAGGCGTCCACGGCGGCCGAGGTCGTCAGGCACATCAAGGCGGTTCATCCCGGCAAGCCGATCCTGGTGGGCGGCACGAACGCCCGGCACATGGCCCCGTGGTTCCTGAATGCCGGGGCCGATCTCGTGTGCCTGTCCGAGGCCGAGAACACGATCCTGATGGTCGGCGAGCATCTTCGACGCGGTTGCCGGGACTTCTCCGATATTCCGGGCGCTGCATTCAGGAGAGCCGGAAGAATTCACACGACTCCGACCGCCCCCGTCGTACAGGATCTGGATCGACTCCCGTTTCCCGCCTGGGATCTGGCGCCGCTCGAGAAATACGCGGCAATCGCCCGCCCGCACGGCGGGGGATTCAATCCGCAAGACAAGGTTCGCTACGCATCCGTCATGACGTCGCGGGGATGTCCCTTCAACTGCTCCTTTTGTCACATCTCCCGGGAAGGAGAGGGTTCGCACACCGGAAATCTCCGACAGTTCCGCATGAAATCGCTACCGCGCGTGCTCGAAGAGTTCGACGTCCTCCAGTCCCTGAACATCGAACACGTCTTTCTCGAAGATGATTCGCTGCTCGCCAAGAAGGCGCGAGCGGTGCGGATCATCGACGCGATCGCCGATCGAGGCCTGAAGCTGAGTGACACCAATGGCGTCAACATCGTTCACATGTGCCGTCCGAAAGCCGGCCGGCTCGTTGCGGACGAGGCGTTGTTCGAGACACTCGCGCGGGCCGGATTCCAGGAGCTGTCGTTGCCCTTCGAGTCGGGATCGCAACGCATCATCGACAAGTACGCAACGGGAAAGCTCAACCTGGCGAAGACCGACACGGTGTCGCTCATCCATGCCGCGCGAAAGTTCGGCATCACGGTCGGAGGAAACTACATCCTGGGCTGGCCCGACGAGACGCTGGAGGAGGTCAGGCAGACGGTCCTGCTTGCCAAGCGGCACATGGACGCCGGCATGTACAAGGCCAACTTCCTGCTTGCGGTGCCGTTCCCCGGTACCGCGCTGTTCGACATGGCAGTCGCGGGCGGCCATCTTGCGGCGGACTTCGATCCGGACAAGATGATCTGGCTCCATCCGGTGATGCGGAACACGGCAGTGTCGCCCGACGTGCTGGACTTTCTGAACGACGTGGTCTGGCGTCTTCTGAACAAGCCGTCGCGCATCTCCAACGTCATGTCGATGTCGAGTCTCGAGGTCGCATCCTCATGACCCTGTCGAGCATGGCATGGGAAAAAGCCTGGTCGACCCGGCTGCTGCTGACGCTCGGAACGGCCCTCTATCTGGTCACCCTGCTGAAATTCGCGTGGCTGTCCGACGACTACTTCATCGCCCTGCGCCAAGTCGAGCAATTCCTTGCCGGGAACGGCATTCGGTTCAATTTGTACGAGCGCATGTTCCTGAGTACCTCGGTATCGTATTTCTTCATCCTTCTGCCCCTACGTCTCTTTACATCGGACCCGTTCGTCCTGCACGGCCTCTTCGCGCTGACGTGCAACGCGATGCTGTTGTGGCTCCTGTGGCTCCTTGCGCGGCGGGACGCGCGCGTGTGGCTGTTCGGCGTCGGATTGTTGTTCGCCAGCAAGGCGCATTTCGACTTCTCCTGGTTCGGGCAGGAAAATCCGCTCGGCCATGCGCTGGCGGCTGCTCTGGTCCTCGTCTGGCTGCGCCTGTACCCGGGTCTGCGTCCCCGCGACCCGCCGATCAGGCGGGACTGGTACTGTTTTGTCGCACTCATCGCCTTCGCCCCGTTCTACCGCCACGACTTCGTGCTGCTGGCTTGGCCGCTCGCGGCATGGGCGTTGTGGGACAACCGTGCCCGCCTGGGATGGAGCGGGGTTTTCAGCACAGGCGCATTGATGCTGGCGCCATTGTTGATATGGACGGCATTCTCGCTGGTCTACTTCGGATTTCCGCTGCCGGCCTCGGCCTACAACAAGCTGCCGGACTCGCATCCGATGCTTTACCGCTTGGCGTCCGCGCTGGACTATTACCGGTTCTCGCTGCACAAGGATCCCGCAACGATGACGATGCTGATCGGCTCACAGCTCTTGTGGCTGGGGAAACCTCCCGCAAAGGCAATCGCCTTCGGCGTCGTGCTCGTATTGGCTTACGTCTTCTTCACCGGTGGAGACTATATGGGCGGGCGGTTCTTCACCGTAGCCTACGCGGCGATTGTCGCCGTGGTGATCGGTATGTCCTTCCATTGGAGAGAGCGCTTTGTCGAGCGATTCAAAGGACACCCATTGAAGCGTTTGCAATCCGGCCTGCTGTTGGCGTTGGTCACGTGGATCATCGCCTGGCCCCATTCCCCGCTCAGGAGTCCCGTCATCTACCTCGAAACGGTTCTGGATTTCGAATCTTTCCCAATGGGCATAGCAGATGAACGCGCCGCCTGGCAGCCGGCGACCGGAGTCGTCTCATGGTGGAGTTCGATTCGGAACGGAACGACTTATCCGGATGATGTCACCGCCCGACTGGGAGCGTTGCTTGCCAGCGAGCTCCCCGCGGAGCATACATTTCATATCTGCTCACTCGGTTCAACGGCCTGGCGGGCCAGGTTGGAACAGAACTTCCTGGACATATGGGGGTTGGCCGACAGCTTCATGACACGATTGCCGGCGGTTTCGCGGCGGCCCGGTCACCTCGTGCGCGCTCGTCCCCCCGGGCTCGAGGAGTCCCTCGCATCCGGTGCCCCGGCCTTTGCGGACGCCGGATTGAACGAGTATTTCGAGGTTCTGCGCAGCGTCACGGCAGGTGAGCCTCTGCTTGGCATGACCCGGATGGGCCACGTGATCGGCATGAACCTCGGCCTGTACGACCACCTGCTGCCCCGGAAGGTGGCGTCCCACGAGCCGGCCGGGGAATTGCCGTCAGTCGCGGACGATGGGATTCTCGGACGCCTGTTCGCGGATGTTTCACGCTCCCGAATCACCGCTCCCCGGTCGCCCGCCCACCACGCACACCCGCTCTGCCGGTTCATCTCGGACGACCGCATCGACGCCGCCCTGCGCGCGTATCTTCCGTAGCGTTCGGACGACCCGCGCATGAAAGGCGGCGAGCACAAGCGAGGCGACAAACGTATGAAACGCATTGCAGTCACCGGAGCGGGAGGCTTCATCGGCCACCACCTCGTTCACCGGCTGAAGAGACAGGGCTGTTGGGTGCGGGGCGTCGACATCAAGCAACCCGAGTTCGCCGCGTCGGATGCGGACGAGTTCGAGCTGCTGGACCTGCGGGTCGCGGACCATTGCCTCGCGGCCACGAAAGACGTCGACGCGGTGTTCGCCTTGGCGGCGGACATGGGAGGCATGGGATATCTCTCGTTCCACCACGCCCGCGTGCTGCACAACAACGCGCTCATCAACCTCCACACCCTCGAGGCGGCGCGGCGGAACGGGGTCTCGCGCTACCTGTTCGGCTCGTCCGCCTGCGTCTATCCGGAATCGAGGCAGACCGATGCGCAGGTGACACCGCTCCGGGAGTCCGACGCCTATCCGGCGGCCCCGCAGGATGCCTACGGATGGGAGAAGCTCTTCGGCGAACGCGCCCTCGAGTACTTCGCGGCCGAGTACGGGACGCTCGGGCGGATCGTCCGGCTGCACAACATCTACGGGCCCCTTGGAACCTATGCCGGAGGTCGCGAGAAGGCGCCGGCCGCGATATGCCGCAAGGTGGCGATGGCGCGCGACGGCGACAGCATCGACATCTGGGGCGACGGTCTGCAAACGCGCAGCTTCTGCTACGTGGACGACTGTGTGGAGGGCCTGCTTCGCGTGATGCGGGGCGATCATCCGGGCCCGCTGAACCTCGGGTCCGATCGGATGGTCACCGTCAATACCCTCGCCGGTCTCGTCATCGACATCAGTGGCAAGAAGAATCTGTCGATCAAACACATCGAGGGACCCCAGGGGGTGCGCGGCCGCAACTCCGACAACACGCTGCTGCGCGAGACGCTCGGGTGGGAGCCGTCCACGCCGCTGGAGGACGGTCTGGTCCGAACCTACCGCTGGATCGAATCGATGGTGGGTCGCTGACGTGGCCGGACGGCTCGGGATCGGACCTGGGATCGTCTCCCGTCGCGCGCGCGCACTGCCGACAGCCAAGTCTCGCGGCATGAGCGCCGACACGGTCACGACGGCCGTCCGGCCGGACGGCGGTGCGCCTCCCCTCGCCGGCAGCGTCGGCGTCGTGGTCACGGCCGTCGACGAAACCTGGTCGCTTCGCGAAACCGTCGACACCCTGCTTGCCGAGAATCCGAACACCATCTCGGACATCCTGATCGTCCTGGCCGCGCACGCAACACCGGCATGTCGGGCGGTCACCGATGCACTGGAGACCGCCTATCCGGACATCGTGCGGCATCATGAACAGGCGCGACTGCCAGGCGTCGGAGGGGCCGTCCGCGAGTGCATCCGCCTCATGCCCTCGCCGTGGCTTCTCATGATTGCATCGGATCTGGAGACCGACCCCCGCACGGTGACGGCAATGATCGCCCGGGCGGGTCGCGGCGACGCCGATGTCGTGACGGCTTCCCGCCGGCTGTGCGGCGCGAGCCTCGGCGACTATCACTGGTTCAAGGGTCTCTGCAACCGGCTGTTCCAACGAACGTTTTCGGTGCTGTACGGCCAACGCCTGACCGACATGACCTTCGGCTTCCGGCTCTACCGGGCCACGGAGCTCCGCCGCTACGATTGGGGTGAGACCGGCCACGCCTTCTTCTTCGAGGCCCTCGTGAAGCCATTGCGGGGAGGCGCCCGCGTGGCGGAGGTTGCGACGGTGTGGCGACGGCGGCGCGAAGGAGCCTCGCACATGTCGATCCGCGAATATCTGCGCTACTTCAAGACGGGCCTGCTGACTCGCTGGCGGCCGTTGCAAGCGCTGCTGGCCGCCCCGGAAGGACCGGGCCGATGAGCTCGACAGCGTTGGTCACCACCACCGTCCACGTGCCCGAGGCGCTGTACGGTTACGCGCTCGACGCACGCCGGCACGGACGGGCCGTCAAGATCTATGTCGCCGGAGACCGGAAGACGCACGCCGGCGCGGCCGAGTGCTGCGCCTCGGTCAGCCGGTGCACCGGCATCGAGTGCGAGTACATGAGCCCTGATGCCCAGGACCTCTTTCTGTCCCCGTGGCCGGAGCTTCGCGAACACCTGCCATGGAACTGCGTACAGCGGCGCAATGTCGCCGTCCTGAAGGCCGCCTGCGATGGCGCGGATGTCGTCGTGACCATCGACGACGATAACTTCGTCGCCGATGAGGACTACTTCGCGTACTGCGACACCCTCGGCTCCGGCGTGGCATCCCCCCCCCCGCAAACCCTCCCGGCTTACGGGCGACCGGGAGAGTGGTTCAACGTCTGCCGCTTCCTCGCGACGGCCAACAACTATCAGTTTGTACCGCGTGGCTATGGCATGGCGGCGCGGTCCCTCCTGGGCGATGGAGCGAAGCCGATGGAGGGGACGCCCCTGACGCTGCCTGTCGCGGTCCTCGCCGGGCTCTGGCTGGGCGACCCGGACATCGATGCCAGCACGCGTCTTGCGCATCCCGTGGAGGTGACGGGCTATCGGCTCGACCACAACTTCTTTCTCGCTCCCGGCGCCCGCTCGCCATTCAACTCCCAGAACACGATGCTGGCGCGCGACGTGTTGCCCGCGTTCTTCCTCTCGCCTCATGTCGGTCGGTACGACGACATCTTCGCGAGCCTGCTGGTCAAGCGCATCGCCGACCACCTCGGTTGGGGCGTCTCCTTCGGGCGACCGCTGGTCCGGCAGCGACGACACGCCCACGACCTCTTGCGCGACTTCGACCTCGAACGGTTCGGGATGCGCCACGTCGACGCCCTGGCGGACGATCTGGCGACCGTGGCCCTGTCGTCCGAGAGCTGGGCCGCGTGCGTCCTTCAGGTCTGTGAAGAGCTCGGGCAGGCACGCGGATCCCGGGCCACGTCGGGCGGGGAGGATGGGGAGAATGCAGCCAGATGGGCTGCGTTCTTCTCGGGCTACCGCATCTGGGCGGAGCTTCCCGTGTGGCACTGATGACTCAGCGCGTCGGAGTGGACAAGCCGCGTTCCTCGAGCCGCCGCGCATCGGCGACTCGGTGCTTTCCCACCGCACAGGCCCTCGAGAGGCCCGCTTCGCCGTCCCCGCCCGTCTCCGTCGTGGTCCCGACGCTGCGCGAGGCGGCGGGTCTTCGCGCCCTCGCCGAGCGGGTGCAGGAAGCGCTTCGCGCGGTGCGCGGGCTCCAGTGGGAGCTGCTCCTCGTCGACGACGACTCCGGCGACGGCACGGAGGACGTGGTCACGGAGCTCGGCCGCCGCCTGCCGGTTCGCCTGCACGTGCGCCGCGAGCCGCCGCGGGACCTCTCGCTCTCCGTCCTGCTCGGCATCCGTCTCGCGCGCTTCGACCAGGTGGTGGTCATGGACGCCGACCTCTCCCACCCTCCGGAGCGCATCCCGGACCTGCTCGCCGCCCTCGATGCGGGTGCGGACCTCGCCCTCGGCAGCCGCTACGCCCCCGGCGCAACGGTGGACCGCGGCTGGAGCCGGCGCCGGCTTCTCGGCTCGCGCCTCGCGACCGCGCTCGCGCGGCCCCTCGTCACTTGCGCCGACCCGCTCTCGGGCTTCTTCGCCGCGGATCGCCGCACCCTGCCGGTGCCCGAGGATGCGCGCCCCATCGGCTACAAGATCGCGCTGGAGCTCATGGTTCGCGGACGGCTGCGGGTCGCCGAGGTG
>JAJDUQ010000116.1 GCA_022826505.1 Gammaproteobacteria bacterium
GTTGTGGCCGCGGTCTCGGGCCGACGAACTGTCACAACCGAAGTTCATCCACGACCACGCGTCGGCCGACGCCGATACAGCGCTGGTGCTGGTCGACCTGGAGCACAGAAGCACTCTGAAGAGCATGTCCCGGTACTTCGACATGGTGCGCGAGGGGAAAACGGTGGCACCGCTTCGGGAGGCATGCCGAAACGTCCTGTCGGAGGTCACGGATGTGCTGGACGAAGTTCAGTCCTACCACCCCACGCAGACGGTGGAAGACCGAAATGCCCTGGTGAATCGTCAGAAGCTGCTGATTTGGCTGGAGGACGCACTGGGGGTTCTGTGCGAGACGCTGGTCGAAGGTGACAGTCACCCCGCCCTCGATCCGTTCCGGATGAAAATCTGCGAGAGTGTCGACGGCGTGCTCCTGTCCCTGATCGACGCGCGGGAGAGTGACGACGCCTTATCGTGGGACATGACTAGAGGCCTCATGGGCGACCGCAGCGCGATCATGCGCAAGGTACGCATCCAGTACGTGGAGCTGGACCCGCCCTTGCGCAAGTTGGAAATGATCAATGTCCTTCTGATCACCAATGCCGTGGAGGAGATCTTCTTTCTGCTGTCGAAGCTGGAACGGGAGCTCAACCCGTCCTCCGGCTTGGAAGAGCACGTTCCCCACGCCTGACCGGATCGCCAGCCGAGTACGCAATGGAGGGCACGGTCAGTGTCCGCCCGTGAGCGGCACGAAACGCACCGGCAGGATCTGGCGCACGCTCACATCGCCGTTCTCCCGCTTGCGCGCGAGCAGCAGCGACTGCACCGCAAACGGCTCGCCCACCGGAATGACCAGCACCCCGTCCGACGCAAGCTGATCGACGAGGGGTGGCGGTACGTGAGCGGCGGCCGCGGTGACGATGATCGCGTCGAACGGCGCGGCCTGGGGCCATCCGTAGTAGCCGTCCCCGAGCCGCGTGCGCACGCCCTCGTAGCCGAGTCGCGAGAGCCGCTCGCTCGCCTCCCGGGCCAGTGGCCCGACGATCTCGATGGTGTGGACCTGTGTGTCCAGCTCCGCGAGCACCGCCGCCTGGTATCCCGATCCGGTCCCGATCTCGAGGACTCGTGCGCCGGATTCGACCCCGAGCAGGTGGGTCATGAGCGCGACGATGTAGGGCTGGGAGATGGTCTGGCCGTGCCCGATGGGCAGGGGGCGATTGGCGTAGGCGGAGGACCGCAGATCCTCGGGAACGAACTCGTGCCTCAGTACCCGGTCGATGGCGGCCATCACCGCGGGATCGATGGTCTCGACCCCGGTGCTCTCGACCGTTTGCGAGGTGAGACGGGCGATCGCGTCGAGCATGCGACGTCGCGCGCTGGCATGATCCGGCGCGGCGGCCGCCCATCCGGCGCAGGCAAGCGGCAGGGAGGCGGCCACCCGAAGCAGCCGTCGTCTGGTGAGTCCCATGCATCGACCGGGCATGCCGCTATCTCTTCGGCACCGGCGAGGTGCTGCAACCGTGAACGGCGATGCCGGCAAGAGGGTCGAAAGGCCGGGTGACAGGCCGGAAGTCAGGATACGAGGTCATGGCGAAAGGCCCCTCGAAGATGTCGATCGTTCCCACCGCTTCGGCCAACCGCGTCGCAGACTCCCTCCTCGGACGCGCCCCCCGCGGGACGTCCGGCCAATCCGGATCCGGCGTTTCCCGCTACGACTCCCCGGCCTGCCCGGTCCCTTGCGCGATGGCGTCGAGGTACTTCCGCACCGACTCCGAGAGACCGAACTCCAGCGCATCCGCGGTCAGTGCATGGCCGATGGAGACCTCGTCGATGTCGCCGATGGCGACGAACGCCGCAAGATTGTCGAGGTTGAGGTCGTGCCCCCCATTGACGCCGAGGCCGAGGCGCGTCGCGAAACGAGTGGCTTCGAGGTAGGTCTGGCGACAGGCGCGGGCGTCAGGGTGATCGAGCCCATGTTCCTCGACGATGACCGCGTAGGGACCGGTGTAGAGCTCGATGCGGTCAGTGCCGCATTCCTTCGCACGCGCAATCTGGTCCTCGGCCGGATCCATGAACAGGCTCACCCGCGCGCCCCAACCCTGGTAGCGCGCAATGACCTCCGCCACGCGCGCCGCTTCGTCAGGATCGGACAGATCCCAGCCGTGGTCGGAAGTGAGTTGGCCGTCGCCGTCGGGCACCAGCGTCGCCTGGTGCGGTCGGGCGGACTCGATGAGGTGATCGAATCCCGGATAGCCGTTGTCGCGTGGTCCGGCGGCCGGGTTGCCCTCGATGTTGAACTCGATCTCCGGATGGTCGGATGCCAGCATCTCGGCGAGCGCGTGCACGTCGGCCGGCCTGATGTGGCGCTGGTCCGGACGCGGATGCACGGTGATGCCCTGCGCGCCGGCGGCGATGATGGTGCGTGCCGCATCGACCACGCTCGGCCGACTCCCTTCACGGGCGTTGCGAAGCCAGGCGATCTTGTTGAGGTTGACGGACAGCGCGGTCATGACTGGTATCCGAACATCTCGTCGACCGCAACACGGAACTCGGTCACGGATACGGACGCAATCTCGTCTCCTCGCCGCAGCAACTTCTCCTGGGTATATCCGCCCGGGCCTGGTTCAGCGCACACGGTCACCATCTCGCCCGCGACATCCACAAGCCACGCCTCGGGTATTCCGGCCGCGGCGTAACGGGGTGCTTTCTCCACCTGATCGTAGAGCAGGGACGAATCGGCAACTTCGATGACAAGAAGAACGTCGCTTGCGTCGGGGTGGCGGCCGGCGTAGTAATCCGTTCTGCGTCTCGCAACCACCAAATCCGGCTGTGGCTCGGTGAATCCGTCCAGACGGATCGGATTTTGAATTCTCACGTGCGCCTTGCCGGCAAGGTAGCCAAGGAGCAACTCTGCCAGTCGATCCACAATCGCCGCATGGGGAGCACCGATCGGCGCCATTTCGCGTATCTCTCCGTCGATGAGCTCCACACGATCGTCCGGTGCGAATATTCCGGCCTCTCCCATGTGTGCGAAGTCCTCGACGGAGAAGCGGTGACGGTGGATTTCGACTACAGCCATCGGAACATGCTCGGATCGGTCGTCAAGGTTCCCGGTTGCGGAAGTTTACACACTCCGCCGTTCCCGGCCCCATGCTGATTCCGCCTGGACCGGGATCGCAAGGTGCGCATCAGGAATTCGTCGGATTCCTGTCACTACTGCACCAGGCGCGTGTGCGGAAACGCCGAGTACCAGCCGAACCAGAACGCTCGCTGCGCCGGGATGCGGTGGAGCACCCGACCATCCTCGGCGGTGAGGGCGTGCTCCTCCAGCGTCCACGTCATGCCGGCGCCGTCCTGCGCGCTCCGATCGCCGTCGTATCCGGTGAACGTCACGTCCTCGCTCGCGTAGGCCCGGTTGGCGCCCGACGGGTCGGTGAGCACCACCAGCGCGGTGTCCTCGATCGCGTCGTGATGGACGGGATGTGCGGCGAGGAAGTCGGCCGAGATCGCGAGCGGCCGATCGGGATGGGCGCCGAGGAGCACCGTGAACACTTCGGCCTTGTTCTTGAGCCGCATGTCGAGAGCCGGGACCTGGAACATCAGGTCGTCGGTTGCGAAGTAATCGCGGTAGGCGGCGCCTTCGGAATAGTCGCGGTTGTGGCCGGTGTCGAGCGTGAGCACCTTCGTGTCGGGGTGGCGCCGCCGCCACTCACCCCAGGTGGTGGTCACCACGCTGCCGCGATCGAGCACGATACCCTTCCCCACCAGCGGCCCGACCACCGGTATCCCCCGCATCGTGCTCCACAGCGACTGGGTGGCCTGGTCGAACATGAGCTTGTTCGAGCGGTAGAGGAAGCCGCTGGTGCCGAGCGCGTGATTCACCCCGTCGTGCTCGGTGTAGTAAAGGATCACGGTGCCGCAGAGCGTGCAGTACACGCCGGCAACCGGGGTGCCGCCGACGACGTCGACGAACATCTCGTGCCAGGCGAGGATGCGCTTCGGGTAAGCGCGGGCATCGCCGTTGACCGAGATGCCGAACACGATGTGCTCGTCCTCCAGGTATACGATCTCGCCCGCAGCGAGCATCGCCGGGTTGCGCAGCGGCGGGATGCCGTCCTGCCTGACTCCGCCCCACACGATCTCGTCGAGCCGGATCAGAGGCTCGCCCACGTCGTCGAAGTAGGCCGCGAATCTCGGGTCGAGGAAGCTGTGGAGCGCCCCCTTGAACGCGGCGTAGCGCGGATGACGCGCCTCGGGCGCATTCCACATCCGCCGCTGCCATGCGCCGAGGTCGAATTCGTGCTCCTCGCCGACGTTGGTCTCGACGAGTCGCAGCAGAGCGGCGGAGATGGCCGGATTCCGGCTCAGGCGGATGACGTCCAGGGTCATCGCCAGGTACGTCGGCTCCCAGGTCGCCTCGATCAGGTCCACTGCGTCCACGATGTCGTCCTCCCCGCCGGCGATCAGGGTGAGGAACGCCCGGGTGACACTGCGTTCGGTGACCTCGGATCTGGCGGGCGTGGCGGCAACGAACAGAACGAGGCCCAGCGAGAAGACGAGCGATCGTGGGACGGACATCGGCAGACTCCCAATGAGCTGGTGTGACGTGAAGGCCGCGGCGCGCGAGGAGTGGTTCACCCGGACGTCGACGGTCCCGGCGACTGCAACCCCCGGATGAGGTCCCGATGCACGCTTGCGTATCCTGGCGACTGTTCGCGGATGTACGGCGCGAGCATCACGTGGGCGCGGGGCAGTGCGTGGAAGGGAATCGCCGCGTACGCGTGATGCTCGGCGTGGTAGGGCATGTTCCACGCGAGGAAACGGACGATGGCGCTGGTGTGGACAGTGCGCGAATTCTCGAGCATGTCCGGCACCATCGGACAGCCGGTGTGCTCGGCGAGCAGATAGAGTCTGAGCATGGGCTGGCCGAGTGCAATGGGAACGATCCAGAACCACAGAATCGCGACGCTTCCGGCCGCGACCGAGAGGGCGGCAGCCAGTGCGTAGGTCGCCAGGTAGAGCCGTGCCTCCCGGACCACCACCGCACGCTCCGACGGTCCGATGTACGGCTCCGCCACTGTGCCCGTCGCGTGCACGAGCATCGTCTTCGCTCGCGATGTCCAGTACTGAAGACCGCTCACCCGCCACAGGTAGCCCGGCCAGGTCCCCGGAGGCGGCACCGCGAGTTCGGGGTCGCGTTCGGGATCCTGCGTGTACCGATGGTGCTCCAGGTGGAACGCGCGGAAGTAGCGCGGCGGCAGCACGAGAATCCATCCGCACGCTGCGGAAACCGCACGGTTGATCCAGCGGCTTCGAAAGGCGGTGTAGTGCACCGTCTCGTGCAGCGGCGCGAAGAGGAAGACGAGAACCGTACCGTAGAGCCATGCGGCCGGGAGCATCCAGGCGGTGCCGAGCGCGCCCGCGTACGACGCACCGGCCACCGCGATTGCCAGTGTGTGGAGTGCGAGTCGAGCGAGGCCCCTTGAATCCGAGCGTTCGACGAGCGCGGTCAGCTCGGTGTCCGCGAGACGCCCCGCGCAGGGCGCCGGCATTGGCCTCCCGTCTTCACTCATGAGTGCGGTCCGGACTGGTGAGTGACGGATCGCCGTTCTTTTGCGACCACTGCACCGGGCCTCGAGGACATGCGTCGCTCGGACGTTCGCGTCGGATCAGTCTGCGGCGGCCGATGCCTGGGCAATTTCGAAGTGGCGTACCGCAGTTTCGAACTTGTCCCGGCAGCCCGTGTTGCAGAACCCGACGACGTGCCCGCCGTACTCGGTGAGGGAGTCGGCCTGAACCGGCTTTCCCGACCACGGACAGGTCTCGTTGATGCAATCGGCGATATCGAGGTTCGCCATGGTGCCTCCCGTCATGCATGGACCCGTTCGGTCCGTACGCGGTTCGATGTCCGGCCACGCCCTCGGCGGACCCGACCTGCGCGAGTTCCCCGTCGGATCCTGCCCACGGCACTTCGACTTCCGACTGCGTACCGCGAACATCCCGGTCGATTGCGAAGGCGTACTACGGGGGCGCCAGTCCGAGGTTCACGGTCACGCTCTTCTTGTGGGTGAAGCTGTCGATCATGCCTTCCAGGGAGAACTCGCGTCCGATACCGCTCTGCTTGACCCCGCCGTAGGGCTGGCCGAGCACCTGCCCCCCACCCTGGTTGACCTGCACCCAGCCTGCCTCGACCCGGTGCGCGGTACGCAGCGCCTGACCGATGTCGCGCGACCACACGAATGCGGCGAGCCCGTAGTGGCTGTCGTTCGCCATGCAAATCGCATCGTCGATATTCTCCCAGCGGATTGCCACCAGGACCGGGCCGAAGATTTCCTCGCGGGCGAGCCGCCAGTCGTTCGAGGCATCGGCGAAAATGGTGGGGCGGGCAAAGAACCCTTCGCTCAGCGGGCCGGATTGCGGGGGACGTCCACCCATCACGAGTCTCGCGTCGGATCGCCCGAGCCCCTCCTCGATATAGCCGCACACCCTGGTGAACTGTTTCTCGTTGATGATGGCGCCCATGTCGGTGGATTCGTCCAGCGGATCGCCCAACCTGAGTTTCGAAGTGTGGCCGACGAGCTTTTCCAGAAACTCGTCGAAGATGCTCGCGTGCAGGAACAGGCGCGAGCCGGCGGTGCACGACTGGCTCTGGCGGGTGAAGCGCATGGCGTTGACGATGCCCTCGACCGCCCAGTCCTCGTTCGCGTCCGGGAACACGATGGAAGGGCTCTTTCCGCCGAGTTCCAGCGACACCGGTACGACGCGGCGGGCCGCCTGCTCCATGATGAGCTTTCCGACCTCGGTGGAGCCGGTGAAGGAGAGCTTGCGCACACCCGGATGCGCTCCGAGCGCGGCGCCGCAGTCCTCGCCGTAGCCGGTCAGGACGTTGAGCACCGATGGCGGCAGGTGCTCCTGGCAGATTCCGGCCAGCATGAGCACTCCGAGCGGCGCGTCCTCTGCCGCCTTCAGCACCACGGTGTTCCCGGTGCAAAGAGCCGGAGCGATCTTGAGCGCTGCCAGCAGCACCGGAGCGTTCCACGGGATGATCGCACCGACCACTCCGATGGGCTCGCGCCGGGTGTAGCTCAGCATCTGCTCGCCGAGCGGCAGGGTCTCCCCCTTGAGCTCGCTCGCCAGACCGCCGAAGTAGCGGAAGATGTCCGACGCCAGTCCCGCCTCCCCTCGCGCCTGGGTGCGGAGCGCGTTGCCGGTCTCGGTGGCGATGAGGCGGGCGAACTCCTCCGTCCTCGCCTCGACCGCTTCGGCGATCCGCAGCAGCATGCGGCCCCGGTCGCGCGGGATCATGTCGCGCCAGTCCGGGAACGCCTCGGTGGCGGCCTTGACCGCCCGGTCGACATCCTCGGCGCCGGCGCGCGGAACGTGGGCGAAGATGCTTCGGTTCGCGGGGTTCTGGACGGGGATGGTCTCCCCGGAGGCGCTGTCGACACGCATGCCGCCGAGCAGCATCCGGTGAGCGTCGGGAACGACGAATTCCTGCATGGCGATGATGCTCCGGTTTGGAAGATGGGGAGAGCGTGCACCGGCGGCGGCGAGCAATCAACCGTTCGCGTGCTCGACACCGTCGATCCCTCCCCACAGGCGAATCCGCCGGGGGTCGAACCCTCGTGACGGTCGCGACTGGTCCGTGGGTCCGCCGAGGGCGAACTCTCGGCCGGGGCCGCCGTGTCCGGACGACGAATGCGGACCAAACCGAGTTGGCGTCAATCCCTCGGCTTCAGCCAGGATTCCGACCACGCGAGCACCGAGCTCGCCGACTGGTGCTCCCCGCGGCGCTCGAGCCACGTTGCCCCGGTCGCCACCCGATCGTTCAGGGAAAGCTGCGCGGAGCGATGCGGGAAGAACGTCGAAAGGACCCCCAGCGGGCGTCCACCGGTACCGGGCGGAGCGTTCAGGATGAATGGCTCGAGCGCGTCGTACCACGTGAGTCGAACGATGTCCTCGTCCGCTTCGACCGTCTCCGTCGTGGCCGAGCGCGGGTCGCCCTCCCGGGAGAACTCCGCGGGCACGACGCACACGCCCTCGTCGGCGAACGGCGCATGGAGGAGGGTCTCGATCGTGCGCTGGAGCCAACGCACCACCGCGATGTTGTCGCCGTAGATGCGGACTGCGCCGCCGGTGAGTTCGCCCTGCATGAACAGGGCGTGTCCGCTTCCCGCGGGGCACCACAGGACTCGCCAGTGACTGGTGCGGTCCGACATCGTGGCGCCGCCGTCGTGGCTGAGTCGGATGAAGGAATTCTCGCCGGTCATCAGGACCTGGTGTGCGTCAATTGGATCGGGCATGGGTGATCTTCCTCGTTTGCGGAGGGTGCGAGCCGGAGCGCAGGATTGTCGCCGAATCCACAGGGTGATTTCGACTACGGTGGACAGCACGCAGCCGCCGGGCGCTCCCGACCGGTCGGACCCCGCGTACCCGGCTTCCCGCGTTCCCGGTTCGGCGGTTCCAGCGGCCATGAGATGGAAACGAACCGTGTCGGACGTGTTCGTTCGCAGCGAACGTTCGGGTCACGAGGCCGAATCGACTTCGCCGTTCGACTTTCGCTCGAGGTCGTGCCAACGCTCGAACGTCCGTTCGAGCTCATCCTCGAGTTCCCCGAGAGCTTTGCGCGCGCCGGCAATGGTGGCGGATGGTTCGCGATAGAAGGCCGGATCGGCGAGCTTCGCGTGCAACGCCTCGATGCGCGCCTCGATCTCCTCGATTCGCTCCGGCAACTCCTCGATCTCGCGACGCTCCTTGAACGTCAGTCGCGCGGGACGCCCGGTGGCACGCTCTCCGCGTCCCCGGCGTCGCACCGGTGGTGCGGCGCGTCCCGGCTTTCCCGGTACCGATTCGGAACGAGCCGCGGTGCGCGAATTGCGGCACCAGTCCTCCCAGTCGGAATGTCCCCCGACGTGTTCGATGACCCTGCCGTTGCCTTCCAGCACGAACAGACTCGTCACGAGATTGTCGAGAAAAGCTCGATCGTGGCTGACCACCAGCAACGTTCCCTCGAAATCCGCGAGCCGTTCTTCGAGCACCTCGAGTGTTTCGACGTCGAGATCGTTGGTCGGCTCGTCGAGCACGAGGAAATTGGCCGGACGGGCGAAAAGCCGTGCCAGCAGAAGCCGATTCCGTTCTCCTCCGGACAGCGCCCGGACCGGGTCCCGGGCTCGGCTCGGGGCGAACAGGAAGTCCTGCAGGTATCCGATGACGTGAACCGACTCGCCGCCTGCGCTCAGGTGCTCACCGCCGTCGAGCACCGCGTCGGCGACGGCCGCATCCTCGGGAAGGTGCTCGCGTTCCTGGTCGAAATACGCAATCCGAAGACGGGTCCCGTGCCGTACTTCCCCCTGTGTGGGCTCCAGCTCGCCGACGAGCAACCGGACGAGCGTGGTCTTGCCGATCCCGTTGGGGCCGATGATGCCGATTCGGTCTCCGCGTTCGATCAGGCACGAAAACCCTTCCACGAGAAGCGCACCCGGGTAGCCGAAGGTGATCCCCGTCGCCTCGATCACCCGCTGTCCGGAACGCTCGGGCGCGGTGTTCCGGGAGTTGAAGTCGGGGCGCTCCGCACGCACCCGGCGAGCCCTGCGTTCGCGCCGCATCTCGCGCAGCCGGCGCACTCTGCCCATGTTGCGAATGCGCCGCGCCTTCAGCCCCTGGCGAATCCACGCTTCCTCCGCCGCCAGACGACGGTCGAACCGCTTCGCCTCGAGTTCCTCCGCCGCCCAACGCTCATCCCGCCTGCGCAGGAAGTTGGCGTAGTCGCCCGGCCACGACGTGACCCGGCCCCGGTCGATTTCGACGATGCGGTTCGCCACCCGGCGCAGGAAGGTCCGGTCGTGGGTCGTGAACACGAGACCACCCCGATGTCTCGCGACCTCTCGTTCCAGCCATTCGATGGCGACGAGATCGAGATGATTCGTGGGCTCGTCGAGGAGCAGGAGATCCGGCTTCCCCACCATGGCCCGAGCCAGCAGGACTCGCCGCTTCTGCCCACCCGACAACGAGTCGAAGGCGGTTTCGAGTCCGATGCCGGCATCCTGGAGGGCACGCATCACCTGCCAGTCACGATCCCAACCCTCGGCCTCGGCCCCGTGCGCACTCCGAAAGCCCGCGGCCACGATGTCGCCCACGCCGCCGGCCATGGAGGCGGGAATCACTTGGGGGAGAAGGGCAACCCTGAGCCCGGACCTGCGCTCGAGGTGTCCGGTGTCCGGTTCGCGGAGCCCGGCAAGAATTGCGAGGAGGGTGGATTTTCCCGCGCCGTTGCGCCCCGCCAGGCAGACCCTGTCACCGGCGTCGATTTCGAGCTCGACGCTCGCGAACAGGACTTCGTCGCCGACATCCGCGCCGACCCCTCTGGTTCTCATCAAGCTCATGCGATTCGATGGTATCGACGCTCGGCAAGCCACCGCCGACGTCCCGCTCACGACGGCCGCCATGATGCTCGGACACGCCGACGTCGCCACCACCGCGATCTACTCCGCCTCAAAGGTTTGTTTCAATTGGTGGGCCCGGCAGGACTCGAACCTGCGACCAACGGATTATGAGTCCGCCGCTCTAACCAACTGAGCTACAGGCCCGTGCGAGGGACAGGTGCAAGGTGCCGGTCTTGCGTACGCGTGGTCGCCGACATATACGGCAGTCTAGCACCATGAGGAATGGTGTCGCAGTCGGCTCGAGAGTACTTCGCCGGTGCCGCCCGGATGAAGTGCGCTATTCCGGCATCACGCCAATGCGAAGCGGGCGCAGCTTCTCGGATTCGAGCCAGGAAATTTCTCGGTCACCGAACCTTGTCGGTCGAGTGAGCGGAAACTGATCATGCGACGCAACCATGTCGGTGGACCTGACGAGGCAGGCGCAGGGTGTCGGGCCGTAGGTCCGAATTCGACGGGCGACCCAATCGTCGTGAGATGCCGGGGAGGTAATCGCCACCGGCTCGCCATGGAGTTGCACGGTGCGACCGGGGAATGCGCTGGTGTCGATGTCGACCGGTTCGCCGGCACCGTAGACACGCTGAAATTCGATTGCGGCGGCTTCAACGTCGGGCGCCGCCAGCACGACCGAATGCAGACCTGCGAGTCCGCTGCCGTCGATCGATTTGGAGAGCCGCACTCGATTCTCCCGCGGGGTGCGGTCGGTGATCATGAAAGGGTGCAGCGAGCCCATGCCTTCCGCCCCCACGAATGCGATCTCGGACTCGATGGTCTCACCGTCGGGACGACGGCGAATCGATGACCGAGGACCGTCCACCGGAATACCGAGCGTTGTCAGTCGGCCGCTGATCTTGTGGACGTCTCCGACCGACACCGACCACGCGCAGAGACCACCGTTGGTCGCGATATGGTGCTGCCACACCGGGGCCTGCTGCCCGGGCTGGCGCACCGATATGAGCTCCAGGTAGGACCCGTCGGCGAACCCGAGGGTAGCCATGTGGGTGGCACCGTTGGTGTGGATTCCGCCGTAGTCGGTGGTCAGGCCGACCGATGCGAACGCACCCGCCAGCGCCTCGAGATGGGCCCACGCGAATACCACGCGATCGATTCGGAATGCCACTTCGCTCCTGAAGTCCGGCCGTCACGGATCCTGATGGGGGAATTACTGAAGTCGAGCCATCATAACCGAAGCATATGCAGCGTTCGTGCCCCGGGACCGCAGCAGTTCAATTTTGCTTCCCGGACTCGTTGGTCGGGAGAGCATGGACGTGTTCCGGTGCCCACGAGGCGAATAGAGCCGTGGCGCCGGAGAGATCGAGGCGCTCCAGAATGCGTTGCGAGGTCTGAACCTTGATTTCGACGCCTTCGGCGGTCTCGAGGAACAGCGTCACCATCGAACCGACGAACTCCTCGCTGATCAGGTTGCACGCGACTCGGTTCTCCAGTGCCGCATCGATTCCGGAAAGCTGGACCAGGTCGGCGCTGATCACGAAGGTGGCCGGCTGGCCGTCGTCCAGGCTCTGGTCACGGGGCCGCACCGCCTGGAATCGCCCGAGGTCGGTTTCGATCCCGACCAGCTTCTCGCCGAGGCCGCTGATTCGGCCCGCCAGGATGTTGTTGGTGCCGACGAACTCGGCCACGAACCGGTTGGCGGGGTTGCGATAGACCCCACGCGGGGAGCCGATCTGCGCAATCCGTCCTTCGTTCATGATGACCACGCGGTCGGCCATCGCGAATGCTTCGGACTGACTGTGGGTGACGTAGACGAAGGTGATGCCGAGATCCTTCTGCAGGCGTGACAGCACCCCCTGCATGCGGACCACCAGGTTGGCGTCGAGCGCGCTCAGGGGCTCGTCGAGCAGCAGGATTTCGGGCTCGGTGACCAGGGCTCGCGCGAGCGCGACCCGTTGCCGCTGACCACCGGAGAGTTGCGAGACATCGCGCCCCGAGAATTCGCCGATGCCGAGACGCTCGAGCCACTCCATGGCCTTCGCGCGGCGCGACGCGGCGTCGAGACCCCGCATCTTGAGGCCGAACTCGACGTTCTTGACGACGTTCAGGAACGGAAACAGGGCCAGGTTCTGCCACACCATCGGCGTATCGCGGGCCGAGGCCTTTACCTCGTTCATGCGCCGGCCGTTGAGACGGATTTCACCTTCGCTCGGCCGCTCCAGTCCGGCCAGCATGCGCAAGGTCGTCGTCTTTCCGCAGCCCGACGGCCCCATGATCGCCAGACGACCGACGAGATTTTCCATATCCTCTGGATTTCAAAGGGATTTCGTGCCTGCCGGCTCTGGTTGATCCCACATCCGACCACCCTTGAATCACGAGATGTCCTGAGCCGTTATCTCTGGAAATCGCCAATCTCCGGCCGCCGACCCGCCGGTCGATGTCGCATCGGGGGCCTCACGATTCATCCCCGGCATTTGACAGCTCACGCCCCCAGACTCCAGCGACGACGAGCCAGCCGCACGCACGCTGCCGTCACTCGTTGCGCCGTATTCTTGCCCCGGGGGCGTTCGAGCATGGTGCTCACGTCTCAGTCGGCTGCCGAGAGGTTCTCGGCGGAGAACTTGCCGTCCCGACCGGGGCGGAGCTCGTAGCTGACCCGCTGCCCTTCGCGAAGCGAGCCGAGACCGGCCCGTTCGACCGCCGAGATATGTACGAACGCGTCCTTTGAGCCGTCCTCCGGCGCGATGAACCCGTAGCCCTTGGTGGTGTTGAACCATTTCACGGTTCCGGTTGGCATTGGCGGTGTCTCCTGATCGTCGGGCGGCGGCCCGTGGGTGGAAGGTGATCGTAGCGCGGTTGTGGCGCAGTTCGGGAGACCGGTCGTCTCTTCGCTGTCGGTGATCTGCACCAGCACTAGCAGCGCGCCGGGCGCGTGCCGTGGGAGCCGTCGTCGTGCGCCTTCTGCAGGCGCTTGAGGTCGAAGTTCAGGTCGCGCACCGGGATCTCCGCAGCGATGCGCTTCGCATGGATGGGAGCCGGTAGGGGGAAGTTTGTCAGCATGGCCTCCCTCGCGGGGTGTGACCTCGAAGTCCCCGATGCACGCCGGGGCTGCGTCCTCCCTCGACCCGCACGCCAGACTCGCCCGCCGGGCGCGTCAACGACGGCGTGTTCATCAATCCGGTAAGGGAAGGGCCACGAACCGCGGCGAACCGGGAGGCCGGCAGGTGCATCGGTGGTCGGTGTGAAGCGCGAGGGATCTACCGCGCCCGGCGCCGCGTCAGCGGCCCGGGCCGGCGTACGGATTATTTTGCTGGGCGATCCGCCGTCCTTCGACGAAGACGATTCGGACCCGCATTGCTGCGTGAAGCCCCCCGATGCAGTTACCCTGCCGTCGCGTGCGGCGACCGCGGCGTGTCTCATTCGACATGGGCCGACGGCCTCTTGTTCGGCGCCGATGGTGTCGCGGTTACGGTGGTCTCTCGACCGTACGGCCCGGGATGCCTCCCTGGCCACCGCGACTACCTCACACGCCACGACAGTCCCGGCTTCGATGCGGGACGCCTTCTCCGTCCCCTCGTGCCCCGCGAACGTTCCAGAGGTCTCGCGAGACCGCCGCCTGCCGTGTCTGATGTCCACATCGCCCGCAATCGGGCGCATGGCGCATCGGGTTCGATTCGCCCCCGCCGCCCGTCGAGCGAGCGCCATGGCGCATCCGTGCCCACGCGGGTGCATCTCCCGCCGCAGTTCCACCATACTCGCGTATCGCGCAACTGCGCTTCGGCACCTGGGCGTCGCCATCCACACGCTATGTCTGGTGCGCCCGCACCGGATTTCCACCGGCTGTCTGGTCTCCCAGTCTGTCGGGATGGCTCCCGACCACGCCGCCACAGGGCGGCTCCCACATGGGCGCTACGATAGCGCCAGCACCAAAGCGGCACCA
>JAJDUQ010000175.1 GCA_022826505.1 Gammaproteobacteria bacterium
CCCCGGGGCCGCTGACGCTCGGCACCGGGCGGCGCGCCTACCTGCCGTTCGACTACCTCGCGTGCGCGTTGGGCGACCTGCCGGCGGAACACTGGATGGACAGCGACAACCTGGTGGCGCGCGTCAACCTGCCGAATATGCTGTACCCGGCGGAGCGCAGGGTGGACGTGTACGCCGCCGCCATGCGCGGGTTGCTGGAGCTGGAGGCGGACCCTGAGCGGCGCGCCAAGTACGTCGACTTCATCGACATCTATGCGGGCCTCACGGACAATGAGCGCGCGCGCTACCGGGAGCGATACCCCGAGGAGAACAACGTCATGAGAGGAGTCGTCCAGAGGGCCCGCGACGAGGGTATCGAGCAGGGACGCACCGAAATGAAAGGAGTCGTCCAGAGGGCCCGCGACGAGGGCATCGAACAGGGACGCACCGAAATGCGGGGAGTCGTCCAGAGGGCCCGCGACGAGGGCATCCGCGAAGGCCGTGTCGAAGGCGAGCGAACGGTCCTGGAGCGGCAGCTACGGCGGCGCTTCGGCCCGCTCTCCGCCGCTGCTGCGGAAAGGCTGCGCGAAGCGTCGGCGGCCGACCTGGAGGCCTGGGCGGAGCGCCTGCTCGACGCGCGAACGCCAGAGGAGGTGTTCGCTCCCGACCCCTGATGAGCCGAGTGTTGCTCGAACTTGTCACCCGAACGACGCGCATTGTAGGGTGCGCGGTCCATGCCACGGGCTGGGGGCGCAGCACGCATGAGCGGTTTCGAGAGCATCGTCTACGAGGTCGAGGACGGCCGGGCGCGCATTACGCTCAACCGTCCGGAGAAGCTGAACGCGCTCACGGTCAAGCTGATGACGGAGCTCCACGAAGCGCTCTGGGAGGCGGACAACGATACGAGCGTGCACTGCGTGATCCTGCGTGGCGCCGGCCGCGCGTTCTCGGCGGGCTACGACCTCACCGGCGCGGACAGCGACTACCCGCCGAGCCGCGTCCACTCCGAGGAGAAGCGCTACCGGGGATCCACCAGCGTCGACGACGACGCTTGGCGGCTCGAGCGCTCGCAGCGGCTGCGCATGGCCCTCTTCGACATGCACAAGCCCTCGATCGCCCAGATCCAGGGCTACTGCCTGGCGGGGGGCACCGATGTCGCGCTGCTGTGCGACATGCTCGTGGCGGCCGACGACGCACTGATCGGGTTCCCGCCGACCCGCGACCTCGGCTCACCGCCGAACCACATGTGGGTCTACCACGTCGGCCCGCAGTGGGCGAAGCGGCTGCTCCTGTCCGGGGACATGATCACCGGCGCCGAGGCGCAGCAGATCGGGCTCGTCATGAAGGCCGTACCGAAGGAGCACCTCGAGGGGGAAGTGGAGCAACTGGCCGACCGCCTCGCCATGATCGACCCGGACCTCCTGAGCGCGAACAAGCGCATCGTCAACCTGGCCCTCGAACTGATGGGCACGCGCACGATGCAGCGCCTCGCCGCGGAGAACGACGTCAAGGGCCACAACTCCGCCGCCGCCCTCGGCTGGGCGGAGCGCGTCCGGGAAGGGGGCCTGCGCGGGGCGCTGCAGGGTCGGGACGGGAAGTTCGGCGACGGGCGCGTCCGCGTGAACGGCCCGGAGGCGCGCGACGCCAACGGCCGGCTCGTGGACGAATAGGGCGCCCGCTCCGGAACCGCCTTGAACCGCTGAGCGAACACCGGTGGAAGTCCTGCAACTGCTGGTCAGCGGCCTGTCGCAGGGCTGCGTTTACGGGCTGATCGCCCTCGGTCTCGTCCTCATCTACAAGGCGACCGAGATGGTCAACTTCGCCCAGGGCGAGGTGATGATGCTCGGCGCCTACATCGCGTTCACCTTTATCAACGTCCTCGAGTGGGGCTTCGTGCCGGGTTTCCTGGCCACGATCCTCGTGATGGCGTGCGTCGGCATGCTACTCGAACGGGTGCTGCTGCGGCCGATGATCGGCGAACCGCCGTTCGCCGTGCTGATGCTGACCATCGGTCTCGGGTTCGTGCTGCGCGGCGTTGCGGGGGCCGCCTGGGGCAGCCAGCCGAAGGACCTCGACGTGCCCTTCGCCGGGGATGTCGTGCGCGCCGGCGAACTCATGGTCGGCACCGAGAACCTGGCGATCATCGTCGGCACGGTCGTGCTCTGTGTCGCCCTCTACCTCTTCTTCCGGTTCGCCCGGGTCGGCATCGCCATGCAGGCCGCGTCGCAGAACCAGCTCGCCGCGTTCTACTCGGGCATCCCCGTGAAGCGCATCTTCGCCCTGGTGTGGGCCCTTTCCGCCGTCATCGCGACGATCGCCGGCGTGCTCGTGGCGCCGGTGTCGCTGATCGACCCGCTCATGGGATTCGTTGCGATCAAGGCCTTCGCGGCGGCCATCGTGGGCGGTTTCGGCAGCCTGCCCGGCGCCATCGTCGGCGGGCTCCTGGTCGGCGTGGTGGAGCAGTTCGCGGGGCGCTACCTGCCGCCCGGGTCGGGCGACCTCTCCGCCTACGTGATCCTCCTCGTGATGCTGATCATCCGCCCGGAGGGCATCTTCGCGACGCTGCAGAGGAAGAAGGTATGAGATTCGTCCTCAAGACGCGCTATCACCAGGACATCGACCTCTTCCAGCACAACGGTCAGCGTTTCTGGTACGCGTTGCTGGCGGTCGCGCTGCTGCTCGTGCCGCTCGGCTTCGACAGCTTCTACGTCGGCGAGATGTCGCTCGTGTTCATCTACGCCATCGCCGGCGTGGGCCTCATGCTGCTGGTCGGGTACACCGGGCAGGTGAGTCTCGGTCACGCGGCGTTCCTCGCGATCGGGGCCTACGCGCACGCCTGGTTCCTCACGCAGGGCCTCCCGTGGCCGGTGGCGCTGGCGTTTGCGAGCGTGCTGACGGCCATCGTCGGTGGCGTCGTCGCCATTCCCGCGCTCCGCATGACCGGCATCTATCTCGCGGTGGCGACCCTCGCCTTCTCGAAGATCGTCGAGCACGTGCTCACCCACTGGGAGTCGGTGACCGGCGGCTACCGGGGCATGGCCGTGCCGCGCGCGGAAGTGTTCTCCGTGTCCCTGATGGACGCATCCACCTTCTACTACGTGTGTCTCGCGTTCCTCGGGGCCTCGTTCGTCGCCGCCCTCAACCTGCTGCGGAGCCCGACCGGCCGCGCGATGATCGCAGTGCGCGATTCGGAGGTCTCGGCGCAGGCGATGGGGATCGACCTCGCGCGCACGAAGACCCTGGCGTTCTTCCTGTCCGCGGGATTCACCGGGCTTGCCGGTGGGCTCTTCGCGCACAAGATCGGCTATCTCGCCCCGGACGCGTTCACGATCGTCACGTCGATCCAGTTGCTGCTGATGGTGGTGGTCGGCGGCCTCGGCTCGATGCACGGCGTCGTGTTCGGGGCGATCTTCATCGGGCTCCTGCCGCAGGCGGTGGCGTTCCTGCGCGACGCATCGCCCCCGGCGGTCGCGGAGATCCCGGGGCTCGAACCCGCGATCTTCGGGCTTATCCTGATCCTGTTCCTCGTCTACGAGCCGCTCGGCATCTACGGCCGGTGGGTCAAGATCCGCCTCTACTTCCAGGAGTTCCCGCTCTACCGCAAGGCGACATACAAGCGCCAGAAGAGCTACCTGCGCACGGAGCGGGTCCGGTGAGCCTGTTCGAGGCACGGGACCTGACGGTCAGCTTCGGCGGCATCCATGCCGTGCGCGACCTGTCCTTCGACGTCAGGGAGGGCGAGATCTTCAGCATCATCGGCCCGAACGGCGCGGGCAAGACCACCGTCTTCAACCTCATCAGCCGCTTCTACGACGCCGACGCGGGCACCATGACGTTCGCCGGCGAGGACATCACGCGGCTGCCCGTGCACCGGGTCGCCCAGCGCGGCATCGCCCGCACCTTCCAGAACACCGAGCTCTTCGAGCACGAGACCGTGCTCAAGAACCTCCTCATCGGACGGCACGTGCACCGCCGGACGTGGCTCGCGGAAGATCTCTTCTTCCTGCCGCGCGTGCGCCGCCAGGATATCGCCTTCCGCGAGAAGGTGGAGGACGTCATCGACCTGCTGGACCTGCAGAGCTACCGCGAACAGACGATCAACGGACTGCCCTATGGCGTGCGCAAGATGGTCGAGGTGGCGCGGGCCCTCTGCATCGAGCCCCGGATGCTGCTGCTCGACGAGCCGTCGTCAGGCCTCAACCCGGAGGAGACCGAGGACCTGTCGTTCTGGATCGAGGACATCAGCGAGGACCTCGGCGTGACGATCATCATGGTGGAGCACGACATGAACCTGGTGACGCGGATGTCCGACCGGGTGCTCGCGATGGCGGACGGCGTGGAACTGGCGATCGGAGAGCCGCGGGAGATCCAGGAACACCCGGCGGTGCTGCGGGCCTACCTCGGAGACTGACCCGATGAACGCGGCAGAACCCGTCCCCGTCCTCGAACTGCGGAACATCGAGACCTACTACGGGCCGGTCATGGCGATCCGGGGCGTGAGCCTCAAGGTGTTCGACCAGCAGATCGTCGCGGTGCTCGGGGCGAACGGGGCGGGCAAGACGACGGTACTGAAGACGATCTGCGGCGCCATGGATCCGCGCAAGGGCACCGTGGCCTTCCGGGGCGAGGACATCACCAACCGGGACCCGGACCGGGTCGCCCGTCTCGGGGTCGGGCACGTGCCCGAGGGTCGCGAGGTGTTCCCGTTCCTGAACGTCGAGGAGAACCTCCGGATGGGCGCGTACAGCCGGCGCGACGGCGGCATCGGCGAGGACCTCGAACTCGTCTACAGCTACTTCCCGCCCCTTGCGGAGCGCCGCAAGCTCGCGGCGGGCTTCCTCTCGGGCGGCCAGCAGCAGATGCTCGCGATCGGCCGCGCGCTGATGCTGCGCCCGGCCGTGATGCTGCTCGACGAGCCGTCCCTGGGACTCTCGCCGCGCCTCGTGCACGACATCGCGGAGATCGTCCGCCGCCTCAACGAGGAACAGGGCGTGACGATGCTCCTCGTCGAGCAGAACGCGAAGATGGCGCTCGACATCGCGGACTACGGCTACGTGATGGAAGTGGGTCGCGTCGTGATGGAAGATACGGCGGAAAGGCTCAGCAACGCGACGGACATCCAGGAGTTCTACCTCGGCATGAAGGACGAAGGCGTGCGCGGCCGGCGGCGCTGGAAGGTGCGCAAGACATGGCGTTGACGACACATCCCCCGGGCGCCGCAGCGGTCGAGGTCGCGGGTTGCGTCACGATCTCCGAGCTCTTCCGGAAGCGGGTGACCGACCTGCCGGACAAGGTCGCCATCCGCGAGAAGGACTTCGGCATCTGGAACGAGTACACGTGGGCGGACTACGGGGAACGCGCGCGGCTCGCGGGGCTCGGCCTCAAGGCCCTCGGGCTCGAGCGCGGCGACGTCGTCTCCATCGCTTCCGAGGTCAACAAGGAGTGGATGTTCGCGGACCTCGGCGTCATCTGCGCCGGCGGCGTCACCAATGGCGTCTACCCGACGGACGCTCCCAACCAGGTCGAGTACCTGATCAACGACAGCGGCACCCGATACTATTTCGCGGAGGACGAGGAGCAGCTCGACAAGGTGCTCGAGGTCCGGGAGCGCACGCCGACCCTCGAGAAGGTGGTGATCTTCGACATGGAAGGCCTGCGCCACCTCGACGACGGGATGTGCATGAGCTTCGACGCGCTGCTCGAGCTCGGCCGCGACTACGGGGAACGGCACCCCGAGGCCTGGACGGACGAGATCGCGAAGGCCCGGCCGGACGACCTCATGGTCCTGACCTACACCTCGGGCACCACGGGTCCGCCGAAGGGCGCCATGATCAGCCAGCGCAACATGCTGTACATGATGAACACGCTGCAGGGCTGCTACGGCGTCCACGAGACCGACGAGCAGCTCGGCTTCCTGCCGCTGGCCCACGTCGCCGGCCGCATGTTCTACACCTTCGCCGTGCTCGAATCCTGTTCGGTCGTGAACCTGGTGGAGGAACTCGAGACCGCGGTCACCGACCAGCAGGAGGTGGCGCCGACGATCCACTTTGCCGTGCCGCGGGTGTGGGAGAAGCAGTTCTCCACCGTGACGATCAAGCTGAAGGAGGCGACCGCGCTCGGCCGGCTGGCCTATCGGCTGGCGCTGGCCGTCGGCGAGCGGCGCGCCGCGTCCCTGAAGGCCGGCGAACGGGTGCCCCTCACGGTCGCGGCGGCGTTCTTCGTCGCCGACGTCCTCGTTTTCAAGAACATCCGGCGCATGCTCGGCATCGACGACTGCCGCTGGCTGTCCACGGCCGCGGCTCCCATCGCCCCGGACCTCATCGACTGGTACTGGGCGATAGGCAAGCCGATGTACGAGGTGTACGGCCAGACCGAGTGCAGCGGCCTCGCCACGGCAAACCTGGTCGGCGACTTCCGCATCGGCAGCGTCGGCAAGGCCGTGGACGGCGCCGAGGTGGCGCTCTCGGAGGAGAACGAGATCCTGATCCGCTCGCCGGGCGTCATCGCCGGCTACTGGAACAAGCCCGAGAAGACCGCCGACACCATTCGCCAGGGATGGCTGCACACGGGCGATGTCGGCCGCAT
>JAJDUQ010000170.1 GCA_022826505.1 Gammaproteobacteria bacterium
GTTGGCGGAATTCGAGCGCGAACTCATCGCCGAGCGCACCCGCGCGGGGCTCGCGGCGGCGCGGGCGAGGGGCCGCCAGGGTGGCCGGCCGCGCAAGATGGACCGCGCGATGCTCAAGATGGCGATGAGCGCCATGGCGGCGCGCGAGACCAACGCCCAGGACCTCGCCCGGCGGCTGGGGATCACGACGACGACGCTGTACATGTACGTCAACGGCGACGGCACGGTAAAGGCGCCGGGGCAGAAGCTGCTCGACGCGTCGGCGCGATGAGCCGCGGCGGTGGGGTCCCGGCCGAGGCGCTGCTGGACCTTCGCTGGCGGCTCGACGAGCTGTCGCCTCGCGAACATGGGCGCCGGGCGTTGGTCGAGGGCACCGCGGAGCTGTTCGGCGTGTCTCGCGCGACGGTCTACCGGGCGCTCGCGGGGCAACTTCGGCCGAGAGGGCTTCGCCGCGCTGACCGCGGCGAGCCCCGCAAGATCCCGCGCGCGGAGCTCGAGCGCTACTGCGAGCTCGTGGCGGCGCTGAAGATTCGGACCTCGAATCTGAAGGGCCGGCGTCTTTCGACCGCACGGTGCATTTCGCTGCTTGAGGAACACGGGGTCGAGACACCGGATGGACTGGTGCGCGCTACGAAGGCGTTCTGCACAAGGCGACGGTGAACCGATACCTCCAGCTCTGGGGGGTACGACCATGTCCGCATGACCCGGGCGCCGGCGGCGGTGCGCTTCGAGGCCCGGACATCGAACGCGCTGTGGCAGTTCGACAACAGCCCGTCGGATCTGGAGGAGATCGAGCGGTCGGCATGGATTGACCCCGAGCGCAAGTGCCGGCCGGTGCCGATGCTGTTCACTGTCGTCGACTATCGAAGCGACGCGGCGTATCAGGAGTATCGCCGCGTGTACGGGGAGGACGTCGAGAGCGGGTTGCGCTCGCGATCTCATCTCCGAGCGGACCCGCGAAGGACTGGCCTCGAGCGTCGGGAAAGAAACTCGGCCAGCCGAAGGGGTCGCTGGGCGTGTCACGCCTGGACGGCCGAGAGGACGAGATCCGGCGCTTCCTCGACCTCGGCGTGGGCGTCACTGCCCTTGTGGCGGGTCCGTGTGAAACGCAGCAGGCTTACAAGCCGGCGGGGCCGAAATGAATCGAATAGGTCGCCTTGCGGAGAATGACCCTGTTGATGCAGGTGACGGTCAACGTGCCCTCATGTATCGGACGGCCAAAGATCGCGAGGTTCGGAATCATCTTGGCCGCTTCCATAGGTCTAAGTTCGGGGATACTGCGATTGGACAGTCCGAAAGAGGACTCGAAGGGCTGCACCCCATTTCGCAGCATGCTGAAGAACGATGGATAAACGAGGCCATCATAGCCCGCATCACGGGCGGCGCAGGCTATCGCCCTGGAAATCGGGTATGCATGGGACTGCGCGAGAAACAGCATGACCATAGCATGATCAAGATCCTCGCAGGGATGAGAAAACGCCTCGTCTGCAAAGTCCACGAGGTTGAGCAGTTTCAGCTCTCGCACAGGCCGGAGCGTGGCTATGAAGAGAGCGTCCTCGACCGTGACACGGCATTCGTGCAGACAGGTCTGAATGTCGGGCGAGCCGTACAGGACAGGAAGGTTGGGTGAGTCGAGTCGGCCAGCCTCCTCTGCCGCGGCCGGAGGAGGCGGGCTGTCATATTGACCCCAGTCTGTCGAATCGAACTTGCCAAGCGCATACGCATCTCCGGACACCTTTCGAAGCCGGTAGAACTTGTCGGCCTCTGTCAGGATTTCGAGCGAATAGGCTTGGAGAATGCGGGCGATGACTTGTTCGCGCTCATCCTCCTGCTCGAGCTTTTCCAGATTCTCGTTGATGCCTACCTGCCAGAGGGGCGGCCCGTACCAGAAAAATCCGATCTTCAGGATTTCCTCGAACAGGGCCGCGTCGCCGGAAGGCCATCCTGGACATGTTTCCATGTCGGTCGAACGCTTGTCATTGAACATTATCAGCGGCGCCGCGCCAAACTCTGTCCGATGAAGGGACCCCTTGACGAAGAAAGACTGGGCCAGCCCCGCCAGCAACCGTCTAGTGAGCTTGGCGCCGCCCTCAGTTCCACATCTCGGGCAAACGGATGGGTGCTCCCGGCCTATCGCTGCGGCATCCAACCGGAGTCCCTCATTCTCGAAACACTCCGCGCAGGCGACGACGGCCGCATCGTTGAGAGATTCCTCTGGAAGTAACTCAGCGCCGCCCTCTTGAAGGAGGTGTCTTGAGAGAGCGCGGTCGAAATTACTGGGCACAACAGACCTCATCGTTAGCCACTGCGGCCGCTCGCAGGAAGTCTCGAGGCGATTGCCGACCTACCGGCGATCGACAAGCCAGGGGTTCGGGAAAGAAGCACCTGCACGTCCGGCAACCACATTGACCTCCGGGAGGTCATTCCTCCTCCCGAATGAGGGCTTTGAGGCTCCACTCGACCAGACTTCGCTCGATCGACTTTCGTTCCTCCCGAACCTGCGCAAGCTCACTGACTGTGACCTTCACCTGTCGGACGAACTGCGGATCCGAACCTCGGGCGACGAGATGGAGCCGGTCAGAGGTTTCTCGCAGCTCGTTCGCCGTCGAACGGAGGGTCTCCTGAAGCGTCGCAATTCGCTCGAGGTTTTGAGCGTACTTGTCTGGCCAGAAACCTTGCCCTCAAGTGGCAGTTCGCGTGACACCATCCACCTCCACGCCGGTTCTTAGATCTTGGGGGCCAGTGTCCCACGCGTTCGGAATGGCGATCAATGGCGCAGATTTCACTCCCATTGAACCCCTTTGCGTCGGCGAACGGGCGGTCTTCATCACGCGCCACGCCCCAACCGCGCAATCGTTCCGGCCGTGGTTCGAGAACAATCCGTTCAACCCAGCCTTCGCGTCGGACCTCGACCGGGTGATCGAGCGCTACCAGCTTGGACTCTGGATCCACGGCCACATCCACGATCCGGTGGACGAACCGGTCGGGAAGACGGGGGTCCTCGCGAACCTGGCCGGCTACCCGGGGTCGGTTGCGGAAAAGAACGAAATGACACTCCAAGCGCTGAGGTCCTTCTTCGACTACTCCCGCGGCCGTCCTTGAGCGGGAGTCCGCAGCGGTTGTAATCGGCCGAGAAACAGCCACTTAGTGCGCGCCACTGCGGCTAGACTCAGCGCCGCGTGTTTCCGATGCTCGTGACCGCCGAATGAGCGTCACGGTCGGGTGCGGACCGTCTTCTGCTTTCGGTTTTCACGCACGAACGGTCGACCAGGGCCCCGGTGTGCGCTTCGGTGCAGTAGTTCCGCTTGGCTGAACAGGCACCTGTCGCTTGGAGTGTGAGTTCGCCCTTTTCCGCAACCGACCCCCTCCTCGATGTTCTGCTGGATGACCTTGAAGGGGCCGGCATACGCGTCGCAGATGCCCCGCTGGGCGTCGCTGAGCGGGTGCTCCAGGACGTCGACCTCGACGCCGTCGTAGGAAAGCGCGCGAGCCTGGTAGAGCCCGAGGGCCTTCAGGTCGCGCGCGATGTCCTCCAATGCCGCGACCCCGCCCGCCTCCATCGCGGAGACGAACTCGACGCGAGGGTCGAACGGGGTCTCCCCGGCGGCCCACAGGCCGAGCCTGCCGGCATACGCGAGGCCCGGAACAGTGGTGGCGCCGGTCGCGGACACGTAGGCGATGCGCGCATCGGGGAGCTCGTTCTTGAGGCGAGGACCCGCGCGGCCCTGCTGCGACGGCGCGACCTCGCCCCGGTTGCCCTTCGACCCCGCCGCGTTCGCCTCGTCGAGGACGATGACGCCCGCGAAGCCGTGGCGGTCGCCCTCGTCGAGCGGGCGGGCGCGCTCATCGCCCGGTCCGGCCTCGTCGTCGCGCACAACGCGAGGTTCGACCGGCCGTTCGTCGAACGTGTGCTCCCGGCCGCACGCACGAGGCCCTGGGCGTGCACGCGGGCAGAGGTCGGATGGACGGCGGAGGGATTCGCGAGCCAGGCTCTCCACTGCCTTCTCTGCGCCTACGGGGTGTTCGCCCGGGACCGGCACCGCGCGCTCGCGGACTCGGAGGCCGGGGTGTGGCTCCTCGCGCAGCGCCTCCCTGTCGCCGGCGAGACCGTCCTCGCCGCCATGCGCCGGCGGGCGCTCACCCCGACGGTGCGTCTGTGGGCGATTCGAGCGCCGTTCGAGACGAAGGAGACGCTCCGCGCTCGCGGCTACCGGTGGATGCCGGAGATGCGGGACGGCATCGAACGCGCGTGGTGGACCGACGTCGAGCCGGATGAAGAGGAGGCCGAGTTCGCGTGGCTTCGCGAGACGATCTACGGGGGGATGTGGCACCTCCTGCCCCCGGGCGGGATCCCGCGGCGGCGGGTGAGGGCGTTCGAGCGCTGGCGCGAGGACCCGGCCGATCTCGCGGAGCGGGTTCCCGTCTATCCGGCCGCGTCGGCGCCGGTCGCGGTGTAGGACCGGGAAGCCCGACCGCGTGGCCGGCGCGGATGGCCCGCGGCTCAGCCCGAGGCGTGAATCCGGTACATCGGGATCGATTTGAACGCCGCCATGTCGATTCCGCGTTCCTCGAGGATCGCCCGCACCCACTTCGGAGTGGGTCCGATGCCGCTCCAGGTCTGTTCTGGGTTCTGCGGGTCGCGGTATTTCGCGGGGCGCTTGCGGCGGGCGCTGCTCGAAGCGCCGGCCCCGAGCTCGGGGAAGATGTCGCCCAGCTTGTAGCCCGCGGCGGTCAGGCGGCGTTCGAGCTCGGCCCGCAGTTTCGTGCGGTTCTCCTTTTCGCGAGACGCCATCTCGGTCTGGGCCTTCGCGAGCAGCTCGGTGAGCTGGTCGATGTCGAGAGGTTCGAGGTCGATGGATGTCACTTCGGTCTCCGGATGGCGGTCTGAACGAGCGGGACGCCGCGGGCAATCCCTTGGAGCAGCATTTTGCACCCTACCGGACTCCACCCCGTGATGCTCAAGGTGCCGCGTACGTCGATGGAGCGCGTACCGCCTCCTTCGCGGAGAGGACGGGAGTCTTGCCGGTCCTTGACGACATGCCGGGGCCCCGGACCGAGCTCGCGGGGTTGAAGGGGAGGACCTGGCCGACGACGAGCCAGTCGAACAGCATCCGGAGGGCCGCGAGGTGCTGCTTGACGGTCGCGGGCGAGCGCTCGCGCGTCAGCTCCTCGGTGTAAGCCGCGACCAGCATCGGCTCGAGCTCATCCAGGGCGAGGCCTCGGTGCTCGCACCACCCGGCGTTCCGAAGGGGGTTGCGTCGGGGCACGGTTGTACATATACTCGCGGCTCAGTCCTCTTGCAGAACAGACGTGAGCGGTCAAACAAGAGATCACCAATGAGAGCAACCCTGAACACTCGTGACACGATCCCGCGGATTCAGCAGATCGTCCCGCATATGCGCGACCAGCTAATGGGTCTGCGCACAGGCTCGACGTTTGAGCACGCTCGGCGCCTCTTTGCCCAGACGGTCGACCGTTTGGTTTCCCAAGGCCTTGGCCGTCGAACTGCGAGCCGCGTTGGAGACCGGGACCGTTTTTGGTCCCCCACCCGCGAAGTCCTGGACGAAGCCATGCGTCTTGGGTTCGTCGAACGGCAACAGCTCCCGTCATCGCGGCGGTATGTAGACGCTCATCGGGACCGCAAGCACAACCTCACCGAGCTGGGGCGCCAAGTTGCGGAGGAAGCCGAGACAAACGTGCCGGCCTTCTGTGATCGACTGGCATCCGCCGTCTACGCCAGTCACCCCTACTTCCGCGCATTCATCGACATCCTGCGGATCATGCCAATCGGCTGCCCAGAGGTCTCTGAAGGCGAAGTGGAGCAAACCCGGAGATCCGGTCTTGGGACTGACCATTGGGTCGAACTTGCCACCGAGCGGATTCCGCGCCAGACGACCACAGCCTGCGACACGGCGCGAATTCGAGACACCATCGTCTCCGTCGTGCGCCACCGATTTGGGAAGACGCCCGAGCAAATTCCGACCAGCAAACAAATGGCGGCGGCGCTGAACGACGCCTACATCGAAGCCGCGACCACAATCCGAGGTCTCCCGATTGGCGCCATCGACCTCAAGATCATGAAGACGTGGGGTTCTCAGCTCATGCTGCTCGACCAGTCTCGGTACGTGCCCGCGTTTCCCGGGCAGAACGTCATCTGGCTGGCAGCCGACGTCAACGAAAACGGCGGCATGGTGTTAACGCGAAAGACGCTGGAGAGTCACGAGAGTCCCTTGGCTGAAGCGGTCATCGCCGCCTACAGGGACCAAGCAAGTGCCACCAAGACCAGCCTCAAGGCCCCCTACCTTCCTATCTACCGCGTACGTGCCCAAGCGGCTTTCGACTGCCTAGTGACACGTGCCCTTGTCGACTTAGTCATTGAACGACTCGCTAGGGGCTCCATCTCGGAGCCGAACGTCCAAGTCTGGCTCCATCTTGGCACGACCCGACAACCGAATTCGGAGCCCGTCTACCGGCGAGGTGGAAGCCGCCGGTACGAAATCACCGTTCAGCCACGATCAGAAGGAGATCAACATGCCAATTGATGCACTTGACCACATGGAAGAAGCCTGGAATCTGGACGACAACCCGTTCCCGGCGGAGGCCATCTATGTCGAAAACACACCCTACTGTCCAACCGTCTTCGACGAGGAATCCCAGGAATTCCGCCGCAAGCTCATCCGCGGTTCTGTTCGCGGCAGCGTGAATGTCGGGTTCCTTTGGTCGCAAGGGGCACAAGCTGACACCGGGTTCGGCAAGACTACGCTGATGCGGCAGATCGCGAAGGAGATCAACCGCGATCTGGGTGCCGACACGCTGACGAGGGCGGGCGTCCGCACTCAAAAGCAGGCGCCAATTGCGGCTGCCTACTCCAATCTCAACAACCTTAACGCATCCGGACTATACCCCGTGCTCTTCAACGCCGTCCTCGACCTTGCCGAGCCTTCGCCGGGCGCCGAGTCCGTGCTTGACCAAGTCAGGGCTCGCATCGTGCAGGACCTAGATTCGGATGACGCCACCCAGATCATCAGGCACATCACCGACACCTGGCTCAGCATCTGCGGGACTGCGCCACCGCTCCGCGCAGAGGTTGTACGTGCGTTCGCGACAGGGGGAGCACAAGGAGTCAAGGCCGCTTTGGGAACGGTATCGGCCACGGCTCGTCTGCGGAACGGATTGCACTATCTCGACTTCGCCCTTGCCGCCCTTTCCGCAGCTGGCGTCGATCACCTCTACCTCATGATCGACCAGCTAGAGGATCTCGCGACGACACGGACAATTACAGCGGCGAAACGTTCGCGCGAGATCGGTCGCATTCGGGACATGCTGGAGGGACCTCCTTACGTCAACAGGGTCCACTTCATCCTTACGTTCCACAACCGCGCGGCGCAGGTGCTCGAACGTTTTTGGGAAGAGAACCGGCTGCCGCCGTTCGAGATCTCCCCAAGCAACATCGCGTCCGTCGTCGTCCTGCGCGGCCTTAAAGACGACGATCAGGTTGCTGCTCTTCTGCGCGTGTACCTGGAGGAGCAGCGGGAGGGCCCAGTCGAGGACGAACTTTTGCCCTTCGAACCTGGTGCGATCACCGTACTCAGAGAGGTATCCGATGGCCGCGTGGGCATCCTGTTGAACCGCGCTCGAGAGCTCTTCAACTTCGCTGCTCAGCGCGGCGACCCCCGGATAACCGGCGACCTTGCTTCACGCTTCTTCGCCGGCGCCGACCCGTCCGATCTGGAATTCCGGACCGAAGACGACGGCGGCACCCCGGATAACGACATCGACGACTTGCTCCTTGGCACTCGGTGACGATGCGTTGTGCGTGACGATCTCGATCTGTTAGCCGACGTCACGCTCGATTGTTGGCTGCTCGCGCGTGCCACTGCTGGCTCGTGCATCTCCCCGGTGGAAGGGCGAATGTGGGAGCGGGCCATCGGGGACCTGCTCCACCGCCCAGATTTGCCCAACCGCCAACGTGCCGGGCTCACCACGCTCTTCGGCACGCCCGCAGCTTCCGGCGTAGCTCATGAGCTCGATGCATGCGCCAGCGGTGGAGGAAGGACGATCGTGGTCGAGTGCAAGTCTCAGACCTCGGGTGTGGCAAAGTCCGATGCGGCTTTGCTTCACGAGAAAACCCTGGATTTCTACTGCGCCAAACCACGGCTTTTCTCCCGCGAGCGCTGGTGGCGGATTCTCGCTTCATCGACCCCCGTGTCGGAAAGCATCCGGGCGTTCTGTGTCTGGTTGGGCATCGTTCTGGTGGACCCCGAGCACTTGCCACTCCCTGTGGTGCTGCGCGTTGCGTCTCGTCCGGTTGCCGACATGCACCTGAGGGAAGCGTTACTTCAGGATGCCGTTCGTCTAGGCGAGCGGGCTCAATTGGCGCTGCAGGAGAGGTGGGCGTACGACGCACAAGCCGAGGAGTTCTGGCTAGAACCTACGATCTTGATTCCTCGGGAGATCCGGGACCTGCTTTGGTTGCAGGAAGAGTTGGGTTCCGACATCCTCGACCTCTACGATTTGCACCGCCCGGGTGCGCTAGAACTCCGGTCCGAGCGACTACTCGAAGCATTGCGACCCACGTAGTCGTTAGTCGGAGCCGAATACCCCTGGTTTGTCGGGATCCCCGCGGGCCGGGTCCCCGGACCTCCGGATCCGGGCGATCTTGGTCCCGACAACCAGGATGTCGGTGATCCGCACTTCGGGAAGGCGCCGATACAGGTCGAGGATCAACTCGTCCGTGGCCGCCGGCGGGCCGGCCGGGAACCGGTCGGTTCGAAGGATGCCCTCCTCGACGCTGGCGCCTGGAAGCAAGCCCATTCGCGCTGCATTGGCGAGCCGCCTCAACCCCGCATGCACCCGCGTCATGCGGTCGGCGAGCCAGTCTTCAGGGGGCGAGGGGGACGGCCAGCGTGGCGGTGGTGGCAACGATCTCGGCGGGCACGAGGGCGCGTTTCAGATCTGCGTAACGCCGGGAATGGGTAAGCGTATTGCGAGCCCGCCCTTGCGGAGTCAGGCTGCGTCGGATAGGGCGCTATCGGGCTTGCAGTTCCAGGGCAGTAACTGGTCGATGCGGTTGCTTGGGTGCTCGGGGATCCGGTGGAGGATTTCGGTGAGCCAGGCCTGAGGGTCGAGGCCGTTCATCTTGGCGGTTTCGATGAGGGTATAGGCGATGGAGGCAGCCTTTCCACCGGCCAGCGACCCCATGAACAGGTAGTTCTTTCTTCCAAGGGCAAGGGGGCGCATCGCTCGCTCGGCGGCATTGTTATCGAGCTCCAGGAACCCGTGCTCCAGGTACGGGCGAAGGCGCTGCAAACGCGTGAGCGCGTAGCGGATGGCGGCCGCGAGCGGGGTCTTTGCCGAGAGTCGCGGCAGTTGGGTGTGCAGCCAGTGCTCCAGCTCGTTGAGCAGGGGCCGGGCTTGGGTCTGGCGTGCGGCGGCACGGCGCTCCGGCGCCTGACCACGGATTTGCTCTTCGAGCGCGTACAGCGCCGCGATCCGCGTGAGCGCCTCGGCCGCGACCGCCGAGCCCTGAGCCTGGTGGACGTCGAAGAACTTGCGTCGCACGTGCGCAAGGCACGCGACCTCTCGGATGGGGCCAGCGCGGATGAGTTGCTCGAAGCCGGCGTAGCCGTCGGCGTGCATCCACCCGGCGAAGCCGGCCAGATGCTCCTTGGGGTGGTGGGCCTTGCGGTCGGCGGAGAACCGGTACCAGGCCGCCGGCGCCCCATCGCCGGCCCAGGGACGTTCGTCACGCACGTACGTCCAGGCGCGCCCCGTCGCGGTCTTGCCCGTTCCCGGGGCAAGCACCTTGACCGGAGTGTCATCGGCGAACAGCGCTCGACCGGCGAGCACGTGTCGTCCGACTGCATCGGCCAGCGGTTCGAGCAACGCCGTCGCCTTGCCCACCCAGCCGGCCAGCGTCGAGCGCTCCAGCTCCACCCCATCGCGGGCGAAAATCCGGCTCTGGCGGTAGAGCGGGAGATGGTCACAGTACTTCGAGACCAGCACGTGGGCGAGGAGCCCCGGTCCTGGCCGTCCGCGTTCGATGGGGCGCGCCGGCAGCGGCGCCTGATGGAAGCTCTCGCACCGGGTGCAAGCGAGCCGGGGACGCACAAAGCGCTTGACGATGAACCGGGCCGGAACGTATTCGAGCTCTTCGGTGACGTCCTCGCCCAGGCGCTTCAGACCCCCGCCGCAATCGGCGCATCGCTCTCCGGGGCCGAGGACCGTCTCTTCACGCGGTAGGTGCTCGGGCAACGCCCGGCGCCGCGGTTGGGTCCTTCGAACGTGGGGCTCACAGACCGGAGTCGCCGCCCGCGCGACCTCCTCGTCCTCCAGAGCGAGTTCGAGCTGGTCGAGCGATTCGCAGCTCACCCCGAAGCGTTGCCGGCGAAGCCCCGCGAGCTGATGGCGCAGCTTCTCGATGATGAGATCGCGGTTGCGTACGTCGGCCTCGCGGGCGGCGAGATCGGCCTGCGCCGAGCGCACCATGGCCTGGAGCGTGGCGACATCGTTGGGCAGCGCAACCATGGTGATATGGTAGCAGACCAGACCACCTTTGAAAAGGCACAACCTATTGTATATAAATATCTTTCAGCCTACCGCGAGTGGGCGCCAGGTGCGCCTCGGTGCCCGCCAATCCAGCCCCTCGAGGAGCATCGAGAGCTGTGCCGCGGTCAATTGCACCTTCCCGTCCTTGGCCGCCGGCCAAACGAACCGTCCGCACTCAAGACGCTTGGAAAAAAGGCACGCACCTTGACCGTCGAACCAAATCAATTTGACCAAGTCGCCTCGACGACCGCGGAAGATGAAGATGTGGCCGCAGTACGGGTCAGCCTTGAGAACCTGGTCCACTTGCGCCGACAGACCAGGGAACCCCCGGCGCATGTCCGTCACCCCAGGGCACAGCCACACCCGCGTCGAGGCCAGGACCGGAATCATCGAGCAAGCCCCTGTACCAGCCGGCACAACGTCTCAACGTCGAACGCGCCCGTCACGCTCACCCGATGCCCATTGCACAGCGCAACCTCGATGGTCGTGGGCGCCGCAACCGGGTCGGCTACCGGACCCGACACCACCTCAACGGGAAGGAACGTAGGCTCTGGTTCTTGCTCGACCGACGGGCGAAGCCGTGGATCGCGACGCCATGTGAACACCAGGTTCGCGTTGACGTCGTAACGCCGGGCAACTTGCGAGACCGACATCCCCGGGACCAGCGTCTGAGCAACAATCTGGCGCTTCTCCTCATGCGACCATCGCCGTCGCGTCCGAGCCCGTCCCGCCATCGAATAACTCCATCGTGTCCACTTATCCGTAGTGGACACCTACTCACCCTTACCAACCTCCAAGCCTGGAACGACCGGCAACCTCCTCGCAAGGGCGGGATGGGCGAACGCATACGGGAATGGCGCAGCCAGATGTCCCCGGAGCGAAAGGCGTCGCGCAGATGGAACAGCACCGCGACCTCCCACACCTGCTCCATTATCGGAAGCAGGACGCCAGCGCGAAAGGCGTCTCTGCACGACCGCTCCGTACATCCCGATCTGGATGGACACATGGCGGACTCGAGCGGACCACCCCTCGGTAACCTGCTTGCACTGTTAGAGGAGCATCCGAACCACGGTCCAGGAAGGCTCCGGACGCGCGCCTGCTCGTTCTTCGCTGGTTTTCCGGTTCCGGCCTCGCAGTGATGTAGCGGGGAGGCCCTGAACGTCCTCTCTGCGGCCTTACGAAGCGGCTGATGGCGTTTTCGCCCGACGCGACGGGTTCCTCCACCCCATCAGAGCTTGCCGGTGTCGAGGCTTGCCTCGGCCTCTCGATCCCCTTGTTCCTCCCGACGCTGCCGGGTCATGATTCGAACCGCCGACCCCGGCGCCCGTTGCGGAGGAGATGATGACGACGCTCGAAGACCTTCAGCCCGACCTCGATGCGTTCGAAGCGTGCCGCGAGAGCCTGGAGGCAGCTCACGGCGATCAGTATGTGGTTTTCCACGCTGCAGCCTTCGAGGGCGCCCACGACTGTTGTTTCGCGCTTTCTCTCGTGGAATCCCCCGGTGATTTGACCGGATTGTTCCGGTGACGGACTATCCGGGATGACGGAGCAATCCGGGCACCTTGCGGCGGCGATGGAGGTTTGCAGCTACCGCGGTTGTGTAG
>JAJDUQ010000127.1 GCA_022826505.1 Gammaproteobacteria bacterium
CGTCTCGGCGCCGGCTCAACGCTTGGTGCTCATCGGGGGTGGGCATGACGTTCTCTCCTGCCTGCCTGTATTGTATGCAGACAGAATCCTGCCATATCCCAGCCTACTTTTCACAATCCCAAAAATCTGACGTGCACCCTGCCAGCAGTTTCAGTTGGTCGTAGACGTTGGCATCGTCGATGATCGTCCGGACGCCGAGCGCCTTGCGGGCATCCGTCCGGGTCGAATACTCGGCCCTCAACCATCGGAGCGCAGAGGATTTGATCTCCTCGTCACCGGTCTCGAATCCCTCCCAGTAGCGGGTGACGACGGTGGCGAAGTCGTAGCCCCCGGTCAGTTCCTCCAGATGGTCGAGCTGTACATGTACAGCGTAGGTGCATTCGCGTGACGCCCTTCTTGCACCGATTCTCTGCACAGACAGGTGAACTTCCAACCCGAAAAACATATAAGACGTTGATTATTATAAGATAAATGAAAATGGTTTCGCTGTTTGCGATGCCGTTCTCTGATATCCGTAGTCAAACCAAATGCGGATTCATGCAAATTCGCGCGTGCCACCGCGTTTCTATGTCTGTCCATAGCGGTTCACCGACCGTATCCGTGTGGCCGAGTTCCCCCGCCCGCTCAGCCGGGCAACGGCGCGGCCACCACCCCGGTGCGTCGAGAATCGACGTGGACCGTCACCCGGATCCGCCCGTCCAGCGCAGCCAGGATCTTCATTAGCCGGTCCAGCGTGAACCGCCCGAGACTCGCGTTGCGAATGCGCGAGAAATCCGCGGCCGCAAAACCCGTCGCCTCTTCGGCCTTGCGCACCGTCAGCCCGCGCTCGTCCAGTACCGCGATGATCCGCGCCGCGACAATCGCCTTGGCCTGCTTCAGGTCGGCATCGGGCTCGGCGAAGTCCCGAAAGACGTTGCCGCTCCCCTCGACCAGCTCGAACTCGCTCTCGCTCATCGCACCAACTCCCTCCTCAGTCGCTCCAGCCGCGTGCGCACCAGATCGATCTCGGCCTTCGGGGTCTTGATGCCCGTCGTGGACTTCTTCTGAAAGGCGTGAATCACCCACAACGTTCCGCCCATTCCCGTCACGTAGACGACGCGCCAGGCGGCCGATCGGTAGCGCACCGCAATCTCCATCACGCCCGGCCCCAGGCCCTTCAACGGCTTCGCGATATCCGCCTTGCTCCCTTCCGCCGCGATCGTCAGGGCCGTGCCGACCCGATCGCGCACGGCCGCGGGGAACGCTTCGTAGGCCTTTCGCGCTGCTCTGACCCACCCGATCGGCCGGGTGACGTTGCTCATGCCCAATTTTGTCAAATCTGCCTACATCGTCAACGCTCGCGGTGCGCCCGCCCGAACTCGGGGATCTCGCGGGCACGCCGGGAACATCCTGCTCAGGCGCACGTTTCGCCGGGCATCTCTCCTCTCATCAGCCTCGGCTGGATCTGGCCGTAGACGATATCGGGAACGTACCTGACCGATGGGACGAGAAAGTCAGGACCCGACTGGAGCAGCGTCTCGTAGCGGTGAGCGCCGGTGGCGTAGATCCCCACCGTCCACGCGCCAGAGTTGCGCCCTTCCTGCATGCCCGCCGTGATGTCGTCGACCTTGACCACGGCCGCGGGCGGATAGACGTTCGCCTTGTCCATGCAGTCGTAGACCAGGAAGGGGGTAGGCCGACCCTTGACGTTCTCGGTGTCGGCGGTGACGTCGAAGGTGATGCCGAATTTCTCCGAGAGGGTCGAATAGATGGCGTCGCAGGCCTCCTGCGGGTAGCCGGTGTCGCAGCCGACGAGGATGCCGCCCTCGTGCAGTCGATCGACACATTCCTTGACGCCGTCGAAGGGTCGGATGAGGTCGTCGGTGACGGCCACCTCCCGCATGGTCGGCCGAAACCGCTCGAACATTTCGTCCACGTCGCTCTCCGCCCAGTCCCTGCCCTGCGTGTCCCTGAAGTGCTCGCCCACCTCGTCGATGAGCAGGATGTCGCGAAGGTGTTCCTTCTTGAACTTGCCCATGGGCCTTCGAATGGTGGCCCAGTCCACGTCCATGCCCAGATCCTGAAAGATCTGTTCGAACACGATGACCGGTCCCTTGACCGGCAGGCCGTCATCGTTCGGGTACAGATGCCTGAGATCCTGAAATCCGTCGCACACCGTGCCGCCGATATCCATGATCACGAGCTTGATGGGTCCGGTGTATCTAGACATTGCTTCTCCTCTGGCGTCAGCCGTGGCCGATGGAATAGTCGTTGAGCCCGCATCGATCCCGCCCCCGGAGCAGATAGAGCGGGCGCCGGGACTGGTCGGGGACCCCCAGCGTCCGGTGAAGCTCGAACGCGTAGGCGTGATCGAAATGCGACGTGGTAGGCATGTATCGATAGACGACACCCGCCCTCCGGCGCGACGAGTGGTTGGGCTGGGAGCCGTGGATCAGGTACGCGTCGTGAATCGATATCTGTCCGGCCCCGAGCAGGACATCCCGAGCGGTGGACTCGTCGAAGGCTTCGGTGCCGAGCACCTGGTTCAGCGTCAGCCGATCGCTGTCCGAGGTTTCGTGCGGCCACAGCGTTTCGGCCCGGTGCGAGCCGGGTATGTAGCGCAGGCAGCCGTTCCCCCGATCGGAGTCGTCGAGCGCCACCCATACCGAGCAGGTCACGAGCGGCTTGATCGGCCAGTATTGACCGTCCTGGTGCCAGGGGGTCGCCTTTCCGCCGCGAGCGGGCTTCCCGAACAGCGTGGAGGTCCACAGTGCGACGTCGTCCCCAAGCAGCGAGCAGACCGCATCGATGATCGGCGACAGCTTCGCGAACTCGAGCCAGCCGGGGTGATGCTGGGTCAGGGCGCCAAGGTAGTCCGCGCTCAGCGCCTCGTCGGCCCGGAGCATCTCAACCAGCAGCCGGCGCATTCGCCTCAACGCATCCTCGGGAACGCGGTAGTCCGGAACGACGAGGCCGTCCTTTCGGTAGGTGGCAATCTGCTCTTCGGTCAACATCGCCTGCCTCGCATTCTCGCGCGGAAATTTGTGTGCCCCGTCGCCATCATAAACCCGAATTCCGGGACATGCGGATCGCAAACCGCGCCCGGGCGGCTCGAGGCGCCCGAATCGCGGCACGCGGCCTTCCCACGCCACCACGCATTCGATAGGGTGCGCGGGCAGCCGTTTTCGCGGAGGAGCAACCTGCCATGCGCTTCGAAGACAAGGTAGCAATTGTCACCGGCGCCGGCAGCGGACTCGGTCGCGGAATTGCGCTCGCGTTCTCCTCCGAGGGCGCAACCGTCACCGCTGCCGACGTGGATGGCGAGTCGGCGGCCGCGACGCTCGCGATGCTGGAAGCGGCGGGCGGTCGAGGCCTCGCGTCGACCGCGGACGTGGCCTCGCCCCGCGACGCGCAACGCATGGTGGCCGAAACGGTCGAGGCCGCGGGGACCGTCGACATCCTCGTCAACTGCGCCGGCATCGGAGGCATCCAGTCCTTTCTCGACACCACGCCGGAGCATTTCAGACGCGTGCTCGACGTCAACGTCACCGGCAGCTTTCTGTGCGCCCAGGCGGCGGCGAGAATCATGGCGCAGCGAAAGCGCGGCCGCATCGTCAACATCTCGTCCGTGTCCGGCCATCGGGCCGGGTGGGGCCGCACCGCCTACGGCACCTCGAAGGGTGCGGTGGTCCAGCTCACTCGGCAGATGGCGATGGAGCTGGCCGAGCACGGAATCACCGCGAACGCCATCGCTCCGGGGCCGGTCGACACCCCTCTGGTTCGAAGGGACCATACTCCGCAGACTCGTGAGGACTACCTGCGTTCGATCCCGCTCGCGCGCTACGGCGAGGTCGAGGAGATCGCGGCGGCGGCGCTGTATCTGGCATCGGAGGAGGCCGGGTTCGTCAACGGTCACGTACTCGTCGTCGATGGCGGTTTCCTGGCCGGCGGCATCCGACTCCGCGACTGGAAGTAGCGCCGCGGCGCTCACAGGATCTTCTTGCGCAGGTGCAGGCACAGTCGGTCGATGACGGTAATCAGGAGGATGATCAGGAGCACCGAGGTGGTCGCCTTCTCGAATTCGTAGACGTTGATGTCCCAGATGAGCTGCTGGCCGAGCCCTCCCGCCCCGACGAAGCCGAGGATGGTGGCCTGGCGGGTGTTGTGATCCCAGAAATAGAGCGCGAAGCTCAGGTACAGCGGCAGCACCTGGGGCCAGGCGCCATACAGGAACACCTTCCAGGGGCGGGCGCCGGTGGCGCGCATGGCCTCGAGCGGACCGGGATCGACCGCTTCCACCGCCTCCGCTATCAGCTTGCTCTGCACCCCGACCGCGAACACGATGAGGGCCAGGATCCCCGCCATCGGACCCAGCCCCACCGCCACCACGAACAGCAGCGCCCAGATGATCTCCGACACCGCCCGGAACACGGTCAGCACCATGCGCACCGGGTAGTAGATCACGGGATGGGACATGTTCGAAGCGGCCATGAAGCCGACCGGAATCGCCAGTATGGAGCCGATGATGGTGGCGAGAACACCGATGTACAGCGTCTCCAGCAACGGCTTCCCCAGCTTGGGCAGGATCTCGACGTCCGGAGGGATCATGTGCCGCCCCATGTCCCACAGGGCCGGCATGCCGTCGGCAATCGCGACGGGACTGAATCCGGTCGTCTCCACGCATCCCCAGTAGACGACGACCAGCACCAGGGCGATGGCCATGCGCCTGGCGGTAAAGCGCGCCGGCATCTGCGGCATCGGCGCGTCGTGAATGCTGTCGTGTTCGCGCGCCACGCTAGATCACCCTCTTTCTCAGGTAGGCGCTGATGCGGTCGATGACGGCGAGGATGAGGACGATCGCGATCAGGCAGGTCATCGCCTCGTGGTAGTTGAAGTCCTGGATCGCGTGGGTCAGGGTGAGGCCGATACCCCCCGCTCCGACGAGCCCGAGGATCGTCGCGGCGCGGCTGCTGAACTCCCAGTACAGGAGGGTCACCGACATGATGTTGGGCAGCACGTTCGGCAGGATCCCGAACATGATCACCTTGAATCGGTTGGCCCCCGTGGCCTGCATGGCCTCGATGACGCCCGGGTCCGCGGACTCGATGGTCTCGTAGAAGAACTTCCCCATGCTGCCGGTGTTGTGCAGCACCAAAGCCAGGGTGCCGGGAAACGGGCCCAGACCGATGGCGGACACCAGCAGCATCGCCCAGAGAAGCTCTGGAATGGTCCTCAGGGTATGCAGCAGGATCCGGATGGTGCCGCCGAGCACTGGATCGGGCCGGATGGTCACCGCGGTGAGACAGGCCAGAGGCAGGGCGAGGAAGAGCGGCAGGGTGGCGCCGAGCAGCGCCATGGCGAGGGTTTCGAGCACCGGACCGTAGAGGTTGTGCACGATGGAGAGGTCCGGAGGGAACATCCGCGCGAGCAGGTTGTAGATGTGCGGCGTTCCCTCGATGAGCTCGGGGATGTCGAACCCCGTCTGCCACCCCGTCCACACCGCCGCCGCAGCAATGACCAGGGCGACGAGCAGCAGGTTGAGCCGTCCCCGCCGGCGCAGCGCCAGCGCTTCGACGATTTCGGCGTCGTGGCTAGGACTGGCCATCCTCGACCCCGACCACCTTGTCGTCGACGATCTTGAACACCCGGTTGATGACCTCGTCGCTCAACGTCTCGGGCGGACCGTCGAACGCCACCGTGCCGTCCGACAGACCGATGATCCGTGATGCATACTGCTTGGCGAGATCCAGATGATGCATGCTCATCACCACCGTGATGCCGTCGCGTGACGCGATGTTGCGAACGAGATCCATGATCATGTGCTGGTTCTTCACATCCAGGCTCGCGACGGGCTCGTCGGCGAGGATCACCTTCGGCTCCTGGATGAGCATGCGGGCAATTGCCACGCGCTGCTTCTGCCCGCCGCTCAGGGTGTCGGCCCGCCGGTTGTAGAGCTCGGCATCGTGGAGTCCCGCGCGGCGGAGCGCGTGCACGGCCGCCTCGTGGTGCTGCCTCGAGAAGGTGTAGGTCAGGGCCCGCAGAACGCCGAGCTCGTGCAGACGGCCGCACATCACGTTCACGAGCACGGACATGCGGTTGATGAGGTTGAACTCCTGGAAGATCATGCCGATGTGGGAACGCAGGCGCAGCAGCTCGGACGTCGTGAGGTCGCCGAGATGCTGGTCGTCGACCATGACTTTGCCCGAGGTGGGCACGACCAGGTAGTTCAGACAGCGCAGCAGCGTCGACTTGCCGACACCGCTCGGACCGAACAGGACGGCAAACTCCCCCTTGGCGATGCCGAGGGAGATGCCCTTGATGGCGGGCACATCGCCGTCGTAGCTCTTCGTCAGATCGCTGACGACGATCATGGGCGCTCCGGCGCCCGGAGATGGGTCGGACACGGTAATTCCCGAATCGTTGTTGGCGTTTCGGCTGTAGTCTCGAGCAGCGCCGTCAGGAGCATTCCGACCGCTCTGCACGAACGCGCCGCGCAGTTCGGTCGCGGGAGATCGACCTCGCGCCAGACCATCCGCAATCCGCGCACCGCGGGACTCCGAGCGCGGGCGCCTGCAACCGGATCGGAATGGCGACCGGCAGTCTCGCGCCGCGAGACTGCCGGCCTTCCGGAAGCTGCTCGACTCGCAAGCCGTCGTTTCGAGCTACTGCTTCTTCTTCATCTCCGCCGACATCTTCTTCATCGACACGAGGTCCTCGTAGAACGCATGGTCGGTGCGAACGAAGCTTTCCGTCGGACCCCAGAACCGCAGCATGTCGACCGCCTCGTACGGGAGCGTGGTGTAGGCCTCCGTCATCTTCGCGATCATTTCCTCCCCCAGCTCACCACGAGCGACCATGGGTGTGCCCGGCACCTTCTGGCACCCGAGGATGCGGATATCGGGGCTCTCGATCATGTCGTTGGGCTCGTCCCAGCTCGTGTACTGGAGGATTCCCCGCTCCTTCCACCTCACGAAGTACACGTCGCCCACAGCGCCCGCGTCCACCTTTTCGTTCTTGATCGCGAGATACACCGAGTCGTGCTTGCCCGCGTAGATGAGCTCCCCGAAGTCCTGCTCGGGATTGATGCCGTTCTTGTTGAGGTAGAACCGCGGTCCGACACCGCCCGACGTCGAGGTCGGAGACACGAATGCGAACCGCTTGCCCTTGATGTCGTTCAGGGTCTGGATGTCGCTCTTCGCGTTGGTGATGATGCAGGACTTGTAGTAGGTGCGGCCACGCAGCTTGGCGACCACCATCGGCACGACGTCCATGCCCTTCAGGTACGCCGCCACGTAGGTGCCGCCCCCGAGGTATGCGACATCGATCTTGCCGGCTTCCATGGCCTCGATGAGCGCGTTGTAGCTCTGCGACACGAAGATCTCGTTGGGCAGGCCCACCGCGCCGCTCACGTGATCCGCGACCCCCTGGAACTGTCTGACCATCTCCGGGGCATCCTCGGTGGGAAGCAGTCCGAAACGAACCTTCTCAAGTTGGTCGGCCGCCACCGCGGCCGTGCTCGCGAACATGAACAGCGGCGCCACGAGGGCAGCGCCGAGCCAGACCGTCAACTTGTGCTTCTTCATTTCTCCTCCTCGCCGGCTGGACCCACGATGCGATCGATGGGGATGGTCGGTTGGATCAACCCCCGGTTCGTCGCACGTGGCCTCACGCCGGGTGTGTTGCCCTTGCAGGCGATGTCGGTGTCCTTCACGGACTCCGATGCTCATTCGAATGGTCGCTCCCCCTCGATGCGTTGCGGAGACACGACCGGAAGGTCCGTCGCGGGAAGAGGGGGTGTCACATGATTGTCATATCGGTGGCGGAGACCGTCAAGCAACCCCGGTCCCCGCCGAAATTCCGATTCCCTCATGCGGGGACATTTCACGCTGGCCGGATGGTAGGTCGGACTACCGGATCATCGATGTCCGTCTTCACACCGCAGCGCGAAACGGCCCTGTTCCCTCCCGCGTAACCCCTATCGCAGGCCGACTTCACGCAGGTACCTGTCGCTCCCGCCGTGGATGGGCACCTGGATGCCCTGGGTGGTCATGGCCTTCTTGGTGAGGCCCCCGAAGCTGTCGTGAAGCCCCTTGAACTCCTCGAAGTTCTCGAACACGGACTTGATGGCGGTATGGATCACGTCGTGCTCGATGACCTGTCCCGCCATCATCACCGCGACTGCCCCGAACGTCTTCGTGTCGCCCGCGGTGCCCTTGTACATGCCGCCGGGGATGGTGGTGGCGATGTAGTAGTAGTTGCTCCGCACGAGCGTGTCCACCGCGGGTCCGGAAACCTCCGCCAGCACGACGTCGCAGAATATGCTCGCGTCGCGCAGGTGCTGATTCGGATTGCCGTCGGCGACGACAATGGCGTCGAGCTCGTTGTCGCACAGCGCCGTGACCGCGTCCGCGGGGTTCATCTCGGTCGCCGAGGCGAAGATCGACGCGTCCCACCCGAGCTCTTCCATCAGCACCTCCATCGCATCCCGGTGGAGCGACCCCGGATCGCCGATGTTCACCCGCTTTCCCTCGAGCTCGTCGAAGTGCCTGATACCGGCATCGGCGCGGGCGGCAACCGTGAGAGGCTGGGGGTGCAGCGAGAAGACCGAGCGGACATCGCGATTGGGGCCGGCCGCCTCGAAGCGGCCATAGCCGTTGTGGGCGTGGTTCACCCAGCGGCCCTGGGCCAGGGCCATGGTGAGCTCGCCCTCGCCGCCCAGACGCTGCAGGCCGTCGATGTTCTCCATGTCGCCCTGGGTGTTCCTCGTCTCGCACGCGACGCCGTGCTCCGCCGTTCCCTGGTTGACGAACCGGCAGATTCCGACGCCCGCCGAGTGATAGGCGCTCCTTACATGGCCCGTCCCGATGACGATCGACTGCTTGCGTTCGGCGGAGGCGACGACTTGCTCGACCTTGGATTCACGCGCGAATCCCGCCTCGTCGGTACTCTCGGTGTCCGGTGCCGGCGCGATGACATACACGCCGATGAGAATGCCGGCCACCAACCCGCCGATCCCGCTGTAGATGGCATAACGCATACCCGAGTCTCCGTGTAGTGATTGGCGAGGAGCGAATCCGGTCGCGGATTGAAGTCAAGCGGAAATTCCAGCGAGGCTTCGCCTCAGTCCGACGAGGCATGTAGTGCCTTTCCCGGGAGCGCGGGCATCTTGCCCGCAACGGGCCGAAGGCCCGCGATTGTTGAGGCGAGCACATGACGGTCTTGTGGTCTCCTGAACGGTAGACAGATGCCCGCGCTCTCGGGAAGTCTCGCGCAAACTTGGCTCCTTTGGAAAGATGACGGCGCCTCAAGGTGTCCGGGCAAGCGATATCCTGGAATCCTCCTGCATCAGGCGCTCCCGGTCCGGGGCTCGATTGGCAGGCGCCCGGCGATCCCCGTCAGCTCTTCGAACACGGCCGCCGCCGCGAGCACGGAGGCTTCGCCACGCGGCGGGCCGACCATCTGCAGGCCCACCGGCAGGCCGCTTGCGGTGAAGCCGCAAGGCACCGACAGGGCCGGACACGAGGTGACGGTGATCGCGTAGCAGATCCAGTACCAGTCGTAGTAGGTATCGAGCTTCCGCCCCGCCACCTCGGTGACGTAGCGTTGGTTGACGTCGAACGGCGCGACCGCCGTCGCGGGGGTCAGGAGCAGATCGTAGCGGCGGAAGAATTCGACAACCCGGTAGTAGAGCGCCGCACGGCCACGTTCCGCCCGGGTTACGTCGCCGGAGCCGAGCTTGAGTCCTTCCTCGAAGTTCCAGATGACCTCCGGCTTGATCCTGTCGTAGTGCGCCTCGATTACGGGAGCCAGTTCTCCCACCAGGTGGTGCGCACGCAGAACGTGAAAGATCTCCCGGGCGTCGGAGAGGTCCGGGCAGGCCTCCTCCACCGTCGCCCCGAGCTCACCGAATCGACGGGCCGCGCTCGAACAGATCTCCTTCAGCTCCGGCTCGACGGGAACGACCCCGAGATCGGGGCTGAAGGCGACCCGCGCCGGAGCCTTCGGCCGTGCTACCGATTGCCTGAACGAGGTGCTCGGGGGCGGCAGGGACAACGGATCCATCGGGTGCCACACCGCCTGCGCGTCGAGCATCAGGGCAACATCCGCCACGGTGCGTCCCATGGACCCCTCCACGTTCAGGGTGTCCCAGACCTCCCCGATGGGAGCGCCGCGAGGCCCCACCGCCACGCGTCCCGGGCTTGGTCGCAACCCGACCACCGAGCAGAACGCGGCGGGAGTGCGCAGGCTGCATCCCAGATCGGAGCCGGTGGCGAGCCACACCTGGCCGGTGGCGAGGGCGGCGGCGGAGCCGCCGGAGGAGCCGCCGCTGGTCAGCATCGTGTTCCACGGATTGAGAGTCTTTCCGAAGACCTCGTTGAAGGTGTTGGCGCCGTGCCCGAACTCCGGGGTGTTCGCCTTGGCGATGACGATGGCGCCGCGACGCTCCAGGTTCTCCACCAGGAGATCGGAGCGCTCGGGAACATGATCGGCGAAGACCGGCGAGCCCAACGTGGTGCGTACGCCGGCCACGTTGACCAGATCCTTGACCGCGATGGGGAGCCCCGAGAGGTGCCACGCCGGCTCCTCGCGGGTCGGCGGGTTCGTCATCAGTTTTCGCGCATGGTCCCGGGCCCGATCGAGGCACAGGGTCGGCAAGGCGTTGACCAGGGGATTGACGGCTTCGATGCGCGCGGCCGCGGCGTCGACCGCCTCGAGCGGCGTGACCTCGCCGCCGCGGAGCAGATCCACCACGGCGTTCGCACTGAGTCTCGTCAACTCGTTCATGTCACGTGCCGGCGGGGCCCCGAGCGGGATGGAAGATGCTTCGCGGCAGCGGCGCTCGGGAGGGCATGCTCATTCATGAATCGTCGCCGGCGCAGCTACCGGCCTCGGTGCAGACGTGTGCGCGCCAGGCGGGCGCCTTCGACCATGGTCCCGAGCTTGGCGCGGCTGACTGCGATGCCGAGTGGCACCAGGCCGCAGTCGGGGGCGGCCTGAATCTGATCGGCGGGCAGATGTTCGGCCGCTGCGAGCAACTTGGAGGCGACGTGCTCCGGGCTTTCCACTTCGTCGGTATTGTTGCTGATGCAGCCGAACAGGATCGTCTTCGACGGACACAGCCGCAGCAGGCTCGGGTCCAGTCGGGACTCTTCGAATTCGAGCGCCACCTGGTCCACCGAGCAGCCCTCGATCGCCTCGAGAATCACGGGATAGCTGTCGACGATGGGCCGCGGGACCCCCGGCATGGGATAGCTGTAGCAGATGTGGACCGCCGTCGTCGTCCGAATCCCCTCGAGGCATCGCTCCAGCGCCTCGATGCCCCACCGCGTCACCTTGTCGGGATAGCGGCTGAACGCCGGCTCGTCGAACTGGATGACGGCCGGCCCCATCGCGTCCAGCGCCTTCGCTTCCGCGTTCAGGACTTCGGCGAGCGCCATGGCGAAGGTCCGTTCGTCACCGTAGTGGGCATCAACCGTCGAATCCACGATCGACAACGGACCCGGCAGGGTGACCTTCACCGGAACCGGCGACTCCCCTTGGACAAACCTCAGGTCCCGCTCGAGAATCGGAGTCCGGCGCCGGACGGCCCCGACGCACTGACCGCACGGCGCGAGGCGGCGCCGGTTGCGGGACCACTTCTCCACCAGATTGTCGTAGTCGAAGCCTTCCATGCGCGCGGTGACGTACGTCAACCAGGACTTCCGGCGCTGCTCCCCGTCGCTGATGATGTCGATGCCCGCCGTCACCTGGTCATGAACGGCGATACGCACGGCGTCGTCCAGGGCCTCCTCGAGGACGGTGTCCTCGAGCGCCCAGTCCGCGCCCTTGCCGTGCACGTGCTTCGCGCCCTGGTCATGCACGGGATTCCGGCCCATCAGCCAGTGCGGCTTGGGCAGGCTTCCAATCACGGTGGTCACGAATGCGTCGGACACGTCGATTGTCCCGAGAAAACCCGCGACGGGCGGCGCGGCGACGGGGCGCCACGCCGATTCACGAGGACGGCGAATTCGGCCCGCACGTGACTCGAATGTCGGCCACACCGGCGGTGGTCGACGAGTCGCGGGTCGCCAGTTGCACCATCATCGGCTCGTCGAGAACGGCGATGGCCGGCAACACTGCCATCGCGGGCACCATCACCGGAATCGGGGAAACGGCGCCGCCCGGTCGCTCGTTGTCTCGCAATGGATACTACCAGATGCCATGCCCCGCCATCCCCCGAGGGGTCTCCCTCCGCGCGTTCCCCAGCCAACTCCACTATCATCCCGGACATGCCGGTGTCGTCGGCTGCAGTGCCCGAGGTTCGTCGACCGCGGGGATGGTGCCGATGCGAGAGCGACAATGACGGGAGGCGGAAATGACGCTGACGTGCAGGCAGCGAGTGCTCAATGCGCTCAACGGCGACGAGGTCGACATCGCGCCGGTCGCCAACCCGAACTCCATCGTGACCCGCGAGCTGCAGGACGAGGTCCGCGCCTATTTCCCCGATGCGCATCACGACGCCGAAATCATGACCGAGCTGGCCCTCGCCGGGCACCGGGTGTGCGGCTACGACAACGTGTTCCCGGTCTTCGGCGCAGGCACCCACGAGGCCGGAGCCATGGGGTGCGAGATGGACTGGGGAGATCCGGACAATCTCCCCGCCATCCTGGGGCGTATCTGGGATCACCCCGACCAGATTCACGTGCCCGAGGACTTTCTCGGACGTCTGGAGATCACCACGGTTCTCGACTCCATCCGCATGTTGCGCGAGGAGCTCGGTGACGAGGTCGCGGTCTGGGGCAAAGCCTACGGTCCGTGGAGCCTCGCCTACCACTTCTTCGGCATCGAGCCCTTCCTGATGGACACCTTCCGCGATCCGCCGCGCGTGCACGCGATTCTCGACCGGCTCAAGGAATTCACCGTGGTGTTCGGAAAGGCGCAGATCGAAGCCGGAGCCGACGCGATCAACGTCTGCGAGCACATTACCGCCGACCTGATCCGACCGGATGCCTATTCGACCTACCTGCTTGCGGTCGATCGGGCGATCGCGGCCGAACTGTCGGTTCCCGTCATCCTGCACTGTTGCGGAAAGACGCTCGATCGCGTTCACCTCTTCAACCAGAACGGCTTCGAGTCGTTCAATTTCGAATCGGCCAACGATGCCGTGCAGATGCGTTCGCGGGCGTCGATGACCCTGGTGGGCAACATCAACAATCCGAAGACCATCCTCGACGGAACGCCGGAGGACGTGGAGCGGGAGGTCTTCTACGCCCTGGATGCCGGAATCGAGATCCTCGCGCCCGAGTGTGCCGCTCCCGTGAACGGCAGGCTCGCCAACGTTACCGCGGTGCGCGAAGCCCGCGACAGGTACTACGAAACGGGCCGGCACGAGCACCGTCCCGTGGTGGAGCGGCAGATCGTCACCCGCGCGGAGCTGGAGGCGGACACTCGGACCGAACCGGCTGCCGGGGCAAGATACCTGGCGAGCACCGAGACGCTGCAGGAGATCTACGACGCCGTGGTCGAGATGGAAGTGGACACGGTGGCGCCGCTGGTCGCTCGCGAGATCGAGAGAGGCACCGATGTGCAGGTCATTCTGGACGAGGCGTTGATCGCCGCCATGCAGCACGTCGGCGATCTGTTTGCAGAGGGACAGTTCTTCGTTCCCGAGATGCTGCTGGCCGCGAACGGCATGAAGCAGGGCCTCGAGGTGCTCCGGCCGCTGCTCACCGACACCGGCGTGCCACCCAAGGGCAAGGTCGTCATCGGCACCGTCAAGGGCGACATCCACGACATCGGCAAGAACCTGGTCGGCATGATGATGGAGGGAGCGGGCTATACCGTCATCGACATCGGCGTACGAAACTCGGCCGACGATTTCATCGACGCAATGCAGGCGCACCAGCCGGATATCGTCGGCATGTCGGCCATGCTGACGACGACCATGATGTACATGAAGGTGGTCGTGGACGAGCTCGAAAACCGCAAGATGCGCGACGACTGCATCGTGATCGTGGGGGGCGCTCCCCTGACCGAGGAATTCGGCCATCGAATCGGGGCCGATGCCTTCTGCCGGGATGCCAACAGCGCGGTGATCACCGCCGATACGCTGCTCGCCGCGCGAAAGGGCATCACTCCGTTCAAGGACGTCTTCGCAAGGAGCTGATGCGCGGGGTCCCGCCTCGCTCGTGGGCCCACGGCGCCGTCGATGAGGCCGGCGCGCCGCGCACCGACTCCGGCACGCATGGATCCCAACGGATGTCGATTTTCCACGCCGGGCAAACAAGCAGTCGGGCAACCCGAAAGCCGCGCCACTCCCTCGTCCTCCGCCGCCACCGACCGAATGACCACTTTGTTGTTTGCCGAAGGTAGACCGATGTCCGCAGCCCGATCCCCGCACGTCTATCCGGTCATTCGTCTCTTTGCATCGCTGCTGCTCATGGCAGTGGCGGGCTCGGCGATGTACGCCGCAATCCTCGTCCTCGAGCCCGCCGCGGCGGAGTTCGACACCGGGCGAGGAGCGGGCTCCATGCCGTACACACTGTTCATGGTCGGCTTCGCCGTGGGCGGTGTCATGATGGGACGGCTCTCCGACCGATTCGGCATCGTCGTCCCGGCTCTGCTCGCGAGTCTCTGTCTCCCCGCCGGGCTGCTCTTCGCGGCTCGCGCCGTCGAGCTGTGGCAGTTCAGCGTCTCGCTCGGCGTCCTGTGCGGACTGTTCGGCATGGCCGGGACCTTCGCACCGGTCGCATCCGACATCTCGCACTGGTTCACGGCGCGGCGTGGCCTCGCGGTAGGAATCGTCATCAGCGGCACGTATGTGGCGGGCATGGTGTGGCCGCCGGTGCTTCAGCACTTCATCGACACCTACGGCTGGCGGGCGACGTTTCACGGCCTGGGGAACCTGACCCTGGTCACGATGCTGCCGCTCAGCTTCGTGCTCTGGCGGCCAGCCGAATTCGAGCCCCACGACAATCGCTCGAGCGGTCCCGGCACTCGCGGGCGTCCGCTCGGGTTCCACAGTCGGTCGCTGCAGGGACTGCTGTGCCTCGCGGGCGCCGGATGCTGCGTGGCGATGGCGATGCCCCAGGTTCACATCGTGCCGCTCGTCATCGATCTGGGGTTCGAGGCGGAAGACGGCGCGCGCATGCTGGCGGTCATGCTCGGTTGCGGGGTAGTCAGCCGACTGGTATCGGGATGGATTTCGGATCGAATCGGCGGACTGAAGGCCCTGCTCGTCGGCTCGGCGTTGCAGGGTCTGGTGATCTTCGGCTTCCTGTTCGCCGACGGACTCGCCACCCTGTACATGCTCGCCATCGCCTTCGGCCTCTCGCAGGGAGGTATCGTCCCGTCCTACACCATCATCATTCGCCACCTCTTCCCCGCCGGCGAGGCGGGTTGGCGGATCGGCACGACGATGCTGTTCACGGTGGGCGGCATGGCGCTGGGTGCCTGGATGGCGGGCGCACTCTACGATCTCACCGGCAACTACACCGCTTCCATACTCGCCGCGCTCGGATTCAACGTCCTGAATCTCGGCGTCGCGGTGACGCTGATCGCACGCGACCGGGCTCCACCGGCCGGTGAAGCGATGCTGCGACCGGCGTGAATGAAGAAAGACGACCCGGACAATCGGGCAGACTTGCGAACCGAACACCTGCGGGGGCATGAGGACATCCGGATCGGCCTCGCCCTCGGCGGCCGGCACTCAGGAGACCGAAATGACTGACGAACGCCCGTTCCGCTTCTTCGACAACCGGGAGAAGTACCTGCTGTTCGTCACCACCTGCGGCGAAAAATGGGCGATCGGCCAGCGCATCGGCGCCGAACTCGAGGCACTGGAGCCCGCGCCGCCCGCGTTGCGGTTGTTCGACGCCGGGACCGGCGACGGCACGGTCATGGCCAGCGTGCTGCGACAGCTTCACGGGCACTTCCCTACCGTGCCGTTCCTCGTCGTCGGCAAGGAGATCAGCCTCGAGGACGTTCGGCTCACCCTGGAGAAGCTCCCCGATCGCTTCTCCGAGCACCCGCAGACCATCGTGGTGCTCACCAACCTGAACTATCGCGAGGCGCCGTGGCTGCGGCCCGCCTCCGAGGAAGCCCGAGCCCGCGTTAACTGGCGCGAGGTCGCCCTCGAGGGCCACACCGCGCACGAGTTCGACCGGCAGATTGCGAATCTCCGTCCAACCCTGGCCGACTGGTGGAAGGTGAGCACGAGCCCGAGCACCGGCAATCCGGTCTATGTCGAGCCGTCGGTCATCGTGCTCTACCGCTCCGACCACCGGTTCACGCTCGATGCAGTGATCCCCAGACCCGATGCGCCGGTCGGCGACTACGACCTCGTCATCGCGGCGCAGCCGTTTCGCGCTCGGCATCCGGCCGGACGCAAGGTTCGACTCGTGCTCGAGCCGCTCGCGGCATCGCTCGCGAAGGGCGGACGCATGATCACGATCCAGTCGACCGGACAGGACCCGGGAATGGAAATCATCCGCAAGGTCTGGCCCGGAGAGGAACCGTTTCACACTCCGGGTCCGGTGCTGGTGCAGGAGCTGCGCTCGAAGCTCGCGGCCGGCTTTCCGGACCGGGACTTCATCATCGACAGCGAATCGCACAGCTTCTTTCGCTACTCCCTGCACGTGATGCCGAACGAGGTCACGGAGAATATCGGCACCTCGACCCGGCTGGCCGCGTGGAACGCGGCGGTCTACGTGGCCCAGATCGACGACGACCGGATCAACCGCGCGATGTCGGAAGGCGTCTATCTCGATGCGACGGCCGAGGTCGTCGCCCGCCACGGAGGGCTGTGGTTCGTCGACGAGTCGTTCGTGGTGGTGCGGAGGGAGTGAGAGGCGATTCACTCCAACGCCTGCTCCAGGTCCGCAATCAGCTCGTGCGCGTTCTCGATGCCGACCGAGACGCGCAGCAGGTTCTCCGGCACCACGCTGTTCGGTCCCTCCACTGTTGCGCGATGCTCGATGAGGCTCTCGACCCCGCCGAGCGACGTCGCCGGCACGAAGAGCCGGGTGCGGGTCGCCACCCGTTTCGCGGCCTCGGCGTCGCCCGTGACGAGCAGGGAGAGCATCGCGCCGAAGCCGTTGGTCATCTGGCGCTTCGCGACGGCGTGTCCGGGATGAGACTCGAGCCCGGGGTAGAGCACCGCGTCGAGCTTCGGGTGACCCTCGAAATGCCGGGCAATCGCCATCGCGTTCGCCGCCTGGCGTTCGTAACGCACGTGCAGGGTGCGCATGCCGCGCAGCAGCAGCCAGGACTCGAACGCCCCGAGCACACCGCCCATCAGGGTGCGGGCGAGCTTCACGTCCTCCCAGCGTTCGTCGGCCACCCGCGTGGCGAGCACCCCGGCGGTGACGTCGCTGTGTCCCGCCAGGTACTTCGTGCCGGAGTGAAAGACGACGTCGGCGCCGAGTTCGAGCGCTCGCAGGGTCACCGCCGGCGTCGCGGTGGCGTCGACGCCGAGGACCGCTCCTGACGCGCGAGCAATCTCCGCCGCGGCCCGCACGTCGATGACGTCCCAGGTCGGATTGACCGACGGCTCGATCCAGACCACCGCGGTGTCGCGGGCTCCCACCACCTCCCGCAGGCCGTCCGGCGCCGCTGCATCGAAGAACTCGACCATGATTCCGCGCCGTTCGGCGAGTCGATGCAGCCAGTCGGCAGCGCCGTGGTACATGACCCGAGGGGCGACCACGCGCTCGCCGGTGCGCACCGTGTCGAAGAATGTCGTGATGCCGGCCAGCCCCGATCCGAACACCAGCGCGTCCTCGGCGCCCTCCAGCTCCGTCAGCACGCTCTCGACCTGGGCGCAGGTCGGGTTGCCGGAACGACTGTACCCGTAGCCGATCAACTCGTAGCGTTCGTCGCGCGCATAGGTCGTCGCGGTGTGGATGGGAGGCACGATCGCACCGGTCTCGGAATCGATGTAGTGCCCGCCCTGGGCGAGCAGAGTCTCGAGCGTGCGGCGGTTGTCAATCATGTCGGTGGGCTGAGCTCGTGGGGAATCGCGGGTGGGCGCGTCAGTGAATCAGCGATCGGTGAAATTGTCCCACGGGTGGAATCCGCGACTGGACGAAGTCGATGCATTCTCGCCCGCACGAATGCCCGTGTGGTGATATTCGAGGGAGATTGACTGCCCGAATTTCACGCAAGACACGCCCTCGCCCGAACACGACGTCGCCGATTCCGGCCCCGGAGCGTTCATGTCTCGCGCGACCGCCGGATGCTGCGCACCGCCGCGAGCTCCACGCAGGTCACGAAGACCTCCATGGCCCGATCCACTTCCGCGAGCGGCGGAAAGCTCGGAGCCAGGCGGATGTGACTGTCTTCGGGGTCCTCGCCGTAGGGAAACGCCGCACCCGCCGGGGTCAGCCGCACTCCCGCCTCCGACGCGAGGCGCACCGTTTCCTTCGCAAGCCCCGGCCGGGACCAGAAGCTGACGAAGTATCCGCCGCCCGGATCCGTCCATCGACCGATGCCCCGATTGCCCAGTCCCTCCTCGAGACGACGCCGCACGCAGTCGAACTTCGGGCGCAGCAACCCGGCATGACGCTCCATGTGCGAGTGGACCGCATCCATGTCCGGAAGCAGCCTGACGTGCCGGAGCTGGTTCACCTTGTCCGGTCCGATTGTCATCACCGACAGCCGGGCCCGAAACCAGTCGACGTTGCGCCGCGAACCGCCGAAGAAGGAGATGCCGGCACCGGCGAACGTCACCTTCGAGGTCGAGGCGAACTGCACCACGCTGTCCTCGGTCCCCGCGGCCCGGCAGTGCGTCATGACGTTCTCGGGCGCGGGAGTTTCACCGCCGAGGCGGTGCACCGCGTAGGCGTTGTCCCACATCACGCGGAACCCGGGAGCGGCGATGCGTCCGAGCGCCGCGATGCGGCGCACCGTGTCGGCGGAGTACGTCTCGCCGGTGGGGTTCGAGTACCGCGGCACGCACCACATCCCACGAACCCCGGGGTCTCCCGAAACCAGGGCCTCCACTCGGTCCATGTCCGGTCCCTCGCCGGTCATCGGTACCGGAATCATCTCGATCCCGAGGTCCTCGCATATCGAGAAGTGCCGGTCGTAGCCGGGAACCGGGCAAAGGAAGCGAGCGGCAGCGGGTCCGTCGGCCCAGGCGCTTCGCGGCCCGTCGAGGCCGAATCGGTGTGCACCGAGCAGGTACAGGTACATCAGGGTGAGGCTGCTGTTGCCGCCGATCAGAAGTTCCTCCGGGGCAAGTTCGAGCCACGCAGCGCCGAGACGCCGCGCCTCGGCGATGCCGTCGCTCCCGCCGTAGCCGCGGGTGTCGGTGCCGTTTTCCGTGCGGTAGTCGCCGTCGAGCGAACCGTCGAGCGCGGCGCTCAGTACGAGCTGATCGCCGGCCGGCTTGCCGCGTGTGAGGTCGAGATCGAGGCCCTCGGCCTGCAACGCCGCGTAACGCTGCTCCAGATCGGCCTCGGCGCGAACGAGCGCGGTCGTTTCCATCGTGTCGATGTGCATGTCAGCGCAGCTCATAAAATAGCTGATTTGAGACCCTGCAATGCAAATTCATGCCTGAATTCGGGTACATTTTTGCAATCATGCTTCCAAGTGTGTTGCGATGGCGTTCCATGTCGACCGCACGCGTTCCGTCCAATTTGCTCGACCATCTGGTCCACACCAGTGGACTGCGCCGCGCGGAAGCCCACCGGATCGTCGAGGAAGTCGTCAGCTTCTACGGTGAAACCCCCGAGGCGTTCGTGGTTCGCCGCCACCGCGAGCTTCAGGCCGAGGGGATGCGAAATCGCGCGATCTATACGCGGGTAGCCACCGAGATGGAAGGCTGGCGCTTCAGGGCACGACCGCTCAGCGAGCGTCAGATTCGACGCATCGTCTACGGCTGACCGGACCGAAGGGGGCCGGAACATTCTCGCGAAAGTCGCGGCAGACGGCGCAATGCCCCCATCGCGCTGCCCGGTGCGCTCGGCGGCATCCATCCGACCACTCGCCGAACCATGACGTTCGGCGCGAACAACCGCGATCGATCAGGAGACCTGCTCCGTGTGCGGAATCATCGGTTACATCGGTAACAGAAGCGCTGCTCCGATACTGATGTCGGGACTGAGACGTCTCGAGTACCGGGGCTATGACTCCGCGGGAATCGCGCTGGTCTCCAACGGCGCGGTGCGCGTTCACAAGGCGGCCGGAAAGCTCTTCCAGCTCGAAGCGGTGCTCCCCAAACGGCTGGGCGGCAAGCTCGGAATCGGGCACACGCGGTGGGCGACTCACGGGGCACCGAGCGACGTCAACGCTCACCCGCACGTGAGCGCGGACGGATCGATTGCAGTGGTGCACAACGGCATCGTGGAGAACTCTCCGGCGCTGCGCGCACGCCTCGAGGCCGAGGGCGTCGAGTTCGCCTCGGAGACCGACACCGAAATCATCGCTCACCTCATCGCGCGTCAGGAGGAGCAACCCATCGAGCAGCGGGTGCGTGACGCGCTCGCGCTCGTGCAGGGCACCTACGGCATCGCGGTGGTCGATTCCACCCGGCCGGACTGCGTCGTCATCGCCCGCAAGGGTTCGCCGGTCATCATCGGCATCGGCGATCGGGAGATGTTCGTCGCGTCGGACGTGGCCGCGCTCGTTCGCCACACTCGACAAGTCGTGCACCTGGACGACGGGGAGGTGGCGGTGGTCGATTCCCGGGGCTATCGGACGATGACGATGGACGCCCGGCCGATCTCGAAGTCGCCCGCCACCGTCGAGTGGGAGGACGACGCGTACGAACGCGACGGACATCGCCACTTCATGTACAAGGAGATTCTGGATCAGCCGGAGGCGATCGATCGCACGCTGGGCGGCCGGCTCGATCGTCAGTTCCATACTGCGCACCTCGGCGGGCTCAACCTCGAGCCGGGCGAGCTGCTCGACGTGAAGCGGGTCAAGCTCCTCGGCTGCGGCTCCGCGTACTACGCGGGCATCACCGGTGCCCACCTCATCGAATCGCTGGCCCGCATTCCCGCCTCCGCCGAGCCGGCCGCGGAGTTCCGCTACCGGAACCCGGTCATCGAGCGGGACACGCTCTACATTGCGGTCAGCCAGTCGGGCGAGACCATCGACACGTTGATGGCGGTACAGGAGGTGCGCCGCAGCGGCGGCCGCGTGCTCGGCATCGTCAACGTGGTCGGCAGCAGCATCGCACGCGAAGCCGACGGGGGGATCTACATGCACGCGGGCCCGGAGGTGGCGGTAGCGTCTACCAAGGCGTACACCTGTAGCCTGGTCGCCCTCGCGCTACTCGCGCTGCAGCTCGGTCGCACGCGTGATCTGTCGCCCGAGCAGGGGCGACGGCTCGTCGAGGCCATGGAGCGACTACCCGCCGACATCGAGGCAGCGCTCGCGACCGAACCCCTCGTGAAGGCCATCGCCCTTCGCTTCGCGCACTGCACCAGCGCGTTCTACATCGGGCGCGGCGCCGCCTTTCCCATCGCCCTCGAAGGAGCACAGAAGCTCAAGGAAATTTCCTACATCCACGCCGAGGCCTATCCTGCCTCCGAGCTCAAGCACGGACCGCTGGCGCTCGTCGATTCACGCATCCCCACCGTCGCCGCGCTGCCCCACGATGCGTTGCTCGACAAGTCGATATCGTCAATGGAGGAAGTCCGGGCGCGGAGCGGCCCGGTCATCGCCCTGACCCACCCCGGCGACGAGCGCATCGCCGAGCGGGCGGACGCGGTCATCGAGGTGCCGCGCACCGAAGACGTGCTGAACCCGGTGGTGATGGCGGTTCCGCTCCAGCTCTTCGCCTACCACTGCGCGCTCGCGCTCGGGCGCCACATCGACCAGCCGCGCAATCTGGCGAAGAGCGTGACCGTGGAGTGAGCCCTCGCGGGGACGGAACTCTCAGTCCGCGCGGATTTCGGGGATTCGATGTGCCCACGGACGGGCGCGTTCGAGCTGTCCCGCCAGACGGATGAGTGTCGCTTCCTCCCCCCAGCGGGCCACGAAGTGCACTCCGACCGGGAGTCCGGAATTCGACCAGTGCAGTGGAACGGAAATTGCGGGCTGGCCGGTCGCGTTGGCAATCCAGGTATAGGGGGAAAACTCCGCGCAGCGGCGGCGAAGCTCGAACGGATCGCCACCCCGATAGACCAGGGTGCCGAGCTCGACCGGCGGTTTCCCCAGCGTCGCGGTCAGCCAGAGATCGTGCCGGCCGAAGAACGCCGACACATCGCGCACCGCGCGCTGCACGTCCTGGACCGCCAGGAGGTAGTCGTGCGCCCCGAGTGCACGCCCGCGTTCGCCGAACGCCCACACGAACGGCTCGAAGTGTTCCGGGCCGGCAGTACGGCCGGTACGCCGCTCCCAGTCGGCGATCGCCCATGCGGCGCCGCCCGAGAGCAAAGTGGTGAACTTCGTCCACAGCTCCTCGGCATCGTAGTTCGGGGATGCTTCCTCCACGGTATGGCCGAGCGACTCGCACAGTGCCGCGGCGTCGCACACCGCCCTCTCGCACTCGGGGTCGATCGCATCGCCGAGCGGCGACTCGACCGAGAACCCGATCTTGAGCGCGCCCGGCGATCGTTCGACCTCCGCGGTGTACGACCGCTCGGGCGGCGCCGGAAAGTACGGCTCTCCAACCGCCGGCCCCGCAACCGCATCGAGCATCGCGGCGGTGTCGCGCACGCTGCGCGTCACGCCGAACTCGCTGACCAGACCCGAGAACATGTCGCCGTAGTGGGGGGCGAGGGAGACTCGCCCCCGGCTCGGCTTCAGGCCCACGAGCCCGCAGCACGACGCCGGGATGCGGATCGAGCCGCCCGCGTCGTTTCCGTGCGCCATCGGCACCACCCGGGACGCGACCGCAGCCGCTGCGCCGCCACTCGACCCCCCGGAAGTCCGTTCGGTATTCCAGGGATTGCGGGTAGGACCGAACAGCCGCGGTTCCGTGGTCGGTCCGATGGCGAGCTCCGGGGTGTTCGTCTTGCCCATGAGCACCAGCCCGGCGGCGCGGAACCGGCGCACCAGCTCGCTGTCCTCGGCCGGCACATGAGCGCTCAGAAAGGCGCTCGCCTCGGTGAAACGCACGCCCTCGACCTCGGCGAGGAAGTCCTTCACGAGGAACGGGACCCCGGCGAAGATACCGGCCCCGGAGTGAGTGCGCGCGGTCTCGCGCGCGTGGTCGTACATCCGGGTCACAATCGCGTTGAGAGTCCCGTTCACCTGCTCGGCTCGATCGATTGCGGCCTCCACGAGTTCCAACGGGGTCAGTTCCCCGGCCCGCACCAGCGCCGCGCAACGTGTCGCGTCGAGCCCGGCGAGTTCGCTTCGTGTCACCGTCATCCGCTCACCCCCTCCTGCGAATCGTTCCAGAGCCGGATTCAGCGCATCGACCGGCGCACACCCGGCCGTCCACCGCGGTGGCGATGACCGCGCCGGCCCGGCGCCGTCGCGCGGCGGGCACACCGCGATGGGCCGGACGCCGGCCGGGCACCTGCGCTCGAATCAGCCGTCGATGTACTTCCAGTACGTGTCCTTCTTCGTGACCAACCCGTCGCGGAACGCCCAGATGTCGCAGCCGAGCCAGTCGAGTGGCGCGCCCTGTGTCGGCGTGCCCTTCACCGTCCACTCCGAACAGGCCCGCGTTCCGTCCGGGTCGATGAAATGCTGCATGTCCACCCACCGCATGTCCGGGATGACCGCGTAGCGCGCACGCAGCACGTCGCCAATCGCCTGCTTCCCGCGCAGCCGCTTCGCCTCCCATGGATCCGGGCCGCGCGCCATCAGCCATTCGCCGTCGTCGGCGAAGTACGACAGGATGCCGTCGACGTCGTGGCGGTTGAACGCGTCCTGGATCGCGTCGAGCAGGGCGATTGTCACCTTCGGCTCGTTGCTCATCGGTGATCTCCTTGGCGGGCGGTGGGATTCAGGCCGACGCATGATGGCAACGTTGCGGCCAGACCCGCAAGCCAGGGGGGGACCACGGCCGCCTGGAGCGGCGCAGTTGCGAGGTCCTCGACATCGGCGCCCCGCAACGGGACGGCTACGGCGCCCTGCACGGGCGCCGGCAGGCGTTGCGCATCGAGCGCGCTCGCCCCGCCGAAAGCCCCGGCACGGTGCGCGACGCCGGGCGGACCGCCACGACAACACGCCCCGCATCCTCCCCGCCAGGTCCAGCAACCCGCCAACAAGGGTGCACCGACATCCCCCACCTGCCAGCCGAAGTTGACTGACGCCTCCACCGACCCGACGACCGTACTGAAAAATGACTTTTGAATGGGCCTGCCCGTTAACCGGACACCGATGCGACGATGCGTGCAGGAGGCTATGATTGCTCCCCCGGTCGGGACGTCCTGCGCCGCCGACGGGAATACGGAAACAGAACGGCGACCGAACGGACACTCCACCGCGAGTCCACTGGTGGGAAGGGTGGAACACGGGGATTTCGGATTTCGCCTTGCACACGTCGCCGCTTGTTCGAGCCGCTCCGTCACCGGTCGGGCAGTGAAGCAGTCGTCTTCGAACTGCCGTCTTCCAGCCCCGACGCGGTCCATGTCCGTTCTCCGGCATCGCCGACGTTCCGGAATGGGTGCCCCGAGTTCGGAAGTGCCGAAATCGGACGGTGGATGCGCCGGCGCCGTGACGCACCCCGGCCCGCCCGACGGCGGTCCGGGGACAAGGGCAAGCTGTCGGTGGGTGGGCGGATCAGCGCAGGCTCATGAAACGAACTCGCAACGGACACTGACATGCCACGCGATCGCCTCAACTTCCTCTTCCTGAACGTCGGGCATTTCCTCGACCACCTCTTCATGCTGATCTTCGCAACGGTCGCGGCGTTGCGGCTCGCCGAGGAATGGGGCATGAGCTACGCGGCCCTCATTCCGTACGCGACGCCGGGGTTCGTCGCATTCGGAATCTGCGCGATTCCGGCGGGATGGATTGCGGACAAGTGGAGCCGGGAAGGGATGATGATCATCTTCTTCATCGGTATCGGGGCGAGCTCGATCGCGACGGCGCTGGCGGACTCGCCCATCCAGATTGCGGCCGGACTGTTCGCGATCGGCGTGTTCGCCGCGATTTACCACCCCGTCGGGCTCGCGATGGTCGTGCACGGCCGCACGAAGACCGGCATTCCGCTCGCGATCAACGGGGTGTTCGGCAACCTCGGGGTTGCCGCCGCCGCGCTGCTGACGGGATGGCTCATCGACACCGGGGGCTGGCGCAACGCGTTCGTCCTGCCCGGGGCGATCTCGATCGGCCTCGGCGTCGCGTACGCGGCCTTCGTGTGGACGGGTCGGAAGAGCCGGGCCGACGCCGCCGGCGGCGCCACCGCGAAGAAGACCGCGGTCGGTGTTTCCTCCATCGAGCGCGCGACATTCGTGCGCGTGCTCTCCATCATCGTGTTCACCACCGCGATCGGCGGTCTCATCTTCCAGAGCACCACGTTCGCGCTCCCGAAGATCTTCGACGAGCGACTCACCGACATCGCCCAGTCGGCCACCGCGGTCGGCGGCTACGCGTTCCTGGTGTTCGCGGTCGCGGCCCTCGCGCAGCTCGTTGTCGGCTACCTCGTCGACCATCACTCGGTGCGCACCGTGTTCGCGTTCGTGGCGGGGTTGCAGGCGGTGTTCTTCGCGATCATGTACCAGCTCACGGGAGTTGCCGCCCTTGTGGTCTCGGTGGCGTTCATGCTCGTGGTGTTCGGCCAGATCCCCATCAACGACGTGCTCGTCGGACGGATCACGAAGAGCGAGTGGCGCAGCCGCGTCTATTCGCTGCGCTACATCGTGACCTTCTCGGTGATGGCCTCCACGTTGCCGGTCATCGCCGGAATTCACGCGACATGGGGCTTCGCCGCGCTCTTCATGGTGATGGCGGTGGCGGCGGGGGCGATCTTCGCCGCGGTCCTGATGTTGCCGCGCACGGGGGCGATCATCGCAAAGCCGGCTCACGCATGAATGCCGCGTCGCGCGGGTGACGCGCCGGCTCGGACTGGCAAGGCGCCACGAAGCAGGTCATTGCGTGACGACTCCCACCCGCTCGCGGGTATGCACCTCGTCCACCGGCGCACGGTTTTCGCGACGGGTGAAGGAAGAGGGCGAATCGGCGGCCGGGTTCGATACACTGCGCAACCGGACCGGACACCGAGCCTTTCTCATGAAGCAGATCGTCGTGCTGAACGCCGCCGACAACGTCGCCACCAGCCTGATGCCACTGGAAGCACAGGCCCGAATCGAGGTCGAGTTCGACGGCGAGCGCCGCACCATCACCGTCCTCGACGCCATTCCGTTCGGCCACAAGCTGGCAATCCGGCCATTGGCCACCGGCGACGACGTGCTGAAGTACGGCGAGGTCATCGGGCGCGCGAGCGAGTCCATCGAGCCGGGCCGGTGGGTGCATGTGCACAACGTCGAATCGCTGCGTGCACGGGGAGACCTCGCATGACCGACACGTTCTTCGGATTCCGCCGGGCCGACGGTCGCGTCGGCGTGCGCAACCTGGTCGCGATACTGTCGGCCATGGACAACACCAACCCGAGCGCCGAGCGCATCACGTCGATGGTGCGCGGCACTGCGGTGCTGGCCACACCCTTCGGGCGCGGGCAGATAGGCGAGGACTTCGAGGTCACCCGGCGCACCCTCGCCGGCATCGCCGGCCACCCGAACGTGGCCGGCGTGCTGGTACTGAGCCTCAGCCTCGCTTCCGGCGAGGAGCTGGCGGCCCGGGTGCGCGCGACCGGCGCGCCGGTCGAGGTCCTGGGATTGCAGGAAAGCGGCGGCGCGCTCGCGATGACCATGGAGGGCGTTCGCATCGCGACACGGATGGTGCTGGCGGCGTCGGAGCTGGCGCGCGAGCCGTGCCCGCTACGCGAGCTGACGGTGGGGGTCGAGTGCGGAGGCTCCGACACGACCTCCGGCCTCGCCTCGAATCCGGCGGTGGGCCGCTTCTCCGACCGGCTGGTCGACTCCGGCGGCACCATCATCCTGTCCGAACCGGCGGAGTTCATGGGTGCCGAGCACATTCTCGCGGCCCGAGCCGAGAACCCCGAAGACGCACGGAAGATCTTCGACATGGTTCGGTGGTTCGAGGACGAAGCGAAGCGCAACGGGGTGGACATGCGCGGCACGAACCCCACGCCCGACAACATCGAGGGCGGCCTCACGACGCTCGAGGAAAAGTCGCTCGGTGCCATCGCCAAGGGCGGCACCCGACCAATCGTCGAGGTCACCGACTACTCGGAACCCCCCGGCAAGCGTGGACTGGTGGTGATGAACACGCCCTCGGCGGCGTGCGAGTCGATGACCGGACTGGCGGCGGGTGGAGCCCAGATCATCATCTTCTCCACCGGCCGGGGCAACGCGATCGGCGCTCCAATCGCGCCGACGGTAAAGGTCACCGGCAATCCGAACACCGCGCGGACCATGGGCGAGAACATCGATGTGGACGTGAGCGCAATCCTGACCGACGGGGAGACTCTGGACACGGCCGGTGAACGGGTATGGGAGCGGGTAGTGAAGGTGGCGAGCGGCGCCTTGACGAGCTGCGAGGTACTCGACGAGCAACAGCTTTCGGTCAGCCGCTTCGGGCCGTCGGTGTAGGCGCTCTCAGGCACGCGGATGCTCGGGCCGACGGATTCCCGTACTCGCGGAAACCGGGCGGCTCGGGGCGTCGACGCCGTCGGGCTCGCAACAACCACTGCCCGGTCGCATTCAGAGTCTGCGCATGCGTCGGCCGCGTCGGCGCGACGGGCCTGCAATGGACGAGCAGCTTCGCAAGGAGGGCGACAGATCCATGGCGGATGCGCACCGGCTCCAACTCGACGAATTGCGCAGGCTCGTCGCCGACATTCTGGTCGCACACGATACGGCTCCGGACAACGCGCTGCGGGTCGCGCAGGCCCTCGCCGCGGCGGAAGCCGACGGCCAGAAAGGGCACGGTGCGTCGAGGGTCCCGTCCTACGCGGGGCAGGCGCGGAGCGGCAAGGTCGACGGTCACGCCGTCCCCGAGGCAATCAGGCTCACCGAGTCGGCCGCCATCATCGACGCGCGGGACGGATTCGCCTATCCGGCCATCGATCTCGCGCAGCGGACCCTGCTGGACTGCCTCGCCTCCTCGCCGGTGGCGGCGGCGGTGATTCGCAACTCGCACCACTCCGGCGTCGTCGCCCACCACATCGAACCGCTGGCGCGGGCCGGCTTCGTCGCCATGAGCGTCGGCAACGGCCCTCAGGGCATCGCCCCGTGGGGCGGTCACCGGGGACTGTTCGGCACCAATCCGATTGGGTTCGCGGCCCCCAGGGCCGACCATCCGCCGCTCGTCATCGACATGAGCCTGAGCAAGGTGGCGCGAGGGCGGGTCAACGTCGCCGCCCAGACCGGGGAGCCGATCCCGTTGGGCTGGGCGTTCGATTCCGCGGGCAACCCCACCACCGACGCGAAGGCGGCCATGGCCGGCACGATGGCGCCCATCGGCGACGCCAAGGGCGCCCAGCTCGCGCTGATGGTAGAGATACTGGCCGCCGCACTGTCGGCATCGTGCTTCGGCTTCGAGTCGAGTTCCCACTACGAGGTGGAAGGACCGCCCCCGCGGGCCGGGCAGTTCCTGCTCGCGCTGGACCCGGGTCCGTTCTCGGAGGGCCTGTTCGCAGCCCGTCTGGAAGATCTCCTCGCGGCGATCGAGGAGCAGCCCGGCACCCGGCTGCCGGGCCAGCGCCGGTTCGAATTGCGCGCCAATGCCGAACGCGAGGGAATCGCGATTCCTCAGGCGCTGTACCGGCAGCTCGTGTCGCTGCGCGGCTGAACGAACGCCGGGGCCGCGGCCCATTCGGGAGGGAGGACGTGAAGCGCCGAATGCGCAATTCTCGCCGGGCTGTCCGTGTCGATGGCGTCCGTGCGAGGCGTAACGCAGCGACCGGGCCCGGCCTTCCGTCTCCTTCCCGCTCGCGCGGAGCACCGAGTCAGCGGATCTTTCCGACCGGCAACGATCAGCCGGACCACCACACCGAGTAACCGTGCGGGGAGACGATGACCGGCACGTGATAGCGGGCATCGGGGTCCGGCAACCGGAGGCGGAACACGATCTCCGGCATGATTCGAGCCGGTTCGGCGAGACCCTCGCCGTCGAAGTACTCGCCGGTGTGAAACACCAACTCGTATACCCGGCCCTCGTCGGTTCCGTCGACGTCCACGGTGCCGGCAATGCGGCCGTCCTCGCCGCTCTGCACGCTGAACACCGGCTCGACGCGGTCGTCGTCCGTGATTCGCCGGCACTCGACCCTGACTTCCCCCGCGTGTGTGCCGTTCACCGCGTTGAGGACATGTGACGTAATCGTTGCCATGATGCAAAGCTCCAGTTCGAGGTCGGATGGGCTCGACCCGGTTCCGGGGTCAAGCATGCGAATGTGATGGACCGGCAGCGCCGGGTCGCGCCAGAACTTCCTCGTCGAGCGCGTCGATGCCGGTGCGGCCGATCTGCGCCAACGCCGCATCGACCTCGCCCGACAGCAGCTCGACGAGGCGATACACCCCGGACCGACCGGCCGCGCCGGCCGCGTAGAGGAACGGCCGGCCCAGCATGACGAAGCTCGCGCCGAGCGCGAACGCCTTGACGATGTCCTCGCCATCGCGCAGCCCGCTGTCGAGCAACAGCGGGTAGTCCGGTCCGACCGCCCGCCGCATGGCGGGAAGGACGTCGATCGAGGCGGGCGCGCTGTCGAGCTGGCGGCCGCCGTGGTTCGACACGTAGACCGCGTCGGCGCCCGCGTCCCTGATTCTCACCGCGTCGCGGGGCGACAGGACGCCCTTGACGATCAGACGGTGCGGCCAGCGATTGCGCAGCTCGTCGAGAAAGGCCCAGTCGACTGCCCCCCGGCTGCGGGAACGGTCGAACGCCTGCGACGATCCTCCACGCGCGGGTCGATTGTTTCCGAACCTGGGCACGCCGCGCGCCAGGGTCGCCAGCGACCAGCGCGGATGGAGCGCAAAGTCCAGCACCTGGGACGGACCGAGTCGAAACGGCACCTTGAAGCCCCGGCGAAGCTCCCGGCGGCGCCTCGACAGCACGGGGGTGTCGACGGTGAGCACCAGGTACTCGTAGCCGGCGTCGAGCGAGCGCCGCACGAGGTCCCAGCCGGTTTCCGGCGCGCCGACGTAGAGCTGGAACCAGGCGTTGTCCCCGGCGCGGGCGCGGCAGGCCTCGAGCGACGTGGAGGCCGCGGTCGACAGGCAGTGCGGTATCGCGAAGTCTCTCGCGGCGTCGCCGAACGCACGATCCGTCCCCGGCCACGCCAGGTCGCACATCCCCATCGGCGCGATGCCGAACGGCAGGCCCCAACGTCGACCCAGGAAGTCGCACGTGCTGCGTCGCGTCTCGACGTTCTCCAGCACCCTGGGCATCAGCTCGACCCGGGCGAACGCCTCCCGGTTGCGACGGGTGGCCAGCTCCTCGCCGGCGCCGCCGTCGATGAAGTCGAACAGCATTCGAGGCAACCGTCGCCGGGCGCCCCGACGCGCGTCCTCGCTGCATTGGATGTGTTCCAGTGGCGGCATCTCAACGCTCGGCCACCAGACGTCCGACGCTCGTCTTTCCCGAACCGCACACCCCCATGACGACA
>JAJDUQ010000128.1 GCA_022826505.1 Gammaproteobacteria bacterium
GACCTCGCCGACCACCACCTGCGCCTTGTCGAACGCATCCGCCATATCCCCCTTATAGACGAGGCGCTGCGAAAAAGCCAGACCCCAACCTCACGGTCATGCCGTCACCTCTTTGCAGCTAGCATGAAATAGCCCTGTCGCTATCGGGGGCCTCGTTCACCGGAGCCGATCGAACCCGTAGACTGACCGGATGCAAGGCCGGAATGGACTCGACACTCGAGGCGCCGCGCTCGCGGCGTGGTTGCGCGACATCCTGGCGACCGCCGATTTCCGATTCGAGCCCGCATCGGAGGACGCGAGCTTCCGCCGCTACTTCCGGGTGCGTGCCGATTCGCGGACGTGGGTCGCGATGGATGCGCCGCCTCCGATGGAGGACTGCCGGCCGTTCGTTTCGGTGCTGCGGCTGCTGCGAGGCGCCGGCGTCAACGCCCCGCAGATGCACGCCGCCGACATGGACCAGGGGTTTGTGCTGCTCGACGACCTTGGTTCGCGGTGCTATCTCGACGTGGTCGACGAGGCGAATGCCGACTCGCTGTACACGGACGCGTTCGAGACCCTGCTCGAAATGCAGTGCCGCATCGGCGGTGGTCAGGTGCCCGCATACGATGAACGACGACTGCGCTCCGAGCTGGGCCTTTTCCCGGAATGGTTTCTGTCACGCCATCTCGGCATCGAGCTCGAGGGCACCCTTGCGCTTGCGCTCGACGAGACGTTCGAGACGCTCATCGAAATCTGCCGGGAGCAGCCTCAGGTATTTGTCCATCGCGACTACCACTCGCGCAATCTCATGCACCTGGAACGCCGCAACCCCGGAGTCATCGACTTCCAGGACGCGGTGGACGGACCGGTCACCTACGATCTCGTCAGTCTGCTGCGCGACGTCTACGTGCGGTGGCCGGAGGACCGCGTCGCCGACTGGGTCGACAGGTACCACGAGCGAGCCGCCGCCCGGCGTCTCGTCGATGCCGGCAGGGAGCGGTTCCGTCGCTGGTTCGACCTTACCGGCGTCCAGCGTCATCTGAAGATCGCGGGGATTTTCGCTCGGCTCTGGCATCGTGACGGCAAGCCACGCTATCTCGACGATCTGCCCCTCACGCTCGCGTACCTCGCGGAGGTCTCGTCGCGCTACGCCGAGCTCGACGCGGTCGTCAGGGTGCTGGACGAGTTCGACATCGCAGGTCGAGCACATGCGGTCCGGCGCGAGATTTCGGCCGGGACGCGGCATCGGCGGCCCGGATGAAGGCCATGATCCTGGCTGCGGGCAGGGGAGAGCGCATGGGCGACCTGACCGATCGCGTGCCGAAGCCGTTGCTCGAAGTCGGCGGAAGGCCGCTCATCGAGCACCAGATCCTGCGTCTGGCCTCGGCCGGCTTTCGTGACATCGTCGTCAACCTCGCGTGGCTCGGCGAGCAGATCGAGGCGCGGCTGGGCGACGGGTCCGGGTTCGGTGTGGGGATTCGGTACTCGTGGGAGCCCGAAGGCGCCCTCGACACCGGAGGAGGTATCCGGGCGGCGCTCCCGCTGCTCGGGGACGGGCGGTTCGCGGTGGTCAACTCCGATGTGTGGAGCGACTATCCGCTCGAGAGGCTGCGCGACGCCGTCAGAGGCGATGCCCACATCGTCGTCGTCGACAATCCCGCACATCACCCGGCCGGTGACTTCGCGCTCGCACCGGATGGGAAGGTGGTCGAGGCGCAGCATGAACGGCTCACCTTCAGCGGCATCGGCTGCTATCGCCCCCGCCTGTTCGAGACAGGCCGGTACTCGAGGTTTCCGCTCGCGGCAGTGCTCCGCGGTGCGATGAAAGCTGGGACGCTGACCGGAGAGCACCACCGGGGCGAATGGGTCGACGTCGGTACTCCAGGTCGGCTCCGGGCCCTCGACCGCATGCTTTCCGTCTAGCCCGCACCTGTCGACGAGTCACGGCTGCGGGCGCGGATCCGGCCGGATTCGCCGCGCAGAACGCGGCCGGGGCGCCCGACGTACCGTCAGGCGGGCCCGTGCGGTTCGACTCTCGTGCGTCTTGTGAATTCAGCCATCGCCACGTCCTCGATTCGCGTATCGGTGACAAGTGCGCACTGGCCATCGGGTCGTGGCGTGACACTGCGCCTCGCCCCGATGGCCGGTTCATTCAGCGGTGCCCGCGGTGAGGCGATCGCGATTCCTCTCGACGGTGTTGGCGCTGATTCCGCGCACCTGCGCAAGCTGATCGACGGTGGCGAAGGCGCCGTGCTGCTCCCTGTACTGCACGATGGCCTGGGCACGCTTGAGGCCGACCCCGTGAATGGCCTCGGCCAGCGCTTCGGCGCTCGCGGTGTTGACGTCGACCGGAGCGGCGGACTCGGCCGCGAACGCGAGGCTTGACAGTCCGAACGCAACGGCCGTCACCAGATGCTTCCACCCATGCATGATGATGTCCCTCGTGATTGATGGCATGAGAGCCCATCGCGTGTTCTCGAAGCGGGCTCCGCAAGCGAGACTAGTCGCGGTGGAAGGGATGTGCGTCGGGCCCGAGTCTCGGCGCGTGTAGGCGCGCGGAGAATGGGCGGTACGCGGTCGGCGCGGATGCAACCGCCCAAGTTTTCACGGTGTCGCGTCGGCAGCCGTGAATCCGGAACACGTGACGGTCAATTCCAGGCGTCGATGACGGAGATGTGGGAGTCGAGACGACGGATCTCGGCGTCGGGCCGCCTCTCGCCGGGCCAAGGTGTTCCTTCGGGATTCATCCATACGGTACGCAGCCCCATGGCGGCCGCACCCGCGACGTCGCGCATGGGGTCGTCGCCGACGTGCACGACGTTCTCCGGGGCAGCACCCGCCGCGTTCAGCGCGAACTCGAAAATGGCGGAATCGGGCTTCGCGGCTCCAGCCGTGGCCGGCGTCACCACGAAATCGAAATGATGTCCGATTCCGATGCGATGCACGTCGGCATTGCCGTTGGTAATCGCGCCGATTGCGAACCGCTCGCCGAGTTTCCCGAGGACGCGCTTCACGTCGTCGAAGAGGCTGACGGCGTTGCGGTGCTCCCAGAACACTCTGAATCCGGTCTCCGCAAGTTCCGGCCCGTATCCCCACTCCCGCAACAGCGACTCGAGCCACAGCAGGCGGGCCCGGGTAAGGTCGTGGCGAATCTCCGGAATCGACGCGTAGTGTGCCTGCCGGTGAGCGCCGAGCCCGTCGTAGGAGTGGGTTTGCGCAATCTCCGGGCACACGCTCGCGAGCCACTCGTAGAACTTCGCCTCTGCATTCGCGAGCACGGAGCCCGATTCCCAGAGCGTGTCGTCGAGATCGAACGTGATGCAGGCAATGTTCATCGCGCCGACATTGTAGTGCGCCGCGGGCGGCGCAGCGCAGCCGTGCGCGGCGCGAATGGTGGGGCCTGCTCAGCCCGGGCGCCGTCGTGCGGACGGATGGGGACGGGGGGCCGGATGGAACCCGTGTCGTTCGAGCCAGTCGAAGTCGGGCCCGTCCCACCCGAAGACGTCGAAGTCGACACGCCCGTTCACGTCGAACAGCACCCCCTCGGCTTCCAGGGCCCGACGTTGGCGGGAGGTTCCGCCACCGCCGCTGCGTTCGCTCAGGGTGCCGGTGCGGTTCAGCACTCGCTGCCAAGGCACCGCCCGATCCGACCCCGAGAGCGCCGCCAGTGCGTACCCGACCATCCGCGCGGTAGAGTTCCCTTCGATTGCCGCGATCTGTCCGTAGGTCGCGATCCGGCCGCGGGGAACTTGGCGGATGATCGCGTAGATCCGCGGATATCTGCCGGTGTCCCGCAGCGATTCACCTCCATCCGGCGACGCGTCGACGAGACTCGAAACCTCGGACGTGTCTCGCGATTCCTTCATTTCACGCGCAGTGAGCGGCGCAGCGCGTCAAGGTCCAGAAAGAAGTGGCAGAGCTCGGTCGAGTCGTGTACGAGCACCGGCACCCTCGCGCCAAATCGGGCGGCGAGTTCCGGCGAACCGTCGACGTCGACACGATCGATTTCGAATCCGAATTCCGCCTTCCACTCCGAGAGCGTGGACACCATGTCCTCGCAGAGATGACAACCGGCCCGTTCGTAGACGGTCAGCCGATGTGCCGGGGTCATCGTGGTTCGCCCATGCCGGACCATCCTGTGGTGGCCTCTCGAATTATGGCTATACTCTCACTTCGTGCCGGCCTGTGCCGACCGCCTGACGCAAGTGCTCCGAGACGTTGGAGACATCCCTCATAACGAGCCCGGCCAAGGAGACCCCGATGTTCAACAAGAGAAGCGAACCCGTCGAGTCGAGCGGTTCGGCCGACATCCGCCGCGAGCCTTCAGGTCTGAGAACCGATCCACCCGTCGCGCCGGCCGCGACCCGCAAGGGTGCGAACTCCGTCGTCGGGCCTTCGATCCTGATCCAGGGCGACATGACCGGCGACGAGGACCTGGTTGTGCAGGGCCGACTCGAAGGAAGCATCACACTCAAGAAGAACCTCGTGACCGTCGGCAAGGATGGTCGCGTGAACGCCACCGTCAGCGCACAGATTATCCGGGTCGAGGGTAGCGTGGAGGGTGAATTGCGCGGTCGCGAGCAGGTCATCGTCACCCGAACCGGCAGCGTCAGCGGCAACATCGTGGCGCCACGCGTCACCTTGGAGGACGGATGTCGATTCAAGGGGGCGATCGACATGGAGGGTTCGGATTCCGGCGGCGCCGGCAAGGTCACCGACATCATGCTCGGTGCATCCGTGGCCGATGATTCAGGAAAGGCGAACTGATCGAATCTCTTTTGTGCGGAGCACCATCTCCTGGCCCACGTTTCGCCGCATCTCCGGCCCTGTGGCGCCGGAGATGGTATTTGCCGCGCCGGGGCTCGAGTTCGTGGCGCGGCAACTCGCGGCCGCGCGGCGCTCCGGCGTACTCGATCTCGGCTCGCCGTCTCGGGTGAACGTCGATTACCTGTCGCAGTTCTCGTGCGTGCTCCATATCGGGGATTTTTTTCGGTCTCTGGCCGAAGAACCCGAGATGCTGTTGCCCGAGGGTGAGCAGGACCCCGAAGTCGAGGATACACGCGACCTGGAAGGCATCGTCCAGCGCATGCTCGCGTACGAGGACGGCACGCGATTCGATGCGGTGTTCGCGTGGGACCTCCTGGACTATCTCGACGAGGCGTTGAGCCGTGCGGTCATGCGTCGCATCGGGCACTTCTGCCGTACCGGAACGCTCGTCTACCTGACCATATCGAACCGGGAGCAGATTCCGGATCAGCCTGGGCGTTTCACGATTGTCGACGAGAATCACCTCCGATTCGAGCGCGTGGGCATGGGCACCCGTAGCGGCATGAGGCATTCCCCGCGGGCGCTCGAACGACTGTTGCCGGGATTCCGTCTCCAGCACTCCTTTCTGCTCGGGAACGAGTTGCAGGACTATCTGTTCAGTCACGTCTGATCGCGGCTTCTGGTCCCGAGGCCGTGCATTGGAGATCGTCGCGCGTCAGCGGCGTCGCGGACGGCGTTCGCGGCGTACCGCGCCGGTCATCCGCGCAAGGTCGCGATCGACCTGATCCCGCATCGACGAATAGAGCTGGCCCGACGTGAACTGTCCGCCCGGGGACGGGACGATCGGGCGTTGTTGGGCCTTCGGCCGCGGCGCGCGGCGGAACATGCGGTAGAGCGCGAATACCCCCAGCGAACCGTGGACCCAGGCGTTGACCATGAACAGGGTGGCCGCGCCGAACATCTCCATCAGACTCGACGTGAGCACCGGACCGGCGGACGCGCCGAGCCCGTAGGCGATCAGCAGTCCGCTCGCGGTCTGCGCGAGCTTGCCCGCCGGCGCGAAGTCGTTGGCGTGGGCGGCGCACATGGAGTAGACCGTGGACGACAGACCGCCGTAGGCGATGACGAGCACCACGATGCCCGTGAAGCTTCCACCGCCGGTACCGGTCATGAACCACACACCGAACGACGCCGCCGCGGTCCCGAGCGCCACACCGGCCAGCACCGTACGGCGGTCGATGCGATCCGACAGCCGGCCCATCGGCCATTGCAGCAGCAGGCCGCCGACGATGCCGGCCGCCATGAATGTCGAGGTCTGGGTCACGCTGAAGCCCTCGCCATAGGCAAACACCGGCGCGAGCCCCTGGAAGTTCGTGTTCACGATGCCCGCCGCAGTCGCCCCGATCAATCCGAGTGGCGAGAGCTTCCACAGTTCCGGCATGCTTGCGCGCTCCGGCGGCGACGGCCTTGGAGCGCTTGCCCGCGTGAGCAGCACGGGGACGAGGGCGAGCGAATAGATGATGGAGGCGACACAGAAGAGCTCGAACCCGCCGGGATCGCCAAGCGGCAGGATGAACTGCCCGCAGCCTGCCGCCAGATAGTTCGTGATCATGTAGAACGCCATCACCTGCCCGCGGGTCTCGTTCGTGCAGCGCTCGTTGAGCCAGCTTTCCGTGGCCACGATCATGCCGGCCATGCAGAAGCCGCCGATGAAACGAAACGCCGCCCAGGCGAAGTGGTCGATGACCAGGACGATGCCGAGCGCGGAGACGGACATGATGGATGCGAAGGCCGCGAAGGAGCGGATATGCCCCACGGCGGCCACCACCCGCACCGCCTGGACCCCGCCCGCGAACAGGCCGAGGAAGTAGGCGGCCACGATGAGCCCCGCCACCGCCGTCGAGAAGCTCTCGATCTGGGTGCGAAGCCCGATGAGCGTTCCGAACAATCCGTTCGCGAGCAGCAGCAGGCCGAACGACGAGAGCAGCGCCGCGACGGAGGAGAGGGTTTGGCGGACGAGCACCGGCGGCGTTGACTGGAGACGCGCGAGCGTCGCGCCAATGGTAGTGCATCGGCGTACCCGTAGCGAGCGGTTCGGGCGAAAATTCAGGCCTATTCAAAAGTCGGGTGCACGTCAGATTTGTGGTGAATTGAGAAAGGGCATGGGATGCGGTGTGGAATGGCGGGTTTTCTGTCAAGATAGAGTTTTGACAGGTTGGGAGGCCCGCCATGTCTGCGTCGATTTCGG
>JAJDUQ010000315.1 GCA_022826505.1 Gammaproteobacteria bacterium
ATTGGCCGGCGCCGCGCTGTGGGGCTTCGGCAGGGTGGTGACGCGCGAGGCGCCCCAGCTCCAGTTGCGGATGCTCGACCTCGACCCCGAGGCGGCGGAGCCGCAGGCGGTCCTCGCCGACGAGCTACCCGACGAGCTACCCGACGAGTTACCCGACGAGTTACCTGACGAGCTACCTGACGAGCTACCCGACGAGTTGCCCGATGAATTGCTCAACGAATTGCTGTTCCCCGATTCGGAGAGCCACGTCGCGTATCGCCGGGGGCGCCGCCAGGCGGCCCGGCTGGTTCGGACGGGCTCCGGCACCGAGCGTCTTGCCCTGCCGGAGGACGCGAGCTGGGCGTTGGCGCCGGACGACGGAGGAGCGATCGAGACACTGCGGGTGCAGCCGGTGGCGGCGCGCGCACTGGAGCCGAAGGAGGTGCGCGCCGCGGTCGAAGCCTGCGGGCTCAACTTCCTGGACGTGTTCCGGGCGATGGGCCTGGTCGAGGAGGAGGGGCTGCTCGGCGAGGAGTTCTGTGGCCGGATCGTCGAGACCGGCTCGGACGTGACCACCGTCTCGGTGGGCGACCGTGTGGCCGGCTTCGCGTTCGGCACCTTCGGGCCGGAGGTGGTGACGCACGAGGAGTTGGTCGCGCTCGCACCGGCGGGCGTGTCCGCGACGGCGCTCGCCACGATCCCGTCGGTATTCGTGACATGCGTGCTGTCCTTCGAGCTTGCCGGGCTGAAGGCGGGCGACCGGGTGCTTGTCCACGCCGGCGCGGGCGGCGTGGGGCTTGCGGCCATCCAGCTCGCCCAGGCGGCGGGCGCGGAGGTGTTCGCCACCGCGAGCGCACGCAAACAGGCCTATCTGCGTTCGCTTGGCGTCGAGCATGTGCACGATAGTCGCTCGACCGCGTTCGGTCGGGAGATCCTGGATGCCACGGGCGGCGCCGGCGTCGACGTCGTGCTGAACAGCCTGACCGGCGAGGGCTTCATCGAGGCGAGCCTCGCCTGCCTCGCCGAGGGCGGCCGCTTCGTGGAGCTCGCACGGCGCGACATCCTGAGCGAGGAAGAGATGGCGGCGCTGCGGCCGGATGTCGCCTATTCCGTCCTCGATCTCTACACCCTGAAGCAACACGACCCGGCGCGGCCGGGTGCGGCCCTGAGAGAGGTGCTGGCGCGTATCGCGACGGGAGAGCTCGCGCCGCTCATGCACACCCGATGGCCGATCGCCGAGACGAGCGCCGCGATGGGCTTCATGCGCGCGGCGCGGCACATCGGCAAGATCGTGCTAACGACGCCTCCCCTCGGGGCTGGACGGCTGCGGCAGGATGCGACCTATCTGGTGACGGGCGGCCTGGGCGGCATCGGCTGTGCGCTCGCCGAATGGCTGGTCGAACACGGCGCCGGGACGGTGGTGCTGAACGGCCGCAGGGCGCCGGACGCGGCGGCGGAAGAAGCGATCGGGGCGCTGCGCGCCCGCGGGTTCCGGATCGAGGTCGAGCTTGCGGACGTGACGGACACGGCGGCGCTCGACGCCATGCTGGCGCGGATGGACGCGACCCTGCCTCCGCTCGCCGGCGTGATCCACAGCGTCGGCGTGCTGTCGGACGCCGCCCTCGGGAACCAGAGCTGGGACCGCTTCGAGACCGTGCTGTGGCCGAAGATGCTCGGTGCCTGGCACCTGCACCGGGCGACCGCGGACCGTGATCTGGACCTGTTCGTCCTCTTCTCCAGCGTCGCCGGCATTGTGGGCAATCCGGGCCAGGCCAACCATGCGGCGGCCAACGCATTCCTCGATCAGGTTGCCGCCCACCGGCGTGCGCTGGGGCTTCCGGGTCAGGCCATCGCCTGGGGCGCGTGGTCGGAGCTGGGCGAGGCGGAGGAGCAGCGCGAGCGGATCGCCGGGCGACGGGAGGCATCCGGCACCGGCTGGTTCAGTCCGGAGCAGGGTTTCAAGGTATTCGAGCGCCTGCTTCGGCAGGACGCGGCGAACGCCGTGGTGGCGGCGGTGGACTGGCCGGTGTTCGGAGAATCCATTGGAGGCCGCCCGTCCCTGCTGGAGGACCTGCTCACCGTCGCCACGGACGACGGCGACGATTCGTCCACATCGCAAGACCTGCTCGAGCAGCTCGGCGCGGCGCCGGCAGCGGGGCGCGAGGACCTGCTTGTGTCGTTCCTGCAGCGCGAAGTGCAGGCGGTGCTGAGGCTGCCCTCGGCGCCGGCGCCCGCGGTGGGGTTCTTCGATCTGGGGATGGACTCGCTGATGGCGGTCGAGCTGCGCAACCGCCTCAATCGGGCCTTCTCCGAAGCTTACGCGGCGCCGAATACCCTGGTGTTCGACTATCCGACCATCGCCGATCTCGCTCGTCACCTGGTGGACGCGCTCGGCGAGACCGACGCCGCCCCCGCCCCCGCCTTCGGTCCCGCGGCGCAGCCCGAACCCACCCCGGAGCCACCCGTGCGGCGCGAGAATGATGGCATCGCGATCGTGGGCATGGCGTGTCGGTTTCCGGGCGCACCG
>JAJDUQ010000176.1 GCA_022826505.1 Gammaproteobacteria bacterium
GATGAACGCGGCGGCGAAGTCGGGAGTGGCATGGAGCACGGTGTAGCTCGCGTTCCGGGAACAGAAGCGGGAATCCGCCGGACCGGTTCCCAGAGGCGACCGCAAGGTCCGGCTCCGGGAAATCCCCGCCCCCGACGTGGCGCGCGTCAAGCACGAAGGTGCAAGTCTTGAATCCGTGACGCCAATCGCATGGAACTTCGACTCGGTTCGGCTGTCGCAATGTGGCCGGTTACTGGAGCAAGGGGCAGGATTCCCGCGCATGGAATACCCGGTACCGGCACCGCCGGCTCGGATATACTCCGCCGGCCACTGTTCCCTTTCCCTACCTCCCAGGCAGGCATCCCCGAATGACGATGACCCTTCAACGCCTTGGCCGCGCGCTGGCTGCTGCCACCATTCTCCTGCTCGCGATCCAGGCGCCGGCCGCGGCCGAAGGCGGGTTGCCGCCCGACGAGGGCGCCGCCATGGCCCGGGAGCTGTTCGATGCGGGACGGCCGGACCAGGCGCTCGAGATACTGCGGCCGCTCGCCCGCAGCCACCCCGGGCACGCGAACGTACGGTTCCTCCTCGGCGTGGCCGCGATCGAGGCATCGCGGATGCGCGGCGTTTCGGAAACGGATCGCAACGCGTTGCTGGACGAAGCCATCGCCAGCCTGCATGCGATGCTGGCCGACCGGCCCGAGCTGGTGCGGGTGCGCCTGGAGCTCGCGCGGGCGTTCTTCTACAAGGGAGAGGACACCCTCGCGCGCGGCCATTTCCGGCGGGTGCTCGCGGGTGATGTGCCGGATTCGGTCAAGGCCAACGTGCAGCGCTTCCTGAACCAGATTCGCGCCCGCCGTCGCTGGACGATGTACATGGGGATGGCGCTGCTGCCGGACTCCAACATCGGCGGCGGCACGGACGAGGAGGTCATCTACATCGACTTCAACGGTGTCGAGCTGCCCTTCGACTTCACCCCGGAGGAGGACCAGATGGCCTCCGGGGTCGGCGCCTCGCTGTGGGCGGGGGGCGAGTACCAGCATCCCCTTGGAGAGCGGCTGCGCCTGCGCGCCGGCGCGGACATGGCGCGGAGGGAGTACTCGGGCCGGCGGTTCGACAGCACCACCGTGTCCGTCCACGCCGGACCGCGCTGGCTGGTGGACCCGCGCACCGAGGCGAGTGTGCTCGCCAGCGTGCGCCGCCGCTGGACGGGCACCAGCATCGAGCATGACGCCGTGGGCGCGCGCATCGAGGCCCGGCGTCGGCTCGCGCCGCGGGTCACGGTGAACGCCCGGGCCTCCTGGCACCAGCGCGACTACCGGGACGTCCCGGACCTGGACGGCCCCGTGGTGGACGTTTCACTGGGCGGCACCTGGACGATCAGCCCGATCCTGCAGGCCAACGGTTCCATCGGATATGCGCGCGAGCGCCCGGAGCGGCTGAATCGGCGCAGCGAAAGCCGCACGCTGCGCACGGGACTCGCCGTCGCCCTGCCGTGGGGATTCAACCTGGGGGGCAACCTGCAGTTCCGCTGGACCGACTACGAGGGCCTGGAGGTTCTGCAGCACCGGCCCCGCGACGACTCGTCGCGCGAGGATCGTTTCCGGACGCTGAGCCTCTACCTCCTCAAGCGCGACCTCACCATCTACGGATTCAGTCCGCAGTTGGTGGTCACCAACGAGGAGCGCGAAAGCAACGGCCAGCTCCTCAGCTACGATCGCACCCACGGCGAACTGCGCTTCGTGCGCCAGTTCTAAAGGGTGTCGTCGCGAGGCGGGGTCTGATGCGAGTGCTTCGCGATGCCGGCTTTGACGATGCAGCGAACCCGCGCCATTGTCGATATCTGCCGTGACGCGGGCGAGGGCCTTGCCACGTAAGCGGACCTTGCCGCGCTGCGCGCCGACATCTATCGGGCCTTGTGGATTCAGGGGGTCAGCATCGTCGCCATCGGCGCCAGCCTGAAACTGCTTTAGTGCGAGGTTGTATCGGTAGGGGTCAAATCGTCATGGCAGGTCCTCGATTCGCGCCTCGGTGAAGCTGCAAAGGCAGGAAGGGTGAATCTTCGATGACGGCATCCAGTCCCCATCTTCCGCGGCGGTGCGCGCCGCCGTCGCCGTCTTCCACGGGGGCATGGGGGCGACGCGCAGGACTTCGCGAATCTCCCGAGGCTGCAGGACACGGCTACCCACAGCGGCCCGGCCGTCGGCAAAGTGGTCATCATCCCGCAAGCTCGGTGCCGCGCCGGCGGGCGACTTCACCGCCGATACGACGCAGGAAGTCGATTTCCGTACAGCATTTCCGGAGTCGCTTCAGTCGAGACCGACGCTTGCTTGTCGTCGACATTTGACCTGGTCCTGTGGGCGTACCGATCGTCAGGCTGATTCGGACTGCTCAGTGGGACCGAGAGCCTGGACAGCGGCCGGGGAGCAGCGTTCACGACGAACACGATTTATGATGAACGGCGGTGGATTTCCGTCACCCGGAAAGTTGCGGAACCCGAACCGGTGCGAAGAGATGGACTCGGACTCTGCACAGTGTCGTCAAACGTCCCGATGGTGGGCGGGTGAGAGGGTCGTTCAACCACGCCTATGTCGGCAGACAGGGTTGTTGCCTGCGGGAATCTTTGTCGCGCTCGCTGTCATCGCTGTCGCCGTCGCTTTGCCCGTTCCGGTACCGGCTCAGGCGGAAGCCGGCGTCTCTCCCGTCCTTGTCCGTGCAGAGCTCGTGCCGCAGGTCGGTCACCGAGCCTTCGTCCTGTCGGTGGCGTACAGCCCTGATGGCGACCGCGTCGTCGCTGGCGACGGCGCAGGATCTGTGCGCATTTGGGACGCGCGTACAGGCGAGGAGACGGCGTTCCTGACCGGCCACGCGGGCTTTGTCAATGCGGTGGTGTACCGCCCCGACGGCAAGCGCATAGCCTCGGGCGGCGATGACGGGACGGTGCGGATTTGGCACGCGCATACGGGTGCCGAGATGGCGGTGCTGACCGACCATGCAGACCGCGTTAACGCAGTGGTCTACAGCCCGGACGGCAGCCAAATCGTCTTGGGCGGCAGCCAAATCGTCTCGGACGAAGAAAGGGGGGTGGTGCACATATGGGATCCGCGTACGGGCAAAGTGCGAGTGCTGGCCGTTCATCAGGGACAGGTCAACGCATTGGCCTACAGCCCGGACGGCGCCTTCATTGCGTCAGGCGGGAGCGACGGACTGCAGATCTGGGATGCGCACTCGGGCGATGAGGCGGTCGGGGTGCGCGATGCAGGCTGGGTCTCGTCGATGGCGTACAGCCCGGACGGCAGCCGCATCGTCACGGTCAGCGATGAGGGGTCGGTGCGCATCTGGAACGCTCATACGGGCCGTGAGGCGGGTGGGCTGAGCGACGATGCGCGCTGGGTCTCGTCGGTGGTGTACAGCCCGGACGGCCGCAGCATCGCTACGGGCAGCCGCAGTGAAATTGTACGAATCTGGGACTCCGACACAGGTGCAGAGACAGCCGTACTGACCGGCCACCGGGGCGGCGCCAACGCGATAGCGTACAGCCCCGACGACACACACATCGTCGTCGGTAGCCACGACGGGGCAGTACGGATCTCGGATGTCGATACCGACGAACAGATAGCCGTCCTGGTGGGCGGCGATGAATCGCTCTCATCGGTGGCGTACAGCCCGGACGGCCGCAGCATCGCAGTAGCCAGCAGTGACAGGACGGTACGGGTCGTGGCTGCGGATACGGGCGCAGAGCAGGTGGTGCTGGAGGCAGACGACAAGCTGGAGGACAGGCCGCACATTCCAACGCAGGTCGCATACAGTCCGGACGGCAGGAGCATCGTCTCGGGAAGCAATGACGGGATGGTGCGGACATGGGATGCTCATACGGGTGAGCTGAGAGCCGTATGGGAGGGGCACCAAGGGGCCGTCCACTCGGTGGCCTTCAGTCCCGACGGAAGCCGCGTAGCCTCGGGCAGCACCGCGGATGGGACGCTGCGGATCCGGGATGCCGCAACTGGCAAAGAGTTGCTCGTCATGACCGATCCCGACCGTTGGGTCGGGGCGGTGGCGTACAGCCCGGACGGCCGCAGTATCGTCTCGGTCGGCCGAACCGACACGATACGGATCTGGGATGCGTACGCCGGGTCCGAAACGGCAGTCCTGCGGGTTGACGATAGGCCGGTAACGTACAGGTCGGTGACGTACAGCCCCGACGGCAAGTTTGTCGCCTCCGGTACTGATAGTGGGACGGTGAGAATTTGGGATGCGCATACGGGTGAGCTGGAAGCCGACCTGCCCGGACATCTGCAAGCGATCCGCTCCGTGGCGTACAGCCCGGACGGTGGGAGCATCATCTCGGGCAGCTATGACGGGACGGTACGGATCTGGGATGCCGACACACGTCGTTTGCAGAGCACAATCGCGGGCGCCGGCCTGGTCAATTCTGTGGCGTACAGCCCGGACGGCACGCGCATTGCCTCGGCTGCCTACGAGGGATGGCTGCGCACATGGCAGATCGGTCGACCGAACTCCGAGATGGCGAGCCCCGAGATGATATACCAGAGTTTTCCGGGACTGAGGTGGGTCGCGTTCCGGCCGGGACGTCTCTACTACGTCGCGAACTTGGGCGCCGAGCGTCACATGCGCATTCGCTTCGACGGTCATCAATGCCGCATCTTCCGCTTTCTTTTTGGCGGCAGCTCCTGTCCTGTCTACCCGCTCGAGTGGTACCGGGACGTATTGCACCTCGATCCTCAAGCAACGGATCACTACGCCGCGTTGCAATGGCAGGACCCCGACATCCGTCCGCAGGAGCTGCGCATGACGTGGGTGCGAATCCCTTGGGTGTCGGTAGTCTTGAGCGGCCTCGTTCTCGTCATGCTGGGAATCACGATTCAGGTAATGCGGTGGCGTCGTGACCCGCTCGGATTGATGAAAGAGTTCTTCGCGGCAGCCAGCGACTACGATGTGCAACGCAGGTTGACCAGCCACGCGCTTCTGCTCGGGGACAGGAGGGTCGCCCACCACTATGCGGTCTTGAACGTCAACGGCGCCGACGATGTAACTTCGGCTCTGGCACGGTGTACGGGACGTTCGAAGGGCGTTCCGCTGCTGTTCCTGATTCAACCGTCCCCCGATTCGGATCGGTTGCAAGAACGAACACGGGAAGCCTACAGGATCAAGGCGGCTCATCGGGTCGATGTCGTTCCGATGACCTTGGCGACGCTGGAGCGGGCGCTCAGGCATGGTACCGTCGATGCGGAGGTGAACGCAGCGAAGGACCGATACGTAACCCGTCAGGATCCCTACTTCGAGAGCGTCCCGGTCAAGGATCCGGCACTATTCTTTGGTCGTTCCGCTCAGTTGCAAACCATTCCCCGTCTGTTGTCGCAAGGTCAGCACGTCGGTGTCTTCGGGCTTCGCAAGACGGGCAAGACCTCGCTGGCGCACCAGCTCCGGCTGAGATTCCGCGAAGTCCCCGTTGTCAGTATCAACTGTCAGGAGCTCGACCGCCATTCGGCCACGACGCTCCTCCGGCGCATCGCCGAGGAGCTGCGCAGCGACCTCCGGGACCAGTTCGACGTTCGGGCAGACAGCGGTGCCGACGGCGACTGCGGCACCCAACTGCGATCCCTGATTGGCGCGTGGCAGGCGCTTCGCTCGGAGCCGTTCGTCATCATCCTCGACGAGATCGAAACCCTGCTTCCCTTCACCGACTCGAACGAGAACCATGATCTGCTCGTGGAAGGCAGGATCGTGTTGGGAGTCTTGCGGGCGCTCGCCCAGGAACTGAAGGGTGTGGTACTGGTAGTGATCGCCAAAAGGCCCGACATCAATCGGATCAACCGCCTTCCCGCCGGTGCCGGGGAGAATCCGATGTTCATGGGATTTCGCGAAGTGCATGCCGGCGCTCTGTCCACCGACGAATGCGACTCCATGATCCGCGAGTTGGGCGCATGGCGAGAGATTGACTGGGAACCGGAAGCGTTGCGGCTCCTCTACCGCTACTGCGGTGGCCATCCTTTCGTCGCGCGCCTGTTCGCCAGCGACGCGTGCGAGCAGGGTCGGCGCAAGCGGATCACCGCCGACCGCGTGGAGCGTACGGCGGACAACATCAGGAACGCGATGCGGTCGCATCTGATCGGCAGGGTGTACAAGCAGATCCACGAAGATCTGCGAATTGAAGAACTCGATCTCCTGAGACGGATGGTCGTCGGATCGGGGCCACTGAGCGAGTCGCAGCTCCGGCCCAGCCAAGAACAAGCTCTGACGGATCTGGAGAACTTCGGGTTGGTGAACGGCGGGAGCAGCGTCGAGATCTCACCGAAACTGTTTGAGTACTGGATTACGACGGAACAGATCGCATGAATGGCAATCCGTATCGGTATCAGAACCCGGGCCACCACTACGTTGGCGATCTACCCCGGCGAGTCATCAAGGGCATGACGGAGCGAGGGGAGCATTTTGGGATCATTGGCGGTCGGCGCTGCGGCAAAACTTCGATTCTCACGGTTCTGAAGCAACGTCTCCCGAAGGAATCTCCGGCACGGGCCGTGGTGCCGGTGCCGGTCTCCGTGGCCGGGTTTGATCGAGTCTCTCCTGGAGTATTGTTTCGCGAGATTCTCAAAGGGATGACAAAGGAATTGAACGGGTGTCAGTGGAGCGGGTTCGAACGTGAAGAGGAGCCTTACGCCGCGTTCAGGACCGTGTTGAAGGAACGTGTGGGAAGCGATCTGACGGATCGCTATGGCAGCGAGTGGATGGCCGCGATACTGATAGACGAAATCGATACTGTTGCCGAACGGCTGAAGGAAAACGGCTACGGTGACGTCTTTTTCGGCAACCTGCGGCATCTGGTCATGGAGCACGAAATGCGCGGTGGTTTTCGCTTGGTCGTCACCGGCGTGAACAATCCGGAGGGCGTCATCAACAGAGGGTCACCGTTCAACATGCTGGCAACAGTGCATCTCGGAATTCTCAGTGCCGAGAACGTGAATACCCTGGTAGAAGTCGGATTCCGAGATGGAATACCGGGAGGTGCGAAAGAGCGGCTCGTGGAGTTGACAGGGCGCCACCCGTACTTGCTTCAGGGTGTACTGCAGAAGCTCTGGGATCTCGGCGGCCGGAACCTGGACGCCGAGGTTCTGCAAGAAGCGGCGGATTCGTTCCAGCAGGAGCACAATGACTTTGCGGGGTGGCTCAACGTATTCGACAGTGCGACGCGGAGGATTTACGCGTACCTGTCGGCGCAGGCCGAGCGAGCGGTGTCGGATGCCGAGCTGTCGACCAGGTTATCCGAGTCGTCGGGCAGAGGCGTCAGTCGCGGGGAGGTGAATGATGCACTCACAGTGCTCGTGACCCACGGAGTGATCGAGCAGGTTGGAACGTCCTATCGCATCAGCGGAACGATGTTCCGGGACTGGTTCGATGCGCATGCTCCGGTGGCCACGGATGAAGTTCTCGAGATTCTTGATGAGCTGAAGGCAGTCTTGGAGCGCCCGGACGTTCCGGAGGATGTTCGCCATCGCGCCGAGGATCACCTGGAACGTGCGCGGGACGCGTTTGTCCGAGGCGACGGGCATGATCCCGGCGCGGCGAAAACAGCGGGGGCGAGTGCCCTCAAGAGACTGTGGGCAGTCGTCGAGGGAGTAAGCGCGGCGAATGAGATTGCCAATCAGCTTCGAGAGCTCGTGTCCTACCTGGGTACGTTCGGGGATTGGATCGACGAACTCATGAGATAGGCGTCCATCATAGGTAGGTACTTGAGGTGAGTCTTCGATGACGGCATCCAGTCTCCATCTTGGCGCGGCGGCGCCAACCGCCGTTCGTCTGCGCCGGGATGCAGAATCGCGCGGACTGTCCTCGGTCAGGATTGACGGACCAATGGCCAATTGGGGGCGCGAATCATGTCCGGGCAGCAGACAGTGTCCACCGCCACGCAGATCGTCCTTGCCTGCGTCGCGGCGATCAGCCTCTGACCAATGCGTTCTCGAAGAAGGTCGATCCGCGGGCGGTCGATGGGGGAGGGCGGGCCTGCTCCCGGGTGGAAACCGGTGGCCAGGATGCAGCACGAGGTTCGACCTCGCCCGTCCGGCACGGGGGGCACGTCGGCATAAGCGCTAACTTGTCTATCATGATGCCTCTCCGTACAGTGACAGCCCATTGTCTGGCGAGGGGCTGTCGAGATGAACGAGGACTGGGAAGTGGTGCTGTCGTTCCTGCCCGAGGACTGGCAGGAGCTGGCGCGCGAGA
>JAJDUQ010000181.1 GCA_022826505.1 Gammaproteobacteria bacterium
TCAGTCCAGCCAGTCCACGTGCGCCTCGACGTGCGCGGCGAGGTCGAGGCTGTGCTGGCGGACGAGGCGCTCGGCGCGATCGGTGTCGCGCGCCTCGAGGGCCTCGATGATGTGCATGTGGTCGATGATCGAGCGCTCGGCGCGATCGCGCTCGCCGATCGTGTGCTTGCGGATGGAGCGCATGTGCAGGAGCAGGTTGTCGGCCAGGCGATCGAGCACCCGGCTCTTCCCCATGCGGAGGATCGCCTGGTGGAAGCGGAGGTTCGTCTCGGAGTACTCGTCGATCCGGGCCTGGACCTGCCCCTCCGCGAACTCGCCGAACATCTCGCGGAGGCGCCGGATCTCCGCGTCCGATCCGTGCAGGGTCGCGAGGCGCGCGGCCATGCTCTCCAGGGCCGCCCACGCGGTGATCGTCTCGATGATCTCCTGCTTGGTCTTGCGGGCGACGAAGGTGCCGCGGCGCGGCAGCGAGACGACGAGCCCCTCGTGCTCCAGCCGCTGCAGCGCCTCGCGGACCGGGGTCCGGCTCACCCCGAGCTGCTGGCTGAGCTGGCGCTCGTCAAGGCGGTGCTCCCCCCGGTCCCCGTACACGTCCACCTCGAGGATCGCGGCACGAAGCTCCCCGTAGATCCGGTCCTTGAGGGCGAAGGACTCCTCGACCGGACGAAGCTCGATGGCGGCGGCGGGCGGCATGGGGCGGAGAGGCTCCCTTGATTCGTGCAGTCGTCCCGGTGCCCGATACTAGGGGACCAGAACGCCGACGATCTGGAATGTGGTGTGTGGTATACCACATGCCTTGCCCCACCGCAATCCCGGACGTGCGCTCCTCGCGCCGTCACCTTCGTTCCGAATCTGGTGTATATCTCCGCCGTTCCATGTGCACTCATCGAGGAGTCCCACCAATGCGCACCAGCATGGTCATCGACGATGGCCTTCTCGAGCGCGCGCTGCGCGCCACCGGAGCGAAGGCCAAGCGCGAGGTCGTCGAGCTTGGGCTTGCGGCGCTCGTGCGCCTCAAGGAGCAGGAGAATACCCGGGGATTGCGCGGCAAGCTTCGGTGCACGGGTCACCTGAACGAAATGCGGCGAAACGGATGACCCTGGCCGATTCCGTCCCGTGGAATTCGACTACGACAACCTCGACCGTCTCCGGCAGCACCATCCGGCATGGCGGCTGCTGCGCTCGGACCACGCCCCGCTCATCGCGAGCTTTCTTCATCGCGCGTTCATCGCCCCCAACCAGCGCGTGCTCGCCGAGAGCGGTCTCGCCGAAGCGCTCGAAGATGAGTTGTTCGCGCTTCGCGAACGCCTCGGGCCGGGGGCGTTTCCGAGGGCCGCCCTCGACTATCTGAACGACTGGGCGGGTGCGGAGCGGGGGTGGCTCCGCAAGTTCTACCGGCACGATTCCGACGAGCCCCAGTTCGACCTGACCCCCGCCGCCGAGAAGGCCATCGCGTGGCTGGTGTCGCTGACCGAACGAAGCTTCGTCGGCACCGAGTCGCGGCTCCTCACCCTGTTCGAGCTGCTCCGGCAGATGTGCGAGGGCACCGAGACCGAACCGCAAGCGCGGGCCGCGGAGCTTCGCCGGCGAAGGGACGCGATCGACGCCGAGATCGAGCGCGCGCGCTCCGGCGACCTCCCGCTGCTCGACGATACCGCGCTCAAGGACCGCTTCCAGCAGTTCATGCAGATGGCGCGGGAACTTCTCGCCGACTTTCGCGAGGTGGAGCAGAACTTCCGGTCGCTGGACCGACGGATGCGCGAGCGCATCACGCTGTGGGAGGGCTCAAAGGGGGAATTGGTCGAGGACATCATGACCGAGCGTGACGCCATCGGGGACTCCGATCAGGGGCGGAGCTTTCGCGCATTCTGGGACTTCCTGATGTCGAGCGCCCGGCAGGAAGAGCTGACCCGGCTCCTCGAACGGGTGCTGGATCTCCCCCCCGTCGCGGAGATGAGCCCGGACGCCCGCACCCGGCGCGTGCATTACGACTGGCTGGAAGCGGGCGAGCATACCCAGCGCACGGTGGCCCTTCTCTCGCAGCAACTGCGGCGATTCCTCGACGATCGGGCGTGGCTCGAGAACCGCCGCATCATGGACCTCCTGCACGGGATCGAGGCCAAGGCTCTCGCGCTCCGCGACACCCCGCCCGCCGGCACGTTCATGCACCAGGCCGGGACCGCGGCCGACATCCGCCTGCCGATGGAACGGCCCCTGTACCGGCCGCCCGTCAAGCCGCTCATCGCGGACATCGAGCTCGAGTCGGGGGACGGCGGGCTCGATGTCGCCGCCCTCTTTTCCCAGGTGGTGGTCGACCGGTCGAAGCTGGAGCGACAGGTTCGGCGCGCCCTGCAGGACCGTTCCCAGGTCACGTTGCAGGAGGTCTGCGAGCTGCATCCCCTGGAGCAGGGACTGGCCGAGCTCGTGGCATACCTTCAGCTTGCCGGCGACGGATTCGTGGCGACGGTGGACGAGACGGCAGTGGAGAGCGTCTCCTGGCGGGGCGCCGGCGCGGACGATGCGCCGGTCCTCCGCCGGGCGCGGGTGCCACGCGTGATCTTCGTGAGATGACCATGGCCGATGCACCCACCGGCGGCACTCCCTCTCCGCCCGACGCGCTCCCCACCGGCACCCTCCCTGCCGATGCACTCCCATCCCTGGTCATCCCCCTGCTCAAAGGAGTTCTTTATCGGGAGAGCGATTCCGCGCTCTGGAGCACCCTTCTCGAATTGCAGGCCCGGGTGCGGGACTACGTGGCGGTGCTCGGCCTCGAGCTGATGCTCGACGAGGCCGAGGGCTACGCCTTCCTGCGCTCCCGTCCCGAGGCGGAGGAGAAGGTGGAGACGGAGGAGCGACGGCCGCGCCTTGTCGCGCGACGCCCGCTCTCCTTTCACGTCAGCCTGATCCTCGCGCTGCTGCGCAAGAAGCTCGCGGAGTTCGACGCGGGCGGAGGAGATACGCGCCTCGTGCTCTCACGGGACGAGATCGTGGAGATGGTGCGGGTGTTCCTGCCCGAGAGCACCAACGAGGCGCGGGTGATCGAGCGCATCGACGCCCACCTCAACCGGATCGTGGACCTCGGCTTCCTGCGGCGCATGAAGGCCGAAGCCGGCGCCTCCGCGCGCGGAGGGCAGACAGCGTTCGAGGTCCGGCGTATCCTCAAGGCGTTCGTGGATGCCGAGTGGCTCGCCGAGCTGGACACAAGGCTCGCCGCGTACCGGGCGGAGCTTGCCGGCAGCGAGGAAAAGGGAGCGGATGGAGGATCAGACGCCGACCGTGAAGAAGACTGAGGCCGAGCCGCTTCGCCTCGACTTCGTCGCGGACGAGACGCGCTCGGGCTTTCGCCTCCACCGCCTGGAGGTCTTCAACTGGGGGACGTTCGACGGGCGGGTCTGGACCCTGGCGCTCGATGGCCGCAACCACCTCCTCACCGGGGACATCGGCTCCGGCAAGTCCACCCTCGTGGACGCGGTCACCACCCTCCTCGTGCCGGCGCATCGGGCGGCCTACAACCGGGCGGCCGGGGCCGCGAGCCGCGAGCGGACCTTGCGTTCCTATGTCCTCGGCCACTACAAGTCGGAACGAAACGATCTCAGCGTCTCCGCCCGCCCCGTCGCGCTCCGCGACCACAACCACTACTCCGTCATCCTGGGTGTGTTCCGGAACGAGGGCTACGACCAGGCCGTGACCCTCGCCCAGGTGTTCTGGATCGCGGACGCACAGGGCCAGCCGGACCGGTTCTTCGCCGCCGCGGAAGGCGATCTCTCCATCGCCGGCGAGTTTGCGCGCTTCGGAACCGACATCAACCAGTTGCGCAAGCGCCTGCGTGGGACCGGGGTGGAGATCTGGAGGACCTTCCCGCCCTATGGCGCGTGGTTCCGGCGCCGCTTCGGGATCGAGAACGACCAGGCGCTTGACCTCTTCCATCAGACCGTCTCCATGAAATCGGTGGGCAACCTCACTGAGTTCGTGCGCGGCCACATGCTGGAGCCGTTCGACGTGGCGCCCCGGATCGCGGCCCTCATCGAGCATTTCGACGATCTCAGCCGCGCCCACGAGGCGGTGCTCCGCGCGCGGCGCCAGATCGAGCTGCTCACCCCGCTCGTGGCCGACTGCGAGGGCCATGCCGCCCTCGGCGCCGAACTCGAGGAGCTCCGCCACTGCCGGGAAGCTCTCCGGCCGTTCTTCGCGGCACTGAAATGCGACCTCCTCGATGCACGCATCGCGAGGCTCACCGAAGAGTGGTCCCGGCAGAGCGCACAGATCGAGCGCGGTGCGGAGCGCCGGGACCGCGAGCGCCGCGAGGTCGAGGATCTTCGCCGCGCCATCGCCGAGAACGGCGGCGACCGCCTCGAACGCCTGGCGGACGAGATCCGCCAGCTCGAAGGCGAACGCGTAGCGCGCGGACGCAAGGCCGAACGCTACGCGGAGCTCGTTCGCGGGGTGAACGAGACCCCGCCGGCGGACGAAGCGGCCTTTCTCGACCAGCGCACGCGCCTCGCGGACCGCGCCGAGGTGCTTCGATCGCACGAGGCACGCCTTCAGAACGACCTCATCGGGCTCAGCGTGGACCTGCAGCAGGGGAAGCAGGAGCACGACGCCCTCACCACCGAGATCGAGAGCCTCAAGGCCCGCCGCAGCAACATCCCGGCGGACCAGATCGCCCTGCGGGCCGCGCTCTGCCGGGCGCTCGACCTCGACGAGGCGAGCATGCCGTTCGCGGGCGAGCTCCTCCAGGTACGCGAGGAGGAGCGCGACTGGGAAGGAGCGGCGGAACGGCTCCTCCGCAGCTTCGGCCTCTCCCTGCTCGTCCCCGACGAGTGCTACGCGCGGGTCGCCGCGTGGGTGGATGCGAAGCACCTCGGAGGCCGGCTCGTCTACTTCCGGGTCCGCGCGCCGCGGCGGCACGAGCTGCCGGAGCTGCATCGCGACTCCCTGGTGCGCAAGCTCTCGGTGAAGCCGGACTCGGAGTTCTACGAGTGGCTCGAGCACGAGCTCGCCCGCCGTTTCGACGTGGCGTGCTGCGCGACGGCCGAGCAGTTTCGGCGCGAAGCGCGCGCGATCACCCGGGCCGGGCAGATCAAGGCGCCGGGGGAGCGCCACGAGAAGGACGACCGCCACCGCATCGACGACCGCGGCCGCTACGTGCTCGGCTGGACCAACGCGGCCAAGATCGCCGCCCTCGAATCCGGCGCGCGCGGGCTCGAGGCTCGCCTCGGCGACCTCGGGGGTCGCATCGGCGCGTTGCAGGGCGAGCAGCGAGATGTCCGCGAACGGCTCGACGCCGTGTCGAAGCTCGCCGAGTACGCCGATTTCCGGGAAATCGACTGGTCGTCACTCGCGACCGAGATCGCCCGTCTCGGCGAAGAGCGGCGCCGCCTCGAATCGGCCTCCGACGTGCTGCGGCAACTGAACGCCCAGCTTGCGGAGGCACGCAAGACCCTGGAGGCCACCGAGGAGGCGCTGCAGGCGCACCGGGACCGCCGCTCGAAGACCGAACAGAGGCAGAGCGACGCGCAGGCGATGCGGGCCGAGACCCGAGCGGTGCTGGACGGCACGGACCTCGCCGCGCTCGAGCCCCGCTTCGACCGGTTGGCGGCGCTTCGCGAGGAGGCGCTCGGCCGGCACCAGTTGACCGTCGAGTCCTGCGACAACCGCGAGCAGGATCTTCGCCAGTGGCTGCAAGCGCAAATCGACGCCGGCGACCAGCGCCTCGGGCGGCTCCGCGACCGGATCATCCGCACGATGATGGCCGTCAAGGAGGAGTTTCCGCTCGAGACCGCGGAGTTCGACGCGAACGTCGAGGCAGGGTTCGAGTACCGCGCGATGCTCGACCGACTGCGGGCCGACGACCTGCCCCGCTTCGAGGCCCGCTTCAAGGAGCTGCTGAACGAGAACACCATCCGGGAGGTCGCCAACTTCCAGTCGCAGCTCGCCCGCGAGCGCGAGACCATCCGGGACCGGATCGCCCGCATCAACGAGTCCCTAGCCCAGATCGATTACAACCCCGGGCGCTACATCCGGCTTGAGGCGCTGCCGGCGCCGGACGCGGACGTACGCGACTTCCAGGCGGAGCTCCGGACCTGCACCGAAGGGGCGCTCACCGGCTCCGAGGACGCGCAATACTCCGAGGCCAAGTTCCTCCAGGTAAAGCACATCGTCGAGCGGCTGCGCGGGCGCGAGGGCACCGCGGAGCAGGACCGGCGCTGGGCCGCCCGGGTCACCGACGTGCGCAACTGGTTCGTGTTCGCGGCGAGCGAGCGCTGGCACGAGGACGACAGCGACTACGAGCACTACTCGGACTCGGGCGGCAAGTCCGGCGGCCAGAAGGAGAAGCTCGCCTAC
>JAJDUQ010000035.1 GCA_022826505.1 Gammaproteobacteria bacterium
ATCACTCGACCCACTGCGCAGCAGCGCCGCGCCTTCAAGCTGCTCGGTGTTCGGCTGGAACGTACCCAGTAGCACGCCTGCCATTTTTTTGTTTTATCCCGAAAAACAATGGGTTGATTCGTGCATACTCTCGAAGTTCAGCTTAGCAAGCGCGCAAATCCCTGTCATTGGGCCGGGCGATCGATCATCACGGCTGGCATGTTCTCCCGCAGGGCTCGGGAGCGACGCGAGGAGTATCCCATGCGTTTCGAGCGAATCACCGTGGACCCGGTGCAGATGGGAGGGGTGCCGTGTGTCCGGGGTCTGCGCATTCCGGTAGCTACGGTCGTGGGCCTCATCGCGCAGGGGATGACGGAGGCCCGGATCGTGGCGGAGTATCCTGACCTTGAAGTCGAGGACATCCGCCAAGCTCTCGCGTTCGCGGCGGCGGCGGTCGACGAGCGCCAGCAGGGTTGGAGATCGATGAGCACAGCGTAATCCAACTTTACGTCACACGTGTACTTCCCCGGGTCCAGACTGCCGCGCGGTGGTGATGCCGATGGATTCGCCGCTCTGGCTGTGCATGTCACCCCAGTCCCGTAGGTCGGCTTAGCCGAAGGCGTAAGCCTACACCATGGCCCGAGTCGGACGATGCTCTGACGTTTGAAGGGAGATTGAGGTCTTGGCCGCCTCCGAATCTCCACGGCGCAATGTAACGCTTACTAGCCGATCATCCCGACACAAGCCAAATAATTCACTCCGCTCCGAATAATGCGCTTCGCATCTCAAGAGCCTGCGCAATTCTCTTACGAACACACTGAGGTATTGGTGTACCTTCCAAATTCGCGGAGGCATAGTGAAAACCATTCTTGGGCACCACCTGTCCATCTTCAGGATCGATTTCGAACCACGGAGGATCACTGTCGAAAAGCCGATGAATATCTGCCCGAAGCAGTATTCCATTGGAAAGGACCTCGCAGCCTCCTTTGTGCGCAGGCACTATATGAGCGGCCTCCAATGCTGACTCGCAAGTCTCACCTGTCACAGCGCAACACGACATGTCCTCTGCAAGCAACTGTTGTCTGAATGCCCCTTGCTCTCCTCTCTGTATTGCCAATATCTTGCCTCTGGGACGGTTCGTCGGTCCGCCAGATATTGCTTCCAATCTCCATCCCGGTCCAACGCATGGTTTGCGATCTCCATCGACATGCCAAACGGAAGAGCCGCAAGTCGCACCGTTTTCGATGGTAAGAATATGGACTCCGTAAATAATTTCATATTCTGCCAAGTGAGGGTGATCATCTTTGTGGTATTCAATACGCAATTCGGTCCCGCGTAAACACGCCCGGACCCTATACTGAATCCAATTTTGGTCAGCCCTGTCCCACTGAGACGTAGTTTCTGGTGCTTCTGGATTGGTTGGATCAAACCATATGCGTTCTAAACCACCCCAATTCCATCCGGGCTCCTTCCAGTCTTGCGAGTTATCGACATTAATGTAGGGCATTGTACCGCGCTCCGAATTTAGTGCTTGGTTGCGTACTTAGAACCGGCATTTCCACACTCCTTCAAGCAAAACGTCTAATGAGGGGATGTTTGAGGCTCTTGACCCCTCTGGTCCGGTCCCTGTCCGGCTCATCGAAGAGTCCGTTCAGAGTTCGGCACCTCCTCGACGATCCGGTCCTTGTCGTTCATTGACACTTTCCTCCCTAGGGGGCCTTGGTCTGCTCAAATCATCCTCCAGTGATGCGTCGCAAGCAATGTGCACATCTCGGCGAGTCGTCGGCGAAGACGAGTCGGCCTCTCCACCGTGACGCTCTCCCCCCACGTGAACGGGTGCCAGCACATCTCGTCAGTGCCGCCCGCCTTGAAGCGAACCGTCAGCGAGCCGTCGCCGTTCTCTTCGATGGTCTGATCCGGGTGGAAGACGAACGACGACGCGTCGCGCGCCGCGCTGGCGTCGAACCGCAGGATCACCTGAACGGGCTTCTCCTGGAACGTGCCGAACGAGCGCCTTGCGTAGTCCCGTAACTCGAACGCCGGGTCCCGCTCGAACGTCTCGGCGGCGAGTTGCGCTTCGCTCACGTTGGCGAGGCGCCACAGACGCGGCTCGTCGCTCCAGTCCGATCGGGCCACGAGGAAAGCACGGTTTCCGTAGAGCAGGCCGTAAGGCTGTACACGCTGGCGGCTTCGTCGTCTCGTCGACTGGGCGAAGTATCGGAACTCGACTACGCGGCGGTGGTGATCGCCTCGCGCAGAAGGGAAACCAGACCGGTGTCGAGGCGCGGCCTCGGACCCGGGCGCATGGCCAGGCCCTCGGCGTGCACGAGCGCTTCGAGGTCGGACTCGACCCGCGCCAGCGATTCGGGACGCAATGTGGCGCGCAGCTTGGTAGCCAGGTCCCGGATCAGGGCTGCTCGCTCTTCCAGCCCCAGGCGCTCCAGCGACGTCGCGGCGGACGCAAGCTCCGTCAGCTCCCCCCCGGCCGAGACCGGGACGAGGCGGCGCAACGCGTCCGACCGCAGCCGCCAGTGGCGCTTGTTGTCGCCGGTGTCGACGACCTCCAGTGGCCCGAAGACCGCCTCGACGGCGTCGCGCAACCTCTCGGCCGTCCTCCGGCTGACCAAGAAGTCGGCCCGGATGTCGTCCAGGGTCAGCCCATCGAGCGATCCCTGGAGACGGATGGCCAGACGCACGATGTCCTGCAGGCGTTCGTATCGCACCCGCTTGTTCTCCGTGGCCTTCGAGGGCAGTCGCTCGATCACCATAGCGGGCGCATTCGGAGCGCAAAACCTCACGGGTGGCGCCTCGCCGGCGGCATTCGGCTTCGAGCCACCTACGGCCGAAAGCCGATGGCCCGCGGCCGGTCTGGCTTGGCGTCGCACTCGTCGCGCAGCATGGCGACGAGGGTCTCCGGCTCCGTCAAGCGATCCAGGATCTCGGCTTTCCTGTGCACCACGGCAAAGTCGCCGGGGGTCAGGGTGGTGAGGGTCGCGACCTGCGCCGGAGGCGTGAGCGCGAAGTAGCCGCGAAATGCCGCCTCGGCCTGCGCGGGCGACAGGTAGTCGAGGGTCACCTTGAAGACGAAGCGGCGCAGCGTCACCGGGTCGAGATGCTCGCCGAAATTCGTCGTGCAGGCGAAGGGCAGGGGATGGCTCTCCATCCAGGTCAGCATCTCGTTGACTTGGCTGATCTCCCATGACCGGTCCGCGAAGCGCCGGTCGGCGAGCAGCGAGTCGGCCTCGTCGAAGACGAGGAAGGCGCCGGTGTCGCGCGCCTCGGCGAATGCCGCAGCAATCCGCTGCTCCGTCCCCCCGACCCACATCGACATCAGGTCGGTCGCCCGCTTCTGCACCACCTCCAGGCCGAGGTGCTCAGCCAGATAGCGGACGAAGGCGCTCTTGCCCGTGCCGGGCGGTCCCTGCAGACACAACGAGAAACGCCTTTCGTCGAGGCCCGCGAGACGGTCCGCGAGGGCAGCCGGATCGGTATCGGCGTTGACGAGACGGGGGTCGAAGCGGGCCGGCGTCGTTCGCAGGCGGCCAGCATGGTTCTCTCCGCAAGGGGTGTGCAGAGAGAGGTTATCGCGCCGATACGTCAGATCCGGTCGTATTCCTCATGTGTCGATCGACGGAGCGCGCTCGTGCGGTGATTGCCGGTGCAAGGAGACGGTTTCGTCGACCTTGGGCGAATCTCTCGTTGTTGGTTGTACCGCGCGAGGAGGCCTCGATTGCGGCGGATAATGCTGCGGCGGTGGCAGCCGGCAGACACTCCTCGTTCCGCGCGTGCCGACGTCCAGGGCGTGCCGTTAACGGACCGAGGCGTGGTACCGACGCGGGGTGCGTCCGGCGGGCTGCCGCCGGACGGAACGACAGCTTCCGGTAGACCTTTCGATCGGCCGACGGATGATTTTTCAATCAGCCGCCCATAAAGTTTTCAATTGGCCGGAATAAAACGTTACGATCAGCCGATGTCCGTGCCAGTCTTCTATCCTCGATCGATCGAGCGCCGACTCGCGGAGGCGCTGGAAGACTCGCCGGTCGTGCTGATTCACGGCCCGCGCCAGTGCGGCAAGACGACGCTCGCCCAGTTCACCTGCGCCCCGAACTACCTGACGTGGGGCGGCGACTTTCTCACATGGGGTGGCGATCGACTGAGCTGGGGATGGTCCCCGCAGCATCGAGACTACACCTACATCAGCTTCGACGATGCCGGGGTGAGAGAGGGCGCGCGCGCCGATCCCCTGGGCTTCGTTGCCGACCTGCCCGAGCGAGTCATCCTGGACGAGATACAACGCATCCCGGACCTGTTCGAAGCCATCAAGGTGGAAGTGGATCGCCGCCGCATACCGGGTCGCTTCGTTCTCACCGGGTCCACCAACGTGCTGCTTCTCCCGCAGTTGTCCGAGTCCCTGGCGGGTCGCCTGCAAATCGTTCGGCTGCATCCGTTGGCGCAGCATGAGCTGGCAGCTCGATCGGCCGCCTCGACTCTGGAGGCCGGATTCCTGCATGCGCTGTTCGGAGATGGATTCGCAGTCCATCGAACCGAACGGCTGGGCGATCGGCTCATCGAAAGAATTGTCGCGGGGGGGTTCGCCCCGGCGCTGAAGCGCCCGACGGCCAGACGCCAGGCCGGCTGGTATCGCGACTATGTCGAGGCGTTGATCCAGCGCGACGTGCGGGACGTGGCACGCATCCGTTCGCTCGACATCCTGCCCCGGCTGCTGAGCGCCGCCGCATCGCAGACGGCCCGGCTCTTCAACCTCGCCGACCTGGCTTCACCGTTCCAGGTCAGCCGTCCGACAATCGGCGACTACGTGACGCTGCTGGAGAGGCTGTTCCTGCTGGACCGCCTTCCGTCCTGGCACAACAACCGTCTGAGCCGCCTGGTCAAGAGCCCGAAGCTGCACATGGCCGATACCGGTCTCGCTGCGGCGCTTCTCGGCGCGGATACCAGGGCGCTCAAGGCCGATCGAGCCCTGCTGGGGCAGCTTCTGGAAACGTTCGCGTTCCAGGAGTTGCGCAGACAGGCGAGCTGGCACGAGGCGCCGACTTCATTCTTCCACTTCCGTGACAAGGACGGTGTCGAGGTGGACATCGTCGTCGAGCAGGGGTCGCGAGCCGTCGCGGGCGTGGAGGTGAAGGCGGCGGCGACGGTGACCCGCGCGGACTTTCGGGGGCTGCGCAAGCTTGCGCGTGCCGCGGGAGACCGATTTGCCCATGGCGTGGTGCTGTATGACGGAGAATTCTCCGTGCGCTTCGGTGATCGCCTTCATGCCGTACCGATTCGCCGATTGTGGGAAGCTCCCTGAAGGTTCCCGGACAATCCGCGAACGCCTGCCGGATCACTTGATTTCCAGGCGTCGGACGCCGGAAGCGACCCCTGCACCGGTGCCGGCGCACAACGCCCGTCGGGCCGATGAACGACGGTGGTTCGAACGTCCGGTGCACGAACAGTGCGTGCTACCATGCGCGCCGCCTCGATCGGGGCATTCACGGGTTCACGCGCCGGCACGGCGCATCGCACGGATGGCGTTTCGATGGCGAGCTACCGCATCGCGGTTATTCCCGGCGACGGAATCGGCAAGGAGGTCGTCCCGGAAGGAATCCGGGTGCTGGAAGCGACCGGCTCGAGGTACGGCGTCGAGTTCGAGTTTGACGAATTTCCCTGGAGTTGCGAGGTCTACGCCAGGACCGGACGGATGATGCCCGAGAACGGGCTCGAATCCATCCGTGACCACGATGCCATCTTCCTCGGTGCGGTGGGTTTCCCCGGTGTGCCCGACCATGTCTCGCTGTGGGGCCTGCTGATACCGATTCGCCGCGAGTTCCAGCAGTATGTCAACCTCAGGCCGGTGCGCCTGCTGCAGGGCGTGCGGTCTCCGCTGCGAGACCGCACCGCGGCCGACATCGACTTCCTCGTGGTGCGCGAGAACAACGAGGGGGAGTACTCCGACGTCGGCGGGCGCATCTACGCCGGCACCGAGCACGAGATGGTGACCCAGGAGAGTGTGTTTACCCGGCGCGGAACCGATCGCATCATCCGCTACGCGTTCGAACTCGCCTCGGGCCGGGAAGCCAAGCACCTGACCTCGGCGACCAAGTCGAACGGCATCAAGCACACCATGCCCTACTGGGACGAGCGGTTCGCCGCGGTCGCGGCCGAGTTTCCCGGAATCCGCACCGACCAGTACCACATCGACATCCTGGCCGCGCACTTCGTCCTCCATCCGGACTGGTTCGACGTGGTGGTCGGCAGCAATCTGTTCGGCGACATCCTGTCCGATCTCGGGCCGGCGGTGGCGGGCACCATCGGGATCGCGCCGTCGGCGAACATCAATCCGGAGCGGGTATTCCCGTCGATGTTCGAGCCGGTGCACGGGTCCGCGCCGGACATCGCCGGGCGCGGCATTGCCAATCCCATCGGCCAGATTTGGTCGGGTGCGATGATGCTGGAGCATCTCGGCCACGCGGATGCGGCCGGAGCCATCGAGCGTGCCATCGAAGCGGTGCTGACCGACCCGGACGCGCTCACTCCCGACATGGGTGGAAGCGCGACGACGCAGGCCCTCGGTGCCGGAATCGCTGCCGCGGTGGAGTGATCGCGACTTCCGGCGACCCCCATGTGCGCCGGTCGTGCCGGCGGCGTGGCGCGGCGAGCCCGGGTCGGGCGCGATGGTCCGTCGTCCGGCTCGGGCCCGGAGCGCAGCGTGCGTGATGGGAACGGGCAATGCCCCGCCGGAGTGCTCGGCGCGGCGGTGGGCCGATCGCCCGGACCCGGATCAGACACGGTGCCAGCCGGCCGAAACGGCGGTCCGGTAGCGACGTTCGCGAGCGAGAGCATCGATGTCCGGCGAAATCGTCGCGCTCGTTCTGGTCGCGGCACTCGCGCATGCGTCGTGGAATGCGCTGGCCAAGAGCGACGACGATCGGCTGGTCACCCTCGGTGCGATCAACGCGTTCAGGTTCCTGCTTTGCATCCCGCTGGTGTTGGCGCTGCCGATTCCCGCGCGTGCGAGCTGGCCGTATCTCGTGATCTCCGCGATCCTCCACATCGGCTACTACATCTTTCTCATCCGAGCCTATCGCTTCGGGGATCTGAGCAAGGTCTATCCGCTCGCGCGGGGCCTGTCTCCGCTGCTCGTGGCGGTGGGTGCCTTCGTGTTCGCCGGGGAGCGGTTGAGCGCCATCGCGATGGCGGGCGTCGGCATCGCCTGTGCGGGCATCGCGAGCCTCTCCATGGGCGGCGCGCAGGCGCACGCCGGCAACCATCGTCGCGGCGTCTTCTTCGCGGCCGGCGCGGCGCTGTTCATCGCCGGGTACACGGTCACGGACGCGATGGGGGTGCGACTGTCGGACGCAGCGGTGAGCTATGTCGCCTGGCTCGGAATTCTGAACGGCCTGCCGTTGCTGCTCGTGGCAGCGGTGGTGCGCCGTGGCGCGTTCACCCGGCATCTCGCCGCCCGTGCGTGGAAATCGGCGGCCGGCGGCCTCCTCCAGCTCTCCGCCTACGGGCTCGTGGTCTGGGCGCTCGCCCTCGCACCGATGGCGGCGGTGTCCGCGCTGCGAGAAACGAGCGTCCTGTTCGCCGCGATCATCGGCGTGAAGCTTCTGGGCGACCCGTTGGGTACGCGCCGGATCCTGGCAGCGGCGTTGGTGGCGTCGGGAATCATGATGATGGAATGGGGGTGAGCGCCGCTCAGGTGTGATGGGTTCACCGCACGGCTTAACATGCGCGTCCCGGATACCGACGCACTGGAGTCACCGTGAACCTGGATACCTATCCCTACCCCTCGAGCCGGAGTGCGGTGCTCGCCGCCGGAGGCATGGTCGCGACGAGTCAACCGCTGGCGGCGCAGGCCGGTCTCGCGACGCTGCGGGCCGGAGGAAGCGCGATCGACGCGGCCCTTGCGACGGCGATTGCCCTGACCGTGGTCGAGCCCACCTCGAACGGAATCGGCAGCGACGCCTTCGCGATCGTGTGGGACGGCGAGAAGCTGCATGGCCTGAACGCATCCGGTCCGGCGCCGCGCGCCCTCTCGGCGGAAGCGCTGCGCGCCGCCGGCCACACCGTGTTCCCCGAGCGCGGATGGTCGAGCGTATCCGTTCCGGGTGCACCGGACGCCTGGGGGGTGCTGCACGAGCGATTCGGGCGGGTGCCGTTCGGCGCCCTGTTCGCCGATGCGATCCGGCACGCCGAGGATGGATTCCCGGTCTCGCCGGTCATATCGCAGCTTTGGCGCAGGGCCGGCCCCGTCTTCCTGGGCACCGCGGATTCCGCCCTCGACGAGTGGGCGAACGTGTTCACCTTCGGCGGGCGAACCCCCCACGCGGGAGAGACGTGGCGCAGCCCCGGCCACGCGGCGACCCTGCGCCGGCTTGCGTCGGAGGGGCCGCGCGACTTCTACGAAGGCGCGCTCGCGGAGCGCATCGCGGCGCATGCGAAGGCTACGGGCGGCCAGATCGACGGTGACGATCTCGCGGCCTTCCGCAGCGAATGGGTCGAGCCGATTTCCATCGCATACCGCGACCACGAGGTCTGGGAGATACCGCCGAACGGGCAGGGAATCGCGGCGTTGCAGGCGCTCGGGATCGTCCGGGGGACCGCCATGCACGAGTCGCCGCATGCCAGCGCGGATGGATGGCACTGGCAGATCGAGGCGATGAAGCTCGCGTTCGCGGACACCTATCGCTATGTGGCGGACATGCGCTGCGCGGACGTCCCGGTGGACGGCATGCTCGATACCGGCTACATCGATTCACGCCGGGCCTTGCTGGGAGACCGGGCGCGGGACTACGGTCCGGGCCGGCCACCGGGCGGCGGGACGGTGTATCTCTGCGCCGCGGACCGCGACGGCATGATGGTGAGCTACATCCAGTCGAACTTCATGGGATTCGGCTCAGGAGTGGTGGTGCCCGGGACCGGCATCTCTCTTCAGAACCGGGCCCGGGGCTTCACACTGGAGCCGGGGCATCGAAACGAGGCGGCCGGCGGCAAACGTCCCCGGCACACCATCATTCCCGGTTTCCTTACCCGAGGCGGCGCTCCGGTAGGGCCTTTCGGAGTGATGGGCGGGGAGATGCAGCCGCAGGGGCATCTTCAGGTGGTCTCCGGGATGGTCGACCATGGCCTCAACCCGCAAAGCGCACTGGACGCACCGCGCTGGCGGGTCGAGCCGGACGGGGTGGTGGTGGAGCCCGAGGCCGGCGTCGAGGTGGTCGACGGACTTCGGGGCCGGGGTCACCGTGTCGCCGTCGCGCCGAACCGTCTCGACTTCGGGCGCGGCCAGATTATCCGTCGTCTCGACTCCGGTACGTATGCGGGCGCCACGGAGCCGCGCACGGACGGGGTGGTGGCCGCCTGGTAGGGGTGGCATTGCGAAGCTCGGGGCGGAGCCGGACGCCCGTGCGGCATTTGCGCGCATCGCCGTCGCGCGCAAATGCCGCGCATGGAGCTATCGCCCGGACGCGGCGTCGTCCCTGATCCGCGCCGTTTCGTGCCGTGTCCGGAGGTCGGCGGCACGCGCGATGGCGGTGTCTCGCCACCTCGGGGCCGCGGCTCGCGGACGTGCGTCCGCCGGGGCGGGCACGCGCTTCAGTCCGACCCGAGAGATTCCGCCACGCACATGCGCCGCGATCAGATCGCACAGGTGCGCCGCGAGCTTGCACGCACGCGTGTAGCCCGACTTCGCCAACTCGGCCCATTTGGAGATGATAACTCATTGATTTTCCGTGATCGGACCCCCAAAGGTCGGCACTACACGGCGCGACCGGGAGGACCCCCCACCGGGGCTTC
>JAJDUQ010000023.1 GCA_022826505.1 Gammaproteobacteria bacterium
ACTCGAGCTCTTCGACCACGACGACGTGGCGTTCTGAATCACCTGCCGCGCGTGCCCCAACGTCGGGCGCGCCGGCCAATCCATCCTCACCTCAAACGCGGTGATCACCGCGATCACTGTCGTCCCGTCGTGCCCCCCCCCCGAGCGAACCGCCCTCTCCCGGCTCTCCGACGATGACGGAGCAATGTGACAAATCGAGCGTCAACCGGCACGAAACAATCCGAGAAATCCGCTACGAAATAACGCGGTATGCAACACCGCGGACGGGCGCCGGCGGAGGACGAGCTTGCCGAATGCGACGAAATCCGGGAGCGGTTCGGAAGCCTTCGCCGCGCGCTACGGCTGGTCGAGCGCGGGCACGACCCGGACGAGTGGCAGAAGGTCATCACCATCCGCGGGCAGGATCTCCTGCTCTTTCTCGCGCTGTCACGATTCGACGGAAGGCCGCGCTTTGGCCAGCTACCCCTTCCGGTGCGCCGCGACGTTCGAAGCATCTTCTCGACCTACCGCAACGCGTGCGAGCAGGCGGACGTGGCGCTGCTGGCCGCGGGCGACATGGAACGGATACGGAATGCCGCCAGACGTTCGGAAGTCGGCAAGCTCACGCCATCCGCCCTCTACGTCCACGAGAGCGCCCTCGACAACATTCACCCCCTGCTTCGTCTCTACGAAGGCTGCGCACGCGGCTACATCGGGCGCGTCGACGGCGCGAACGTCATCAAGCTGCACACCGGCGAGCCGAAGATCTCCTACCTCTCCTATCCCGAGTTCGAATCCGACCCCCATCCCGCGCTCGCCGAATCCCTCACCGTGCACCTCCAGACCTTTCGGCTGCGAGAGCGGGACTACCGGGACCGAAGCAATCCACCCATCCTGCACCGCAAGGAGGCGTTCCTGACTCCCGACCATCCACTCCACGCCAAGTTCGCGCGCCTCACCCGACTGGAGGAGTCGAAGGGGCTTTTCGGCGACACCGCACACATCGGAACGCGGCGCGGCTGGCAGGAGCTGCTATCCGAGAAGGGTCTCAAGCTACGCGGACACCGGCTGATCCGCGACCAATCCGCCCGCGCACCCCCGAACTGACCCCCAGAAATTTCCGAGCCCTCGTCGCTCTCGACACGGCAGCTTCGAGGACAACAAAATGAGGGAGGGCGTAGCAGTGCAGGGACTTGGAATTGTTCAGCCCGATTTCTCGGCACCTCCACGGGTCAGAGGGGGGAGCTGAATACCTCGCGTGCGTGCCACTTCGAGAACCTGGGGTCGGGCGCGTCAGCATCCTTTTCGGGAAGAGAGAGCGGCCTGGAATCGAAACGCCCGAGCGATTCGTCGAAGCCCCTGCCACTCGCCGACTTGGCCACCACTACGCTTCTGCGCTGGGACAGGGTGAACGCTCCCTTGTCGAACAAGCGATGATGAAGCGCGCAGAGCGCGAGCCCGTTTCGGACGTGGTCGGGTCCTCGCGCTCCATGCCACTTGATATGTGCTGCATCGAGCGCAACCGGTTCCTCGTTCAGGCGAACCGCGAATTCGCACACCGCGCATCGATAGCCGTAAGCCGCCAGTACCGCATCCCGAAACCTCGAGTCACGATACATCCGACGCGACTGCACAAAGCGAGAACCGATTCCTACGGCTCGCAAAATCTCCTCGTGAAGCGTCGAAGGAAAGTGGGCATCCACCAGCGACCGAGCGACCCGTTCCGCGAGCTCCTCATTGTCGCGCAGGATTGCGTCAATGGCTTTCGGAAAGCCAGCGTGTATGTCCTGTTGAAGAAGCGAGCTCTTGTGCGCGTTGCCGCCGGGTCCCACGGTGACCTGGTTCGCGTCTCGGATCTCCCATACTCCGTCGTTTTGCAGGCGCCAGAACGGAGCTTCCGTATGCACAACTTTTCTATGGGGGCCGAAGGAACTCAGCAGGTTGGTGAGCTCTCGGTCCGCTTCCCGGTAGGACACCAAGCGGTCCTCGCCTCTGAGACAACGCCCGATTCCCCACAACACGAGGAGGGGCTTGTGCGGCGCTCGTTGCCCCTTGGAGCTCCAAATCTGGAGCTTGCTAAATCGTTCCAGGAGACTTCCTGGCTTCATGGGAACCGTGTCCAAATTACGGGGTTGGCCAAGACCCGAACTCCGAGAAAGTTTGACCGCGTAACGGCCAGTGTCGCATAGGTGCCGCCGTGCCGGATGGCGCGCGGTGAGGCGCAGCAAGAAATGTAATCATTCCGGGAGGAGGGCCTCCTCCGACCAGCCGTGCATGCGGTCGCGGTAGAAGGCGATGCCGGTCACGCCGGGGATCGGATCCACGTAGCTCCAGACCGGCGTTCTCCGCCGTCCGTCCGCCTGACTCGAGCTTCCAGTAGCTCGCGTCCCCCTTGTACGGGCAGCGGGTCGCGTGCTCGGTCCGGATGAGGAGGTCCATGCACACGTCGTCTCGCGGAAAGTAGTGGACCGGGGGTAATTCTCATCGCAAAGCAGCAGTGTCCCGTACGCCGTCGGCCAATCCGATCACGCACCGTCGAGTTGAGCACCAAGGAACACCACCTGGAGGTCGACTTAGCAATCTCGGCGGTCGCAACGCGTTGCCGTCGCGCCTACCGTCTGTCTCGTGGGATGGGATCGGATTGGTATTGGAAGATGTCGCTCTCATCGGCGCCGTACAGGTCGGCTGCGTCGAGAGGCTCCCTGAGTTCAAACAGCATGAGCTGTGCGGGCTCGTCTTCCTCCGCAACCAGTTGCACCTTGGCCGGACCCATGTTTGCGATTTCGAGCGTGATCGTGCCATTGAATCCGGGATCGATCTTTGGCGCGGTCAAGTGCACGCTGAGGCCCACTCGGGCCCAACTGCTTCGACCTTCCACCAACCCCATCAGATCGTTCGGCAACGCAACGCGTTCCAGGGTCTGGGCGAGCACGAACCCTCGAGGCTCGATATCGAAGGTGTCTACCTCCTCATGAGTCCACAGATCCATCGAGCCGAAAAGCGACGGCCTGACTCGGATAACCGGTATGTGCTCTGGCAGCCCGCCCTCCTTGAAGCTCGTGAACTTCCGACCGAGCCGGAGATCGATCGACACGGCTCCGATGCGTGAGTCGGACGGGACGGGATCGATTGACAACCTTCCGGAATCCAGCCGCCGTCTGATCTCAGGCTTGGACAGGATCACCGGGAACGGCGTGATCTACACGCCCCTGAAAAAACCGACTCTGCAGCGCACTCCCGGGGATTCGTGCGCGAAAAGTAGGGTCATCTACATCGACTACCGTCGCAAGCACCTCATCGTTGCCCTCCTCGCGCTGGTTCCTCAGCCACCTGACGTTCACGAAGCCGAGCCACTCGTTGCCGTCGGCCATGATCAGAACCATGCGCTCGTCGGAGAACGGTCCCGGCTTCACCTCGCATGGAAGCCACATCCTTGCGCCCGGAATCAAGCTCATGCCGTACTCCGCTCCACCCCGCCAGACTCCCGAATTCTGCCGCACCCGTCCAGCCAATGCCAATGGAAACCCGGGTGCCTTCGCGAAACCGAGCCGATCGAGACTGAGGCTCCCGGGAGACTCCGAAGCAGCTCCCGGCCCTTGCCGGCAGCGACCCTGAATAGCCAGCTCCGGTAGCACGCAGCGGCCTCGGCCGCGTGCGTCTCGTACCAGCCACCTCGTTCCGTCATGCCACAATGCCGGATGCCGCGCGGGGGCGCGCAGCAGCGAGCTTTAATCAGTCGGGGAGGGGTGTCTCCTCCGGCCAGGCGTCCATGCGGTCGCGGTAGAAGGCGAGGTAGCCGGCGATGCCGGTCATGCCGGGGATCGGATCCTCGTAGCTCCAGACCGCGTTCTCCGCCGTCCGTCCGCCCGCCTCGACGGTCCAGTAGCTCGCGTCCCCCTTGTACGGGCAGCGGGTCGCATGCTCGGTCCGGATGAGGAGGTCCATCCGCACGTCATCCCGCGGGAAGTAGTGGACCGGGGGGTAGTCCGCCTCGTGCATCACGAGCGCCCGCGTGCTGTCGGCCACCACCTCGCCCCCGAGCTCGACCCGTACCCTCGCCGGGCACGGGTCCACGTCGATCCGACGGGGCGGGTGTGCCCCCACTACGGCCGCGGCGGTCGCTTGCTCATGAGTGGCCATCGACAGGACCTCCTTCAATTGCGGAACGCGGGCCATCGTCCGCCCGATGTGTATGGGAGCTAGGCGGGGGCCTTGGAGCTACGTCGACCGCTCCGTTAGGCGGACGCTGGGTCTTGAGGGGGATGGCATCGCGCCTGTTGGCAGAGGATCATCCGAAAGGCGCTCATCAATCCCCCGTCCCGGTTTTCCTCGGGAGGCGGCTCCTCCATCGCCTCGATATCCATTTCGGCGTGGGCGTAACTCCACTGTCGCCATGCATCGCCGACCGTATCGGGGCGCCATTCCAAGGCGACGCGCAGCACTCCTCCCCTCTTCTGCTCGGCGCCCCGGGCGGCTTCATGGATCTGCTCGACCGTAAGGAGCGCCTGCCCAGAGCCCTGTAGGCTATCGAACTGTAGGGCCTCCAGACGGACGCCCTTCGCCTGCAAGCGACCAGGATGCCAAAAGGAAAGTTCGGGCTGCTTGAAAGCTCCTGGCTTGGGCCTTCCCTCGCGCTCGCTCCAGTCGCCGCGCCGAACGAATCGACAGACGGTATCCTCCGGCGGAAGGGGCATGTCCTATAGCTTTATCATCGAAAGTAGGAACTGGTAGTCGGCCGTACGATGCTCCGCCAGTCGGTCATTCTCATCATGGATCCCCACGTGCGCCCGGCCATTTATGCCAAGCTCCGCGAGCAGCAGCTGCCCATTGGACAGCCGCAGGTCGAACGACAGCTCCCCGTCCACGTCTACCGTGATTTCCGGGTCGTGGGTGTACCGCACTGCGGCAAGCGATATTTCCATCGCCGCGACCACAATGGCGCGTTCAGGGCGAGCCGTCTCGGTCCCCGCTGCGAACGCCGCAAGCGCCGCCTCGACTTTGTCCGGCAGGCTCAAAGGCGCAGGCGCGTCGGTCCTGTTCTCCACGGGACAGGTAGTGAGCTGATCCAATATCTGCTGGGCCCGGTTCCCCGGCAACCATCCGCGGTGATCTTCCGGATTCTCGGTCGCCTGATCCTGGGGAAAAACGATGAAGAACTTCTTGGAGCCCGAATCACGGTACGGAGACGGAGTGCGCCTCCAGTAGTCGGTCTGCGACTCCGAGAATGCAATTGCGGGACTCGTCATGGAATGTCTCCCTGATCGGCGATTTCCCATGCGGCATCGAGAAGTTCAAGAAACACGGCGGGTAGCCTATCCCGAGATATGGTTTGCGGGTGGATCGGGACCGTATTGATGTCGAGCTCCAGGCGGCAGAAGTAAACCTCCCTCGTCGACCGCGCCATCGCCCCCCCAGGCCCAATGGCAATCTCGAGTCCGATAGACCCCATCGCGGACCATGTTGCCAAGCGATTGACCTGTAGGTTGGCCTCGCTGGTGGACTCCCGTCTTCGATTCGTCCGGTACAAGAAATCCCGCGTCCCATCGGGGTCGACGGTCACGGAGGGCAGCATGCTATCCAGTTGACGAGAGATGGTCTCAAGAGGCGCCTCCGGTAGAATCAGATTGGCCCCAAAGGCGATCCGGTTGACGGGCGGGCACGAAGTGTCAAGCCAGCGGCTCATCAACTCCGAGAATGGCTCTGCGGACTCGGTACGCCCCCCGATGACCATCGGCCCGTTGGGCAGTGGCGTCCCGGAGAATGTCCGCCAGTCGATCCGGCCCGGTTGTCCCTCGACCTGGAGGCGAGCATTTGCCCATGGGCCTTCTTCGATGACACGATCCGGCATCTGCGACGGTCGGGTCACGCTCTCCGGCGGACTCCCCACCAAGCTGTTCCAGCGCTCCGTCGCGATGGCGTCCTGCGGGTTGGCGGGGAAGACCGAGAGACGAAGAGCCTCTACTAGCCAGTCTTGAGGGTGGGGTTTGGGCACCAGCGATCTCCGGTTTTCCGAGCAGGGCACCTCCCCCTCGGGACGAGGACAGTACAGGACGGTACATGGGGATGAATGGGCCGTCAATAAAGAGGCCCGGACCGAGGGCGACCGGGCGGTCAGTAGGACTCGTGCAGCCCGCCAGGCGGCAGGTCGAGGCTGTTGACCAGCCCCCAAAGGTCCTCACTCGATCCGACCGTCTCGGGCTTGATCCACGTCACGCGGTAGCAGACCCGATCCGCGCCCCGCTCCTTGGCCTCGCGGACCTTGAGGATGTCGCCGCACACCCACCAATGGGGCGGAACGGCCGGCGGCTCGCCCGCGCAGTAGCCACGGATGGAGACCCGACCGCGGAGCACGCAGTAGGCGCCGGGCTCCAGTTCATCTCCGGGCACCAGGCGATGGTCTCCGGAAAGAGCGGCCCCCGCCCACAGGGCGAGGGCCAACATGGTGGCGGGGCGAGAAGGTCACTGCGGCATGGGCCTCGCCGGCAGCGCCGGTACCGGATGGCACCCGAGACGCAGGTGCCAGAAATTCCACGAGCGTCCGTTGAACACGCCGACCGGAGGATCACGGAGCACGGCACGCAAGCCGTCCTCGGACACGCGCCCGACGAGCCAGCGGACATCGTCCACGGTGCCCAGGGTCATCATCTGCGCAAGAAGAAGACGCCGGTCGGCCAGGGTTCGTTCGGGCGGCTGCCACCAGACGTACTTTCGCGCCATGGCTTCCGCCCGGGCGTCGTTAGCGAGCGAATCGTCCATCGGAATGCGGGTTGCACTCAAGTCAGCAGCGCTCGGCTCATCCTCCACGATTTTACCGCGGTGCCGAGTCCCGGAGCTCGCCGGGCGTAAGGGACCGGACATCGCCCCCGAGACATTCACGGAGCGCAAGCCTCCGCACGATGACCTGCCGGCTGCCCGGCACGCAGGCCCGCCTCTTCGCAACGGCGAAGCTCACCGGCTCGGCTCGATCCCCGGCACGCGCCGGCAACCGAAGCCACGGACTCCTTCGCCCCCGGTCTACTCCCACCGCTTCATCCAGTCGCCCTCATAGGCGGGGTCGAACTCGTCGAGCTTCGACTTGCCGCGGTAGGTGTCGTGCTGCCTGCCGTAGGCGGCGAGCCACGTCTCCCAGTCGGGCTCGAAGTCGGGGCGTCCGTCGACCCGCATGACGATGGGGTCGACGACCCCCTCCTGGCCCGTCGGCAGCTCCGGATGCTGGTAGCGGAAATCGACGCTCCAGCGCACCGCGTCGGAATGGTTCTCGAGCGATCGATGGGGGATCAACTGGTTGAGGAAGATGACGGATCCGAACTCGACCTCCAGGGTCACGGCCTCTCCCGC
>JAJDUQ010000206.1 GCA_022826505.1 Gammaproteobacteria bacterium
TCTCGCGGAGTTCGAGTACCGGTTCAATCGTCGTTTCGACCTGCCCGACATCATCCCGCGACTCGTCTACGTCGCGCTGAGGACGCCGCCGATGCCGGAGCGGCTGCTCAAGTTACGCTTGGCTTGAGTGGTAATCAGATATCTGTTTGGAGAAGTCGAATGTCACTTAACACTTATCTCTTCTTCGACGGCAACTGCCGGGAGGCGTTCGAGTTCTATCGCTCGGTGTTCGGCGGCGAGTTCTCGGTGATCCAGACCTTCGGCAACGGTCCGCCCGACATGAACGTACCGGAGTCGGAACGCGACCGAATCATGCACGTCTCCCTGCCGATTGGGTCAGCCGTGCTCATGGGGAGTGATAGCTGCTCGGCGTTCGGACCGCCGCCGGTGGCGGGAGACAATTTCGCCATCTCGCTGATCGGCGAGAGCAGGGAGCACTGCGACGACGTGTTCGCCAGGCTTTCGGAGGGCGGCACGGTCAAGATGCCGATGCAGGAGACGTTCTGGGGCGCCTATTTCGGCACCTGGCGGGACCGGTTCGGCATCAACTGGATGATCAACTACGAGCTGCTGAAGGAGTAGGCGCGGGCGAAGGGCCCATGACACGGACCCGCTGAGCACGCGCCCCGTTATCCTATCGGCCGCGTGCCGGAAATGAAGCGGTAGATGAACACGCCTTGCGACTGTCCCGAGGCGTAGCGGACGGACGCGTCCATGAACTCCTGGAAAGAAGCCGGATTGATCTCGCCGAGACGCGGGTTCAGGAACGAAATCGCCAGATACATCCGGCGGATTTCCTCCGCCGACGGGATCGCCTCGGCGGAGAGATCTCGCTCCTCGATTCCCTCGAAACCCGCATCGTCCAGCGCCGCAAGTGCGTCGCGCCACGGACCCATCGGCGCCAGGTGCCAGTTTCGCTCCACCGCATCGTCAAGCGCCCGTTGCTCGTTCGAGAGTGGCGCCCGTTCAGAAAAGCACCGTCGAGGGCCTGTCAGCGCCCGCCGGGCTCGAGCACTCGGTAGACACCCCGGACTGTAGCCACTCGACGGTGCTGCAGCCAACTTGCCCAATTCGATTTGATGCAGTGATGCATGGTGGTTATTCTTTTCACCATGCGAACGACCATTTCCCTTGACGACCGTCTCGCCCGGCAGGTGCGCCGGGAAGCGGCCGCCCGTGGCGTCAGCGTGAGCGCGTTCATTGCCAAGACCCTGGACGACTCGCTCAAGCAGCGCGAGTGCGCCGAAGCGCCACCGTTCCGGCTGGTGACGGTGCGCGGTGTCCGGCCGCGTCCAGGTGTCGATCTCGACCGACCGCGTGCGCTCGACGCCGAGGACGATGAAGCCCGGTATGGCCAGCGTTGATGCGCCATGTTGCTTCCGGATGTCAATGTCCTGATCTATGCGCATGTCGAAGACGCGACCTCCGATCATCACCGGTATGCGGATTGGCTTGTCCGCATGGCGACCGGACCGGAACCGTTCGCCCTGTCGGTCCTCGTCCTTTCCGGCTTCCTTCGCATCGTGACCAACGCGCGCGCGTTCGACCCGCCCTCCACACTGGACACGGCCTTCGCCTTCGTGTCCTCGCTCACGGAGCGTCCAACCGCCCGCGTGGTCGGTCCGGGGCCGGACCACATGGTCATCCTCGAGCGGCTGTGCCGGGTCGCGGGGGCCACCGGCAAGTTGGTCGCGGACGCCCAGCACGCCGCGGTCGCGTTGGAACACGGTTGCACCATGGTTTCCACGGACTCCGATTTTGGCCGCTTTCCGGAGCTCCGATGGCAGCACCCGCTACGCCCTTCGGACGCGTAATCGGGCTCGGATGACCCCGTCGAGCGCCGTCACCACCGGAATCCCTTTGTCCAGAACCCGAATCCGCTCCTGACCTGGAGGCGATGTGCCCCTGAATCCCGTCCACCACCGGGGCGCACTCCAGACGCCACGAGACGTTCCCACGAGAGAATCCGTCGTCGGCGCGGCCGGGTCGGCCCTCCCGCCGGAGGGCGCGTTCAGGAGTTCGTCGAGTAGCCGCAGACCGGCACAGACCCACGAGAGGTAGCGGGCGCGTCCAAGCTGTCGGAGTTCTTGCGGAGGCTGGGGCCGACGCGAATGCACGGGATTGGGATGGCAAGGCCCCTCTACACCGCGCTGCCACCGGGCGCCACGAGGATATTGTTGAAGCTCTCACGCTGGCCGGAGCGGACCCGAGTGCACTGGACGACGAAGGACGCACACCCGGAGACCTCGCTCCCGATTGCTGAGCGATGCGCTGCGGCCCTCGGGTTCTCCCCTCTCCTCGCGTCTTCGAGGTACGGCGATCAGCGTCCTCGTGGCGTTCAGGGGTGTCAGCCGGGATGCCGTCGAGTCACCGAATGATCTCATGGGGGCATCCACTGGCCTCGCTGATATCACAGCGATTCCGTACGGTAGTTGGTTGATTCCAAGTGCGCCTTCGCGAGCGTCGCCGTCGGGTGACACCGGCTCGGAGGGGGGCCGCTAATTGGTACCCCCTCACTCGGCACTCGAAGCCGGTACACGCCACCGCCCGTCGGCGCTCAGCCCACCACCAGATCGAGGCTCGACCGGCTCAGGCACTCGCATCCCCCGCTCGTGACGAGCACCGAGTGGCCGAGGGTCATGGCGCGGCCGGTGTCGGAGCTCATCACGATCATGTGCAGGAAGAACACGTTTCCGGCCTGCATCTCCAGGGGGTTGTCCGCGTAGAACATCGGCGGATCGACCCAGAGCGGGTTGTAGACCGCGCCCATGCCGTAGCCGCACGCGTTCATGCGGTGCTCGCGTAGGCCCGCCGCGTCCAGCACCCGGGCATGCGCGGCGAAGACCTCGCCCATCGATCGGCCGGGGCGGATCGCCTCCATGCAGGCATGAAGCGCGTCGACGCACGCCGCGTGCATCGAGACGTGCTCGGGATGAGCGCGCCCGACGAGCAGGGTGCGCATCATCGCGGCGTGGTAGCGTCGATACGCGCCCGCGAACTCCAGGGTGAGCTGGTCCTCGGGGTCGAGGTGCCGCCGCCCGCTGAAGTAGCGGCACAGCAGCGCGCCCGCCCCGGAGCCGATGATGAACTCGTTGCCGGCGTAGTCGCCGCCGCCGCGGAACACCGCGCCCTGCATGGCGGCGAGAATGTCGCCCTCGAAGGCGCCGGAGCGGGCGAGCCGCACCGCTTCGTCCCAAGCGTCGTCGGCGAGCGCCGCCGCGCGGCGGGTGTACTCGATCTCGCGCGGACTCTTCACGGAGCGGAGACCGTCGATGAGGGTCGAGGCATCGGCGAGGGCGCAGCGTCCGGCGAGCTCCGCCTCCACCAGGCGCCAGTGGTGCGCCTTCAGCCCGTAGGAGTCGAGCTCCACGCCGAGCCGGGCGGCGCCGAGTCCGAGCTCGTCGAGCAGCGCCCGGAGATCGCGAGCCGGGTTCATCCCCGCCACGTCCTTCCAGATGCGAATGTCCTCGATGTTCGAGGTGTGGCGGGCCTGGCGGAGATCGGGGAGCCGGGTGAGCAGCGCCGCGTTCCCGTCCGCCGTCAGCACGAGGCACTGGAACAGGCTGAAGCCGAAGCTGTCGTAGCCGGTCAGCCAGTACATGGACTCCTGCTTGAAGCAGAGCAGGCCGTCGAGGCCGGCCTCGCGGACGGCGGCGGACGCGCGCTCGCGCCGCGAGGTCATCTCTTCGGGAGCAAAATGGACGGGCATGTCCGAAACCCTCGATGCGTCTTCATCCTTGTCGATGAACCGGGTCCTTCGCAAGGCGCCCCCGCGAGTGCGGGGTCCCGTCCGCGTTCCCGGCAAGATCCGATTCGATGCCCGGCTCGACGCTCGTGCGAGGCGTGGTTTGGGACGACATCATCCGTACTCCGCGGATCGACGAAACGGCCGCATCGCGGGCTCGCCGGAAGCGCCGTCGGGGCCGGGCGCCTGGAAGCGTCCCGATTCCGGTCGTGCGGCTCCGATTCAGCCGGTGCGGGCGGCGCCGGACTGAATCTCCGGGACATCGATGTCGTGTCCGGCGAGGTCCACCTTGTCATACGCCGCCCGGTCGTACTCCGGGGTGTGCGGGAACGGCCGGCACGCGTCGAAGCCCACCTTGGTGCCGAGATAGTCGGGAAAGCCCGGGTTGAGGCCGTGTCCGAAGACGTTGTCGATGCGCAGGATGCCGTGGGTGGGGTCGAAGCGGGTGGCCATGGCCCACTCCACGTCCTTGGCGTCCTTGATGTCGACGTCGTCGTCGACCACGGTCACCATCTTGAGCGGCGGGAACGCGGCGAAGGCGGCCATGATCGCCTGCTTGGACCAGCCGGCTCGCGTCTGCCGAATCGAGACGATGGCGTGGTAGAAGCCGCATCCTCCGTGGCTGAAGTAGACGTCGCGTACGCCCGGGACCTGGCGCTGCAGCATGCCGAGGACATTCGCCTCGCCGAGCAGTCCGACCGAGTTCCAGACCTCGACCCCGGAGAGGATGGTCTGGAAGACGGGGTCCGGGCGGATGTGCATCGCCCGCACGTGGACCACGGGGCGGGGCGCGCGGCGCGCGTAGTAGCCGGTCACTTCCGCGAACGGACCCTCCTCGCCGAGCTCTCCCGGCACGATCTCGCACTCGAGCGCGTACATCGCGTTCGAGACCACGTGCACCGGCAGCTTCTTGCCCTTGACGAGTTCCAGCCGCGCCTCGTGGAAGACGCACGCGATGCCGCGCTCGTCGGCGTCCGCGGGAGCGGCCTCGGCCGGCGTGGCGGCCGCGAAGTGCAGGCCCGGGCCGACGCCGCAGTTGAGCGAGAACGCGAGCGACTCGCCCCGGGCACGGGCCTTTTCGAGGTAGAGCTCCAGGTGTCGGCCGGCGTCGATGTTGACGTGCAGGGTCTGCTTGTCGATGACCATGAAGCGCTGGATCGACGCGTTGCGCACCCCGGTCTCGGGGTCGCGGGCGATGACCACGCCGGCGTCGAAGTACGGGCCGCCGTCCTCCAGCGCATGCACCGGCGCGGGAATCCGCCGGAGGTCGACCTTCATGGACTGCCCTTCGTAGATCGGGCCGTGCCCGACCATCATCGGGGGGATCGGCCGGCTCTGCCACTCCTTGATGCACCCTGAGACGAACTGGGGCAGGGTGTGCTCGTCGCGCTGCATCAGCTCCGCGAGCAGCTCCCGCGACCAGTACAGGCCGGTCAGCACCGGCGCATCGTGTCCCTTGACGTTCTCGAACAGCACCGCGCGGGGTCCGCCCTCGAAGCGGGCCGCGATCGCCGCGAGCTCCAGGTGCAGGTCCACCTCCGATCGCACCTTGATCAGGCGGCCCATCGCGTCGAGGTCCTCGACGATACTCGCGAAGTCGCTCAGCCGGTTCCCTGCCATGGACGTTGCCTCCGCGGTGGCCGGGCGGCAGTGTAGCAAGTCGGTTTCGCGCCGGGTGTCGCCGTGCCGGAGCGCGAGGCGTATGGTGAAGTCCGTGGGGCAATGCCACCGGGGATCACCGTGTCTGTCGGATCGCCTGGCGGAGTCGGTCCTGACACACTCGCTATCGGTGGAGCGACGATCGGGGGGAGAGACCCATGTCCCGAGGCCGGATGCGATGGGACTGCAGCCCGGACAAGGACGGCTGCTATCGCAGGCTGGGCCAGCCGGACCTGACGGTGCTGGACGAGTGCTTCCCGGGCCGGATCGGCATGACCGACGTGGACGGCCTGGTGGAGATCAACGGCCGATTTCTGTTCATCGAATGGAAGCGACGCGGCGACGTGCCGGCCGGCCAGCGGATCATGTTCGAGCGCCTGACCAGGCACCCGGAGTTCACGATCCTCGTAATTCTCGGCGATCCTGCGGCCATGTCGGTCGAACGCTACGATGTGTTCAAGGACGGACGGCGCAGGGGCTGGCGCGACTGTGACCTGCCCGAACTCAAGCGCCACGTCCGCGCCTGGGCCAATCGCGTTCCGCGTGCCGATCAGGTCTCGCGATGATTCGTTCGCACCGCGCCGGATTCGGTCCGGGGGTGGTCTGCGGGCCGATGCGATTCCGCGTTGTGGCAAGTGCGACTTCGGTGGGCGGCGATGCCATGCCCTCGGAATCCGATTTTCGTAACGGAATGTCGAACCGGTGGAATGTCATTGGAAGCCGGATGGTTGTACAGCAGCCGATCATGGCCTTGGTCGATCCGTGCGAGTGGGTCGGATTGGCTGACCCGCCCGCGTCACCGCGGACACCGCCTGCGATGTCCGCGGTGACGCGGGCGGCGGAGCCGGCACCGGGACTCGCGCGTTCTTGATCTGGAGACTCCGCCAATTCCTCACGCTGGGCGGGACGCGCTTTCGCCGGCTTCTGGCCATGACGTTCTTCAACGGAGCGTCGATGGTCGGCGAGCTGCTGCTGTTCGGTCTGGCCGTTTACGAGCTGTCGGGCTCCACGGCGTGGGTCGGGCTCTCCCTCGCGCTCTACTTCGGTCCCAACTTCTTCGTTGGAGCGGTCGCGGGGACCATCGCCGACAACTTCGATCGCGCTCGCGTGCTCCGCATTGTGGAGGCGGCACTCGGCGTCAATCTTTTCGTGATCGGAGTCGTGTTCGTGAGCGGTGCGGCGGGCCTGGCGGTGGTCCTGGTTCTGACCACCGTCTCCGGTGTGTTCCGCGCAGCCTACAATCCGGCCCGCTCGAGCTACGCCTTCGACCTCGCCGGTGCCGAACGCATCGTGTCCGCGCTCGGCACCCTCAACATCTCGGTGCGGGTCGGACAGCTCTTCGGCGCGCTGGTGGCGGGATGGGCGGCGTCGGAGATCGGGATTGGAGCCGCTTATCTGGTGTTGTCCTCGGCCCACGTGTTCGCCCTCGTCTCGTTCGGGTGGCAGCGTGCCGGAGGATCGGCGTCGCGCCCCGATCGCCGATCGATGCGGTCCGGGCTCCTCGGGTTCTTCCGAGAGCTCGGTGGGAATCGCCCGCTCCTGATCCTGTTCCTGGTGACCGGCGCGGTGGAGGTGTTCGGGTTCTCGTTCCTGACCGCGCTGCCGGATCTCGCGGTCGACCGGCTGGGGCTCGACGCGGCGGGGCTCGGCGTTCTCCACGCGTCACGTTCGGCGGGTGGAATCATCGGCGGCATCGTGATGGCGATGGCGGGTCCGAGTCGCCGTCTCGGAGTGATCTGGCTCGCAATGATCGCCGCGTTCGGACTGGAGGTGATGGCGCTCGGGCTCGCCCCGATTCTGCCCATTGCGGTCGTGGTGACGGTGACCATCGCGTTCTGCGCGGTGGCGAGCGACGTGCTGACGCAGAGCATGATGCAGCTCTCCGTGCCCAGTGCGCTGCGAGGAAGGGCTATGGGGGCGTGGCAGGTCGCGGTCGGATTTTCTCCGATTGGACACCTGGAGATGGGGCTGCTCGCCGGCGCGGTCGGGACCGCGGGAGCGCTCCTTCTCAACGGCGTGGCGCTGGTGCTGGTCGCGATCGGTGCCGGCGCGGCGTCGCGCAGGCTGCGGGAGATGTGAGGGCGCGGCGCGGACGCCGTCTCGGCAACGTTCGAGACGGCTGATCCGCCGGGGAGGCCACGTCGCCGGCGGCGGCCATGCCCGCGAGCGTCTCCGGGCTCGAAGACATGCCGCCCGTGACCGCGTGCGTACGAGGGGCTCGACATCGCGCTTGCTCCGGTCTTTGTCACTCACCGCGTTGCGCACTACGATGCGCCGCATCGCAGACCGAGGGAAGGAGCGCGCCGTGCCCCGCTATCTCAAGACCGGAATCAGCGAAGACGACAAGGCCGACGCCGATGCGAAGGTGCGCCGGACCGTCGAGGACATGCTCGGGGAAATCGAGGCGCGTGGCGACGCCGCGGTGCGCGACTACTCCGAGCGGTTCGACGGCTGGTCGCCGGACGACTTTCGGCTGAGCAGGGCTGCGATCGACGCCTGTCATGAGCGTGTGAGCGAGCGCGAGCGCACCGACATCGAGTTTGCGCAGACCCAGATTCGCAACTTCGCGCAGATCCAGAAGAACGCGCTCCGCGACGTCGAACGCGAAACCATGCCCGGGGTCATCCTCGGTCACAAGAACATCCCGGTGAACAGCGTCGGCTCCTACGTGCCGGGTGGCAAGTACCCGATGGTCGCTTCCGCCCACATGAGTGTGGTCACCGCAAAGGTGGCCGGCGTAAAGCGGATCATCACCTGCGCACCACCGTACGAGGGCGAGCCCAACCCGGCCATCGTGGTTGCGCAGGATCTGGGCGGAGCAGACGAAATCTACTGCATCGGCGGGGTGCAGGCGGTGGGAGCGATGGCGCTGGGCACCGAGACCATCGATCCGGTCGACATGCTCGTTGGTCCGGGGAACATGTTCGTCGCCGAGGCCAAGCGTCAGCTTTTCGGACGCGTCGGCATCGATCTGTTCGCGGGACCTACCGAAACGCTGGTGATTGCGGACGAGACGGTGGACGGGGAACTCTGCGCGGCCGATCTCCTGGGCCAGGCGGAGCACGGACCGACCTCGCCCGCGACTCTGCTCACGACCTCGGAAAGACTCGCCCGCGAAACGATGGCGGAGGTGGAGAGGCAGCTCGAAGTCCTGCCGACCGGGGAGACCGCGGGTGGTGCATGGCGCGACTACGGCCAAGTGATCGTGTGCGAAAGCGTCAACGAGATGGTGGAGGTCGCGGACGGTATCGCGGCCGAGCACGTCCAGGTCATGACCGAGGACCCGCAGTACTTCCTCGACAACCTGACGAACTACGGCGCGTTGTTTCTGGGCCCGGAGACGAACGTCTCCTACGGCGACAAGGTCATCGGCACCAACCACACCCTGCCCACCCGTCGCGCCGCGCGCTACACCGGCGGACTGTGGGTGGGGAAGTTCATCAAGACCTGCACCTACCAGCGCATCACCGAGGAGGCGTCGGTCAAGGTCGGAGAGTACTGCTCGCGCCTGTGCGCGCTGGAACACTTCGCCGGACACAAGGAGCAGGCGGACATCCGTCTGCGGCGTTACGGTGGCCAGAACGTGCGCGGACTCGACGTGCTGCCGGGAGGCGACTGAGGAGGCAACGCCTGATACTGACAGCGTCGGATTCCCGGAGACCGGACTCGCCGGCACCGATCGTGAAGGAGAGGTTGTCCACGGCGACGATGTCGCCATGGCCACGGACCAGACCGGATACCTCCAGCACCGGATCGCTCATGCGCTTCTCCAGTTGCGGGCCGAGCGCGCGGACGAATCCACCAGAGCCCGACAGAGGTCCTCCAGGCTTTCGAGGTTGTGCACGGGGCGCAACTCGTCCACATGAGGAAGCAGGGCGCGCATTCCTGCCGCCCTCGGCTCGAACCCCTCGTAGCGAAGGAGCGGGTTCAGCCATATCAGTCGGCGGCACGACTTGTGCAGTCGTTCGACCTGGGAGCCCAGTCCATCGCCCACGTCGCGATCGAGCCCGTCGGAGATGAGCAGCACCACCGCGCCCTGGCCGCAGACCCGGCGCGACCATTCCCGGTTGAACACGTCGAGGCAGTGTCCGATCCGGGTGCCTCCGTCCCAGTCCGTCACCTCCTCGCTCGCCCGTTCGATGGCCGCGTCCACGTCGCGGTCGCGCAGTTGCCGGGTGATGTTGGTGAGCCGGGTGCCGAAGGCGAACGAGAACATCCGGGTTCGATCGCGGGCGAGCGCGTGGGCGAAGTGGAGCAGCACGCGGGAGTAGCGGCTCATCGATCCCGAGATGTCGCACAGCACCACCAGCGGAGCCGGATTGCGACGCCGGCGCCGGCGGGCAAGCATCACCGCGCCGGAGCCGAGTCGGAGGCTTCGCCGGAACGTGGTCCGCATGTCGATGAGTGCGCCGTGCGGATGCGGGCGGTAACGCCGGGTCGGGGCCGGCGGGATGGCGAAGCGCAGGCGCGCGATGGCCGCCTTCGCCGCCGCGAGTTCGGCGGCGGACATCTGCTCGAAGTCGCGCGCCCGCAGCACCTCCTGGTCCGACCAGGTGAGGGTGGCGTCGAGCTCGATCTCCGGCTCGGCTTCACGGGTCCGCGCTTCCGCCTCCCGGCCGGCGAAGAGGGCGTCGCTCAGCCGCCGGCTGAGCGGTCGCGCGTCGGCCCGCGGGGGGGTGTGGACGGTAGGTAGGAGGAGGCTGGTGACACGTTCGAGGAGTTTCGGGTTGCGCCAGAAGACGTGGAACGCCTCGTCGAACAGCGGCCGCTGATCGGCTCGGCGGACGAAGACCGCGTGCAGCGCCCAGTAGAAGTCGTCGCGCCGGGCTACGCCGACGGCTTCGACGGCCCGCATGGCGTCGAGCACCGCACCGCTTCCCACGGGAAGGCCCGCAGCTCTCAGGGTGCGCGCGAAGTACATGAGGTTGGCGCCGAGGCGCCCTGGGACGTCGGGGGCGGTGTCTGGCGACGGGGGCACGAAAACGGCGACTTCGTAGGAGGCTTCGGACGGCGGACTCGTCGTTCAGGCCAGCGTCAGCCTTCGGCCCTTGGGCTCGGGTACGGGCCGGCCGACCTCCCTGGCCGTCTCGAGCCACTCGTCGACGACGATCTCCGCATTCCGGATCGCCTCGCCATGGGATGCGCCGTCGGCTGCGCAGCCGGGCAGTTCCGGTACCTCGGCAATACAGGCATCATCCTCGGCGCTCCAGTAAAGGATGATCTCGTAGCGGTGTTCAATCTTCATCATGCACCCGACCCGACAACTTCTACTTCGTGATCAACTGCCTCACCTGATAGGGCTTCGATTTACCGCCCTTGGGCTGGACATTCAATCGACGTTCCATCCAAGGGAGACCTCAGGCCGCGCCCGCGCTCCGCAGCTCGCTCCTGATCTGCTCGATGATGCGCGCCGCCTCGCTGCCGCGGATGCGCACGATGTCGTCCTGGTACTTGAGCAGCGAGCCGAGGGTGTCGTTGACCACGTCGGGCGACAGGGCAAGCACGTCGAGCTGGGTGAGGGCCTGCGCCCAGTCGATCGTCTCGGCCACCCCCGGTGCCTTGAACAGATCCATCTCGCGCAGGCTCTGCACGAAGGCGACGACCTCGCGGCTCAACGCCTCCTCGGTCCCCGGCACCCGCACCCGGAGGATCCGGAGCTCCCGTGCGGCGTCGGGATAGTCCACCCAGTGGTAGTAGCAGCGGCGCTTGATGGCGTCGTGGATCTCGCGGGTACGGTTGGAGGTGATGACCACCACGGGCGGCTCGCGCGCCGCGATGGTGCCGAGTTCGGGGATCGTAATCTGGAAGTCGGCCAGCAACTCCAGCAGATAGGCCTCGAACGGCTCGTCCGCACGGTCGAGCTCGTCGATGAGGAGTACCGGGGCGCCGCTCGCCTCCGGGCCGGAGTCCAGGGCCTGGAGGAGGGGGCGCTCGATGAGGTAGCGGCGAGTGAAGATGTCTTCCTCGACTGATTCGACCGACGCGGCCCGATCGTCCATTCCGGCCATCTCGGCGAGCCGGATGCGGATCATCTGCCGCGGGTAGTTCCACTCGTAGACTGCCGACGCGACGTCGAGCCCTTCGTAGCATTGCAACCGAACGAGCCGCCGGCCCAGCACCCCGGCGAGAACTCGCGCCACCTCGGTCTTGCCGACCCCCGCCTCCCCTTCGAGGAACAGAGGGCGGCGCATTCGCAGGGTGAGGAACACCGCGGTGGCGAGGCTGCGTTCGGCGACGTAGTCGCCTTCGGCCAGGCGGGCGAGCGTCTCGTCGACGGTGGTGGGAAGCGTCATGCAGGCATCCTGTACGTTCGGACTCGATCCATGAAGTCTTGCGCAATTCTGCGACGCATTCTCGGCCGGCACGCGCCGCGTGTTGCGGGCTCTGCGAATCCGGGGCTCGTTCGCGGTCCGTCGCTCTCCATTGGCGGGGATGAAGGGGGCCGGCCGGACAGGAATCGCCCTGTCGTCACTCTTGAGAAGCTCGCCATCGACTCGGGGCGGAAGCCATGACTCCAGGGAGTCAGGTGTCGGCCACGCCGGGTCCGACCACACGTGCGGGCGCGAGACGGTTGGTGCGCCTGCGTCCGGCCTCGAGTGTCGGAACTCCGCCGGGTCGCGCCGCGAGCGTCGAGCCGCATGCATGAGCGGCGGACAGGCGAGCCGGGAAAGGTCCCGGCCCGCATCGTGCCCTCGCGTGCGCCGATGCCCGATCAGCCGGCTGTCGCCGCGACCGCCCGCCTTGCCATCACGCCGACCAGGTGGGCGCGGTACTCCGCGCTCGCGTGGATGTCCTCGTTCAACCCGTCCCGGGGTATCGAGATGTCGCGAATCGCATCCGCGGTGAAGCTGGCGGCGAGCGCCTCTTCCATCGCGCTGACCCGGAATACCGAATCTCCAGCGCCGGTGACCGCCACCCGGACACCGTCTGCGGTCTCGGCCACCATCACCCCGACGATGGCGTAGCGCGACGCGGGGTTGGGAAACTTCGCGTAGGCCGCCCGCCGGGGGATGGGGAAGTTGACCGCCACCACGATTTCCCCGTCCTCCAGAGCGGTCTCGAACAGGCCGGTGAAGAAGTCGTCACCCGGGATCGTGCGCCGGTTGGTGCGCACAGAGGCGCCGAGTCCGACCACCGCGGCCGGGTAGTCGGCGGCGGGGTCGGCGTTCGCGATCGAGCCGCCGATGGTCCCGCAGTTGCGCACCTGCGGGTCGCCGATGCCGTCCGCGAGCGCGGCGAGCGCGGGTATCGCACTCTGCACCACCGACGACGATGCGACGTCCGCGTGCCGGGCCGTCGCCCCGATCATCACGGGATCGCCGTCGCGGCGGATGGCGCGCAGGCTCGTGATCGAAGCCAGATCGACCACGTCCGAAGGACTTGCGAGCCGCTGCTTGAGGGTGGGAATGAGAGTTTGCCCGCCGGCCAGCACCTGTCCGTCCTCCGCGGCCGCAAGCGCCGCGGCGGCGGCTTCGAGAGTGTCGGGGCGGTGGTAGTTGAATGCGTACATTTGCTTGCTCCTTGTCGCCCGGACCGGACTAGCGGTTGAGCGCCCGCCACACCGCCTGCGGCGTGGCCGGCATGTCGATGGCGTTCGTGCCGAGGGCGTGGGTCATCGCGTTCATGACTGCGGCCGGGGCGGCGATCGCCCCCGCCTCGCCGCATCCCTTGACCCCCAGCGGATTGTGCGGGCACGGGGTGCAGGTGGTCTCGACCGTCAGGTCCGGCAGGTCGTCCGCCCGCGGCATGGTGTAGTCCATGTATGAGCCGGTCACGAGCTGGCCGTCCGCGTCGTAGGCACAAGCCTCGAGCAGCGCCTGGCCGACCCCTTGCGCCACGCCGCCGTGAACCTGTCCCTCCACGATCATCGGGTTGATGACGTTGCCGAAGTCGTCCACCGCCACCCAGTTCGCGATCTCGCTGGTTCCGGTCTCCGGATCGACCTCGACCTCGCAGACGTGGGTCCCGGCCGGGAATGTGAAGTTCGCGGGATCGTAGAACCCGGTCTCCTCGAGGCCCGGCTCCAGCTCGTCGAGCGGATAGTTGTGGGGTACGTAGGCGGAGAACGCGACCGCGGCGATGTTCATGCTGCGGTCGGTGCCGGCGACGGTGAAGTCTCCGCCGCTGAACTCGATGTCCTCCTCGGACGCTTCGAGCGTGAACGCCGCGATCTTGCGTCCCTTGGCGATGATCTTGTCCATCGCCTTCACCAGGGCCGAGCCGCCAACCGCGAGCGAACGCGAGCCGTAGGTGCCCATGCCGAACGGCGTCTTCTCGGTGTCGCCGTGCACCACCTCGATGTTCTCGAACGGCACCCCGAGGTAGTCGGAGACGAGCTGCGCGAACGTCGTCTCGTGTCCCTGGCCGTGGCTGTGCGAGCCGGTGTAGACCAGCACGTTGCCGGTGGGGTTGAAGCGGATGCCGCCCGACTCCCACAGGCCGACGCCGGCGCCCAGCGAGCCCGCCACCTGGGAGGGCGCGATGCCGCAGGCCTCGATGTAGGCGCTGAGCCCGATCCCCCGGAGCTTCCCGTTCGCCCGCGACGCTTCGCGGCGCGCGGCGAAGCCTTCGTAGTCCGCCAGCTCCAGCGCGCGGTCCAGCGCGAGCCGGTAGTTCCCGGAGTCGTACTCCAGGGCCACCTTCGTGGGGAAGGGGAAGGCATCGGCGGGGATGAAGTTGCGGCGCCGGAGCTCCGCGGGATCGATCTCCATCTCGTGCGCCGCCTGGTCGACGATGCGCTCCACCACGTAGGTCGCCTCCGGGCGGCCCGCGCCGCGCAGCGCGTCCACCGGGGTGGTGTTGGTGAACACCGCCTTCACCTCGCAGTAGATGGCCTCGGTGGTGTACTGGCCCTGGAGCAGGGTGCCGTAGAGGTAGGAGGGCACGCAGCTCGCGAATGTCGAGAGGTATGCCCCCATGTTGGCGCGGGTCTCGACCCGCAGGCCGAGGAACCGGCCGTCCGCGTCGAGCGCGAGCTCCACGTGGGTCTCGTGGTCGCGCCCGTGGGCGTCGGCCACGAACGACTCGGACCGATCCGCGGTCCACTTGACCGGCCGGCCGATCTTTCCTGCCGCCCACAGGATCGCCGTTTCCTCCTGATAGATGAAGATCTTCGACCCGAACCCGCCACCGACGTCGGGAGCGATGACGTGGAGCTTGTGCTCGGGAGCGATCTGGATGAAGGCGGCGAGCACGAGACGGTGGATGTGCGGATTCTGGCTCGTGAGGCGCAGGGTGTAGTCGCCGGTCGCGGAGTTGTAGTCCCCGATCGCCGCCCGGGGCTCCATCGCGTTCGGGATGAGCCGGTTGTTGACGAGGTCGAGTCGCGCCACGTGATGCGCGCCGGCGAAGGCTTCGTCGGTGGCCGCGCGGTCGCCGATCTCCCAGTCGTAGCAGAGGTTGCCGGGCGCCTCCGGGTGGATTTGCGGCGCGCCGTCCGCGAGTGCGTCGCGCATGGACACCACCGCCGGAAGCGGCGAGTAGCTCACATTCACCCGTTCCGCCGCGTCGCGCGCCTGACCAGCGCTTTCCGCCACCACGATGGCAACGGCGTCGCCCACGTGGCGCACCGTGTCGACCGCGAGGACGGGGTGGGGCGGCGCCTTGTGGGGTTCGCCGTCCTTGCCGGTGACCACCCAGCCGCAGATGAGCGAGCCGATCTGGTCGGCGGCCATGTCCGCCCCGGTCAGGATCGCCACCACGCCGGGCGCGACGGCCGCGGCCGCGGTGTCCACGGTGAAGGTGGCGTGCGGATGGGTCGAGCGCACGAATGCGGCGTACGTCTGGTGGGGGATGTTCGTGTCGTCGGTGTAGTCGCCGGTGCCGGTGAGGAACCGCTGGTCTTCGGTGCGGGGGACCGATGCCCCGATGCCGTGTTCAGCCATCTCGGTGACCTCCGCGCATGGCGGCCGCTCCGGCCAGGATCGACTTCACGATGTTGTGATAGCCGGTGCAGCGGCACAGGTTCCCTTCCAGCCACTCGCGGACCTCCGGGTCGGTCGGGTCGGGGTTGCGGGCGACCAGATCGAGGGCGCTCATGACCATTCCGGGGGTGCAGAAGCCGCACTGCAGCCCGTGGTTCTGGCGGAATGCCTCCTGCATGGGATGGAGCGTTCCGTTGTCCGCGAGCCCTTCGATGGTGGTGACGTCGGCGCCCTGGGCCTGGATCGCGAGCATGGTGCACGCCTTCACCGAGCGGCCGTCGACATGCACGACGCAGGCCCCGCACTGGCTGGTGTCGCAGCCCACGTGGGTGCCGGTCAGCCGAAGGTTCTCCCGCAGGAATTCCACCAGGAGAGTGCGGTCCTCGACCTCTTCGGAGACCGCTCTCCCGTTCACGTTCATGGAGACATTCACCGACATGCGCATCACTCCTGTTGACTGGCCGGCGCCCCCTCGTCGGAGGGCGAATCCGGCGTAACGACTTCCACGAAGCGGGAAAAGAAGTCCGACCCGATCTTGCGGGCGGTGCCGCCGATGAGCCGCGATCCCACTTGGGCGATCTTGCCCCCGGGCCGGATGCGGGCGGTGTAGCGAAGCACCGTCTCGCCGTCTGTCGACTCGAGGGTCACGTCCGCGCTTCCCGAGGCGAATCCCGCCGCTCCGCCCCGTCCTTCGCCGGAAAGGGTGTAGCTCTCCGGCGGGTTCAGGTTGGACACCTCGATGCGGGTGCGGAAGCGGGCCTTGACCGGACCGACCTTGGCGACCACGTCGGCGTCGAACTCGTGTTCGCCCACCCGGTCGAGCGTCTGACATCCCGGAATGCACTGGCCGAGGACGGTCGGGTCGTTCAACGCTTCGAAGACCGCTTCGCGAGAAAGGGGAACACGGTATTCGCCGGTGATGTCCATCGCGTGCCTCCGGGTCGATGAATGAAGTATAGCGTTGCGGCAGAGGGTGCTGAACAGGAACCACTTGCGGGTTCCGGGTGGCTGTCCCCGGCGTCGGGCGTCGCCGCGGATCAGGATTCCGATTCGAGGACAGGCATTCCGGGCAGGTCGAGCCCGTGCTCGCGCGCGCAGTCGATGGCGTCTGCGTAGCCGGCGTCCGCGTGTCGCATGACTCCGGTGGCCGGGTCGTTCCACAGCACCCGCTCGATCCGGCGGGCCGCCGCCTCGGTGCCGTCGCAGCAGATCACCATGCCAGCGTGCTGCGAGAACCCCATGCCGACTCCGCCGCCGTGGTGAATCGACACCCAGGTCGCCCCCGACGCGCAGTTGAGCAGTGCGTTCAGGAACGGCCAGTCGGAGACCGCATCCGAGCCGTCGCGCATCGCCTCCGTCTCGCGGTTCGGGGAGGCCACCGAGCCGGCGTCGAGATGGTCGCGACCGATGACGATGGGGGCTGTGACCTCCCCGCGGCCCACCATCTCGTTGAAGGCGAGGCCGAGTCGGTGGCGTTGTCCCAGCCCCACCCAGCAGATGCGGGCCGGCAACCCTTGGAAGCCGATGCGCTTGCGTGCCATGTCGAGCCAGTTGTGCAGGTGAGGATCGTCGGGGATGAGTTCCTTCACCCTCTCGTCGGTCCGGTAGATGTCTTCCGGGTCGCCCGAGAGCGCGCACCAGCGGAAAGGGCCGATGCCGCGGCAGAACAGGGGGCGGATGCAGGCCGGCACGAACCCCGGGAACGAGAAGGCGTCGTCCAGTCCCTCGTCGCTCGCGACCTGGCGGATGTTGTTCCCGTAGTCGATGGTCGGCACCCCCCGGTTCGCGAAGGCGACCATCGCCTGTACATGGGTTCGGATCGACTTGCGGGCCGCCGCTTCCACCGCCGCCGGGTCGCTCTCGCGCTTCGCACGCCACTCGGCGAGCGTCCAGCCGGCCGGAAGGTAGCCGTTCCCCGGGTCGTGGGCCGAGGTCTGGTCGGTGACGACGTCGGGCAGCACTCCGCGGCGCACCAGCTCGGGAAAGACGTCCGCCGCATTGCCGGGTACCGCGACCGACTTCGCCTGGCCCGAGGCGGTCCAGCGCTCGATCATCGCCAGCGCCTCGTCCAGCGCCCCGGCCTTCTCGTCCACGTACCGCGTACGCAGACGGAAGTCGATACGGTCCGGGTCGCATTCCACCGCGAGGCAACATGCTCCGGCCATCACCGCGGCCAGTGGCTGCGCCCCGCCCATGCCTCCGAGCCCCGCGGTCAGGATCCAGCGCCCGCTCAGGTTCCCGCCGTAGTGCTTGCGTCCGACCTCGACGAAAGTTTCGTAGGTCCCCTGCACGATGCCCTGACTACCGATGTAGATCCACGACCCGGCCGTCATCTGACCATACATGGCGAGCCCCTTGCGGTCGAGCTCGTTGAAGTGCGCCCAGGTGGCCCAGTGCGGCACCAGATTCGAGTTCGCGATGAGCACCCGGGGCGCGTCCATGTGGGTGCGAAACACCCCGACCGGCTTGCCCGACTGCACGAGCAGCGTTTCGTCCTCGTTCAGACGTTCGAGGGTGGCCACGATGCGGTCGAAGTCGCCCCACGTCCTCGCCGCGCGGCCGACGCCGCCGTAGACCACCAGCTCGTTCGGGTTCTCCGCCACCTCGGGGTGGAGGTTGTTCATCAGCATGCGCATCGGCGCTTCGGTCAGCCAGGACTTCGCGGTGATCTCGGAGCCGGTGGGGGGGTAGACGGTGCGGACGTTTGCGGCGGAGGCGGTCATCGAATCGTGTCCTCGGGGCGGTTCACGTCTGGTTCAGGCGTCGTCGTGCTCCGCCAGCCAGTGCTCGACGTGGGATGCGAACATCTCGAAATCGTCGAGACGCTCGGACAGCATCCCAACGAGCAGGTCGAGGTCGACCTCGAGGTAGCCGTGCACCAGCACGTTGCGGAATCCGGAAATTGCCCGGAACCGCTTTCCGAAGGCTCGAGGCAGCACACCCGCCTCGACCGGGCAATCGATGTCCACGTCGTCGGCGCCGAGTGCCGCCATCAGGTCGGTGGTGAGCTCCGCGCGATATCCCCAGTGCCCCTCGTCGGCGGCCATCTCGTCGACGTAGACCGCGACATCGATGTCGCTGTCGGGTCTCGCCTGCCCGCGTGCACG
>JAJDUQ010000174.1 GCA_022826505.1 Gammaproteobacteria bacterium
CTGGTCGCGCGGCAAGCCGAACGAGGCGGCGCTCGCGATCCTGATGAACAACACCCGCACCCCGGAGATGAACTACAGCGACCTCATGGCCATCATCGCCGGCAGCCGCACCGGCGAGAAGCGGGTCATCGAGATCTGCGAACGTTTCGGGACCGACTTGTACCGCCGCGCCTGCCAGGCGCTGCTCGACCGCACCAACCGCGCCATGCGCACCCTCATCGTGAAGAACCTGCCGACCGAGCCGCAGTCGTTCGAAGACTGGATCGACGACGACGGCGTGGGCAACGGCCCGTTCCGGATGAAGCTCACGGTGTGGCGCGAAGGCGAGCATGCCTACTTCGACTGGACCGGTACCGACCCCCAGGCGCCCGGTCCGATCAACTTCTACCTGCACGAAGGCATGTTCAAGATGTTCATCGGGGTCTACATGATCATGGTGTTCGACCCCCAGATCCTCTTCAACGACGGCTTCTACGACCTCATCCACGTCACCCTGCCCAAGGGCTCGCTGGTGCACCCGAACTTTCCCGCCGCCCTGGGGTGCCGCACGCACGCGCTCGCCCGTCAGTTCGACGTGCTCGGCGGGGCGCTCAGCCGGCATGCGCCGGAGATGGCCACCGCGGCCGGATACGGCTCGAGCCCGCACTTCCTGTACTCCGGAGTGGCCGGGGACGGGCAATCGTTCCAGCTCATGGAAATCCTCTACGGCGGGATTCCCGGACGCCCCATCGGGGACGGCATGGACGGACACTCGTGGTGGCCGCTGTTCGAGAACATCCCGAGCGAGTACCTCGAGAGCTACTACCCGATGATCATCGAGAGCTACGCGAGCGTCGCCGACACCGGCGGAGCGGGGCGGCATCGCGGCGGCAACGGGGTGGAGAAGGTGTACCGCCTGCTGGAGCACGGCGAGATCTCCATCCACGACGACCGCCAACGCTCCCAGCCATGGGGTATTCTCGGGGGCAAGCCCGGCGCGGTCTCCGGGAAGTGGCTGATCCGTGCCGACGGCCGGAAGACGCCGCTCGAATCCAAGGTCGACAACGTGAAGGTCGCCCCCGGAGACCGCATCGTGTTCCGTACCGCCGGCGGCGGCGGCTGGGGCGATCCGCTGGAGCGCGACCCCGCCCGGGTGCGGGCGGATGTGTGCCGCAAGCTGATGAGCGCGGAGGTGGCGGAACGCGAGTACGGGGTAGTGCTGACCGGCGACGCGCTCGCGCTGGACGTGGCCGCCACCGAGGCGAAGCGCGAGTCGATCCGGCGCTCCCGCGGGCCGCTCCCCACCTACGATTTCGGCGAGCCCGAGTGGGCGCGCGAGTCATTGCCGGAGGCCGCCGACTGACGCCCTGCCAAGGAGAACACGAGCCATGAAGTGCGCGGGACTTGCGTAGGTCGGATTAGCGCAGCGTAATCCGACATGGGGAATCGTCCGACTCGCGGCTTGGCCGTCGGATTACGCCTTCGGCTAATTCGACCTGCTTCTCTGCACGGCGCCGTGCCCGGGATGTCGGCAACATGTTTCAAAGCCCCCGGCAGAACCAGCCGGCAGGCATCGCGAGAGATCCGGCTCGAGTAGAAGGACGAGTCGCCTTCAAGGATTCCTAAAGACCATACAGCGACGGACCGACCATGACCGCGGAACTTCTGATTACCCTCCTCTTCCTCGTGATCGTCCTGATCGCGATCCTCTACATCATCTCGATCTGGGTATACAAGCGGGCGCCCGCCAACATGGGGTTCATCCGCACCGGCTACCTCGGCACCAGGGTGTGCCTGGGCCGCGGGGCCATGGTCCTGCCGGTGTTCCACGAGGTCACCTGGGTCTCGCTGGAGACGCTGAAGCTCATCGTCAGCCGCTCGCGCGACCAGGCGGTGCTCACCTCCGACAAGATTCGGATCGACGTGGTGGCGGAGCTGTACGCACATGTCGGGCGCAGCGAGGAGGATCTGCTCGCCGCCGCTCGCAGCCTCGGCGAGCGCACCTTCGACACCGAGAAGGTCCGGAACCTCCTGGAAGCCAAGATCGTGAGCGCGCTCCGCAGCTACGCCGCCACCAAGACCTTGAGCGAGCTCCACGAGAACCGCGAAGCATTCGCTAAGGCGGTGCAGGCGAGCGTGGTCGAGAGCTTCCACGCCAACGGCCTCACGCTCGAGGAGGTCACCATCGTCACCCTGGAGCAGAGCGCCAAGGAGTTCTTCGACAAGGACAACGTGTTCGACGCCGAGGGCCTGAAGGTCATCACCGAGGTCACCTCCGACGCGAGGCGCCAGGTCCACAACACCGAGAAGCGCACCACCGTCTCCATCCGCAAGCGTGAGCTGGACACCCAACTGGAGCTTCTGGAGATCGAGAAGCAGGAAGCGTTCGCGCGCGCCCACCAGGACCGGGAGGTCGCGAACGAGCAGGCGCTGCAGATCGGCAACAAGCAGATGTACGTGCTCGACCAGCGCATGGAGGTCGAGCAGAAGGAGATCGACAACGAGAAGGCGCTGGAGCGCATGCGGGCGGAGCGCGACGTGAGCGCCACCGAGGAGAGCCGGCGCCGCGAGTCGGCGGAGATCCTGAAGACCCTGGAGCTGGAGAAGGCGCGCCGCGACCGCGAGATCGAGCTGGTCGCCAAGACCGAGGAAGAGCAGCTCGCCAACATCCAGCGCAAGCTCGCCGAGGAGCGCGCCGAGCGCGACCGCCGCATCGCCCTGGTGGCGAAGGCCAGGGAGGAGGAGCTGGCCGAGATCGCCCGCGAGCTTGCGCGCGAGCAGGCCCGGACGGACAAGGAGATCGAGCTGATCGCCAAGGAGCAGGCGCGCCAGGTGGCCGACATCGACCGCACCACCGCGGTGATGGGGCGCGAGGAGACGGCCCGCGACGAGCGGCACCAGTCCTCCGAGACGACCGCCCTCTCGGTGCGCAAGCGCAGCCTCCAGACCCGACTCGCGATGCTGGAGATCGACCGGGACGAGGCGTTCGCCCAGGCCCAGCAGGAGCGCGAGGTCGCCAACGAGCGGGCGCGGGTGCTGAGCGAGCAGCAGCGCTTCATCCTGGAGCAGCGCTGGCAGGTGGAGCAGGAGGAGATCGCCAAGGCCGAGGCCCTGGAAGCCGCGCAGATCCGCAAGGAGGTCGCGATCATCGAGGAGACGCGCAAGCGCGAGGCGGCCGATATCCGGCGGGGGCTCGCGCGCGAGACCGAGGAGCGGAACCGCGACATCGCGCTGGTCGCGAAGGCGGGGGAGCTCGAGCAGGCCGAGGTGCAGCGGCGTCTCGCGGTGGAGGTCCAGGAGCGCGGGCGCGAGATTGCGCTGACCACCAAGGACGAGGAGGTCGAGCGGGCCCGCGTGCAGAAGGCGCGGGCGGTGGAGGTCGAGGAGCGCGAGCGCGACATCGCCCTCATCGCCAAGGAGCAGGAACGCGAGCGGGCGGACATCCAGCGCTTCCTCGCCCGGGAGCAGGAAGAACGGGACCGCCAGATCGCGTTTGCCGCGAAGACCCGGGAGCTGGAGCAGGCCGAGACCCACCGCCTGGAGATGACCGCGCGGCGCGAGCAGGCCGAGCACGACGCGGAATCGGTGCGCCGGGTTGCCGACGCCAACCGCCAGAAGGAAATCGACCGCATCCGGGCCGAGAAGGAGGCCGACACCCGCCGCATCGACGAGGAGAACAAGGCGCAAGTCACCCGCATGCACCTGCTCACCCAGGCCGAGGCACGAAGCCTCGCGGCCGAGCGGGAGGCGGAGGCGACCCTCACCCGGGCCCGCGCCACCAGCGAGGCACAGCAGATCGCGGCGGTCGGCATCGAGCGTGAGGCTGCGGCGGTGGGACGAGCGGAGGTATCCATCGAGGCGTTGCGGGTCGAGAACACCCAGCGCCGGTTCCAGGCCGAGGCGGTCGGCATCGAGGCCAAGGCCGACGCGCTCAAGAGGTACAACGAGTCCGCAACCTTCCTGGAACTCGCCAAGCTGCACATCGAGGCCGAGCGCGACATCCACATCGACCAGGCCAAGGCCATGGGCACCGCCCTCACCGGCGCCCACATCCGCATGTACGGCGGCGGCGACGGCACCGTCGACAACATCCGCCAGCTCTTCACCTCGGGC
>JAJDUQ010000124.1 GCA_022826505.1 Gammaproteobacteria bacterium
CGCCGTGGGTGTGTTGTCCCGCCACCGCCGCTGCGGCACACTGAATCTTCTGGGAAGTCGTCAGGTCGGTGCGTTGGAGTACGGTCACTGGCTTGCTCCTGTGGATGCCCGAGTCTTGAGCAACTCGAATCATCCCACAGACCCCGACCGGCGACTTCCCAGTTCTCCCGCTCCAGCACCCCTCAATTTGTAAAGCTGGATGACCAGTCCCTGAAAGTCAACCGGAAAGTACGGCGAGATCGCTGGTGGCAATTCGGCGATAGACAGCCTGCGCTGTCTTCCGCAATAGACGGACTTGAACGGGTCTTGATCATTTCCAGGGTTGGGCAGCAGGCGGCGCTTACTTTCTTGCCACCGAATATGGTGTACGCCGAGTCGACCATCGTTTTCCCCTTCACCACGTACGGTGCCTTCTGCGCACTGCAATCCCGCTCCCACGAAATCTGGGCTCGCTTCTTCGGATCGTCCATGAAAGACGACCTCCGCTACACCCCCTCCGACTGCTTCGAGACCTTCCCCTTCCCCTACGGCTGGGAAACCCACCCATCCCTCGAAGCCGCTGGCAAGGCGTACTACGAGCACCGCGCGGCCCTCATGATCCGAAACGACGAGGGCATGACCAAGATCTACAACTGTTTCCACGACCCCTACGAGGACGATTCCGACATCGGCAGGCTCCGTGAGCTACACGCAGCCATGGACCAGGCCATCCTCGACGCCTACGGATGGGCGGACATCCCCACCGACTGCGATTTTCTCCTCGACTACGAGATTGACGAAGCCACCTGGGGCCGGAAGAAGAAGCCGTACCGCTACCGCTGGCCGGACCCCGTCCGAGACGAGGTGCTCGCCCGCCTCCTCACCCTCAACGCCATGCGAGCCGCCGAGGAAGTCGGCTCGGGCAAAGCATCCCGTACGTCCCGCAGGGCATCAACGCCACCCGGACGGTCTCGATACCGGTGAGCGCCAGCACCCCGTCCCAATCTCAGGGTCGAGGAGCCAAGATCCCCCTGCCATCCCCGATGAATGAGTCTGAGGAAGCGCAACACGAAAGCCTGATCGACTACGCCGACGCAGCCAAGAGCCGAATCTCCGGACGAAGATATCTGCCCAAAGTCAAGGCGTCATATCGGTTGAAGAATGTCTCGAAGAAGAAGCGATGCTTGTTCCCATTGTCGTCGGTCAGGACAAGCTCGCGTTCTCCAAGCGGACCTCCGCTCTGGCTGCCGCAATAGCTGGCCACTGCCGCAAACAGGGCCTCCTCCGGCATTCTTCCGAAGTATCGCGCGAAAGCCGGCGACTGAATGAAGTGCCGGCACGGCTTGGATGGATCAAACGTGGGTGACCGGCGCATCTCATGAGGGTGGTCACTGATCATTCCCACCATTGGACACTCCGCGCCAGCGACCTCGACGAATCTGTAGAGCGTCGTCGAAAGCGTGTTCCCGAAGATGCCGTGAAGCCCTCGCACTGTCTTGATCGATGGATCGAGGGAACGCGCTTCGTCGGTGAATCGTTCTCGCAGGAAGAGTAGCCTTGCGGCGGCGAAATTGGCCTCGGCCTCGATCTGCTCGTGACAATCTTGAGACAGCGTGTAGGTGTTATCCCCGAACATCACGTCTTCGTGCCACGGAATGAGGCTGTGGCCGATCTCATGTGCCTCGCGCCAGCGATGTTTCTTTTCCGGCAAGCTCGCATCAATCAGTATCCGCTTCCGATCTGGAAGGTACAGCGCCTGGAGCGAAGCCTTCCGGACCGCGTCGAGGAGCAGCATCGGCCGGCGGTAGACCTGGATGGTGCCGATACGAATCCGATGAATCACCTCGCGTGTGAGGCCTGGATCATCAGCGGTGTAGAAGGCTCGGTCGAGCTTCTGCAACTCGCGCACGTCGACGAGTGCAAGCGGGGGCTCGGGATTCCCGAGCCCCCACAGCACTCGTTCAACCCGGCGATCAATGTCCGCAGCGGTCTTGTCAGAGAGGAAGCGGTTCTTGGCCAAGGCAGTGCTCGCTTGTCATGACTGCTCGCTCAGCACGGCTACGAACGCCTCAAGCGCCGCGCTTTCCTCGGAAGTGAGCGCTGCCGTCGGCTCCGACCGTGCGGCAAAGCGGACTGCTTCGTCGAGCAGCCTCGCATCCTTCGGTGCAGTCAGCCCGGCCATCTGCATGAGACCGGACCGTGGGACCTTGAAATAATTGGCGAGTTGGTAGGCCGTGCGTGGTTCCGGCCTGTGGTGCGGGTCGCCTTCGATCTCGACCAGATCTGCGATGTCGACGTCGGCATCGTTGGCGAGTTTCTCGAGAGTGAGTCCGCGTTGCCGGCGCATCAGACGAACAAAGCGCCCGAACGCGACGTTGGGGCCCTCTTCCTGACTCGCTGCAATCGGAAAGGTCTCGCCGTCGAACACTGGATCGACGGCCAGCCGACCGGCTCCGATCTCGGCGTCTCCTTCGAGCTGCGCCATGCGCATGCTCCACTCTTTCCCGATCTCCACTTTCATGAACTGTCTCCCCTCACGCATGATATCCGGAGCAAAGAGGCACTCGTAGCCAGGATCAGGATCAACCCCATGGGCTGTCATGCCACAGGCGCCGGTTCGAATGCCGGCCGCCTGTGGCCACCAATGGAAGCCGATCTGTCCGTGAGACTCCATCTCCTCGCTCAACGCGACCACGACACTGAGCAGAATTGCGTCAGCGCCGCGATACCACGGAGGGTACGGTTTCTTCCGGATCCGTGGGGTGTCCCCGTCGAATCCCACTCTATTCCCATTTGATTTTGCGTGGTGTGCTTCATGTAGTCCTGCCTCCCTTTGTAATGAAAGCCCGCGCCTGTTCGGGCGTCATCTCGAAGTAGCGCAGGCTGCCCTCGTAGTCGGGATCAGCGCCAAGATCCGTCATGGCGCATGTGTTGGCGTAGAAGTCGTTCGCCTGTGGCAATGAATGCAGGCCGACCCGGCCATGAAACCCCAGCTCCTCACTCTGAGCGATTGCAGCCCGGATCATGGTCGTGCCGACGCCGCGATACCGCGGCGCATCGAACAGATCCTTCCGGTTCCATGGGGCGTTTTCGACAAACTCCACATAGACGAGGTTCCTGCCTCTCTGGCTGTCGATCCGGCATCTCTTCGTCGTCGTATCGACGATCATCATGCCTTGCGTCAGGCCATCGCAGACGAGACTGAAGCTGGACCAAGCCAGCATCCCCATCAGCTCCTCTGTCTTCATTCGCCAATTCCAGTGCCGGCTTTGCGGCCAGTAGCGGCGCTCGACACCCGCGCGGTTAAGCCGCTGTATGGCCTTGAACAGCTCCGGCACCCACTCGCCTTCCCAATCGGCAAGCTGTCGCTCGGTGATCGCGTCCCAAAGCTCCGCCTCTTCCGGCTCGCCACGCTCCATGTTGAGGAGGTGGACCTTGCTGATCGTGACCGTCATAGCATCATGACCTCGGCCTTCTCCTTAGTCTGCTCGTCCTCGAAGAAGAGCCTGTCACCCCTTTCGAGGCGCGCCTCGACCAGTTGGTACATGCGGAGAGCCTGACGCAGCAGAGCCGTCTTGCTCAGGTCCTTTCTCGCGCTCAACTCCTCCAGAACCCGCATTTCGGCCTCCGTGAGGTTGAGCGTCATGGTTCTTTTCGCCCTCATTTGTCCTCCCCGTCGGTCCCGATCGCCTCTGGACACCACGAGCGTAGGAGCAAGACAGCCAAATGTCAAGCAAAAGATACATATAATTCACCTATTGACTAGCTAGATTTTAGCTATTATGGTTCTCCTCATAGGGCCACTGGTGCTCTGCGACACATGAGGATCAATCCCATGACCCAGCAGAATGAACTGCATATCGAGGACATTGAGGAGGCGGCGCGTGCGTGCCGGCCGGTACGTCCGCACGGTCCGTGGCGCGTCCAGATCGGCGATGCCGACCTGAACTTTCGCCCGGAAGTGCTCGACGACCCGATGCCGACCGGACTCCAGATTCTGGAGCTCGTCCGCGCCCGACCGCCCGAGGAGTACATGGTGTTCCAGCTCCTGCGCGACGGAGCGCTCGAAGAGCTGCGGCCGACCGAGACGACCGACCTGCGAAGCCGGGGCGTCGAGCGCTTTCTCGTCTTCCAGGGCAGCGCCTCCTACCGGATGGAGCTGGACGGTCGTGTACTCGCGTGGGGAAAGCCGGTGATCTCGGGACTCACGCTCAAGAAGCTCGCCGACGTGGACCCTGCCACCTACGGCGTGTGGCTCGAAGTGCGCGGCGCCGATGATCGCCTGATTGGTGACTGCGATCTGGTCAACCTCTCGTGCGAAGGGCTTGAGCGCTTCTTCACGGGCAAGGTACAGACCACCGAGGGCTGAGCCATGTCCGTCTTGCCAATGAAGTGCCGCCGCTACCTCGTCGGGCGAGGCGTCCAGTTTGAAGAGTATGAGGAAGCCGGACAGAAGGCGGTCATACTGAAGGAGTTCAGGCTCCCGGCGGGGCGTTTCGACGCCCCGTCGGCGGACATCCTGATTCTTCTGCCGAGTGGTTATCCAGACTCTCCGCCCGACATGTTCTACGCGATGCCGTGGCTGAAGCTGACAGCATCGAACCGCTACCCGAACCGGGCCGACGTCTCCCTTGAGTTTCAGGGGCGCAGATGGCAGCGCTGGTCGCGTCACAACAACGAGTGGCGCGCCGGCGTCGATGGGATCTGGACCATGCTCAAGCGAGTCGAGATGGCGCTGGAGTGCGCGGCATGAACGTCCTCGATCTGACCATTCGGGAAGCGGATCTTGACGCGTTGCTCCGCCTCGTTCTGCGGGAAGACGGGATCGAGGCCGCCGCCTATGTGCTCTGCGGCGAATCCCGCATCGGATCCGACCCCTGGGAACGGCGAAGCCGGCGCCGGCTCACCGTCCATATGGTGCTACCGATCCCATGCAAGGACGCGATTTCAGCCAGCGACCGGCATGTCACTTGGTCCACGGCGTCGTACGTCAAACTGCTCAAACGGGCCAAGGATCAGGGGCTAGTGCCAGGCATTGTCCACACCCACCCGCGCGGACCGGCGCATTTCTCCAATCAGGATGATCGCAACGAGAGAGACCTCCTTCAAATGGCTCGCAACCGGAATGGAGACCAGGCAACGCTGGTCAGCATCTTGCTGACCGGCGACGGCCAAGTGAGGGCGCGGCTGTGGCCCGATCTACATGGTCCCGTCGATGCAGTCGCGGTTGGGATTGTCGGCAAGCGAATTTCGGTTCAATCCCCAGCGGAGCACCCTGCCAATACCGACTTTCTCGCCCGACAAGCGCTCGCCTTCGGTGATTCGCTCAATGCGCGGCTGAGAGCGATGCGGGTTGGAGTCGTTGGTTGTGGGGGGACCGGAAGCGCGACTGCCATGCTACTGGCGCGGTTGGGGGTCGGTCAGCTCGCGCTGTTCGACGACGATATCGTCGACGTCACGAACCTGAATCGCCTCCATGGCGCGCACCGGGCAGATGGTGACGCCATGCGCCCGAAGGTCGAGGTCGTCGCTCGCGAGATCGCTAAGCTCGGTCTTGGCGTCCGTGTCGTCCCCTTCCGGCATTGGATCGACGATTCCTTCTGTCGTGACGCACTGAAGGCTTGTGATGTGATCTTCGGCTGTACCGACGATCACGACGGCCGCCTTCTGCTCAACCGATTGGCGTACTTCTATCTGATTCCCGTTATCGACATGGGCTTGGCGATCGATCCCAGGCCCGATGGGTACGGTCTCCGCGACCTCACCGGTCGGGTTACCGTCTTGTTTCCGGAGGCGCCTTGCCTTCTGTGCCGGGGCGTCGTCGACCCCGTTGTGGCGCGTGACGAAGAAATGCGGCGGCAGTCGCCCGAGGAGTACGAACGGCGAAAACGCGAAGCCTATGTCCACGGTGGTGGAGACCCTGCCCCTGCGGTCGTTACCTTTACGACCGCGACGGCTTGTCTTGCCATTGACGAGCTGCTTCAGGCGCTGACGGGCTTCCGATTTCCCGAAGGCTGGGTCTGGCAACGTACCCGCCGTTTCGATCTTCTTACCGATCGGCGTCCAGGCGCCGACTCGAAACCCAATTGCCCGGTGTGTTCGTCGAGAGACTATTGGGGCCGGAGCGATATCGAGCCGTTCCTCGACCGGGTAGGGTAGGGCTGATGTGGCGTGGTCTCGTACTGAATGCGCTGATCTTTCTGCGCCTCACCGATCGTCCCGATCTTGTGGCCCGGATCGTGGAGCGGCATCCAACGCCTGAGGCACTGCGCGACGGCGAGCTGATCGTGGTTCAAGACGGCGACCGCCAGAAATGGGCCTGCCTGCGTTGCCCCGGCGGCTGTGGAGAGAGGCTACAACTGACGTTGGCGCAGCATCGTAGACCGTGTTGGCTCGTGCGCCTTGACTGGCTCCGGCGACCAAGCGTGAGTCCGTCAGTGCGCCAGCTCAATGACTGCCGATGCCACTTCTGGATTGAGGCCGGCTGCGTTCGATGGTGCAGCGATAGCGGCTCGCGTACCTGAGGGAGGCTACGACTGCAGATCGGAAGGTAGTCTCCCCGGCCACACGGACAAGCAATCGCGGCGCATCCGCGTTGCCCGATTGCCCAGATACGAAATCAGAGCAAGGATTCGGCTCCACTGTGGCGGCTGATCAGGGGTCGCACCGCTGCTGGACACCACCTGAGGCTGAGCACCGCCGATATTTCGGGCGTCCAGCAGGTGGAGCTTCCGGACATCTCCTGGCGGGTCGCCCGGGAAGCGGTTCTGAACGCATTGGATCACCGGGACTACTTCCTGCACCAGTCGATCCACCTGACCCTCCACGACGGCCAAGCGTAGATCACGAGTCCGGGAGGATTCACCGGTTGGGTGACGGCGCGGAACGTCCTACGCTACCCGCCGATCCGGCGCAATATTCTCCTTGCGGACGTGCTGCAGGCGATCGGTCTCGTGAACCACGCCGGTCTCGGCGTCGACCGCATCTACGAGGAGCTGCTCCTGCTGGGCAAGGACCTGCCGAGCTACGATGCGGACGAGTCCCATGTACGGTTGGCGCTTCCCACCAGGACGCATGCCCGTTTCGTGCGCTTCGTCCACGAGGTGCGTCGCGGTGGCGGAGAGCTCGGCCTCGACGACCTCATGCTGCTGCGCGGACTCACGAGACGCGGGTCACTGGACCGCTGGACCGTGGCCGATCTGCTCCAGCTCTCGGAAGGCGAGGCGGCGGCCCGGCTCGTCTCGCTCCGCGAGCGAAGCTGTCTGGCTGCGCGGGGCAGAGGTCGCGGCACCGACTATCGGCTGGCTCCCCGGCACGCGGGTCTCGTCGATGCGACGGTCGCCACGGAGGACGATATCCGGGTCGGCGAGGAGTCGGTGCGCCTGCGGTTGATTGCGCTCGTTGTCAAGGAATTCCGACCCGCGCCGGATCGCCAACCACCACAGAACTTCAGGTTTGCGACTCCGCCGCCCTCAGGTCCTCGGTCACGTCCCTCACAAGCGCGTCCATCCACACCTCGTCGGTCAGCATGAACTTGTGGCTATTCGTATGCCGGACAAACCTCCACCGCTCGCCAACCACCTCGCGGGGGATCAGAGCTGCGCGGACTACTCGGTATTGGTCATCGAACAGTACCGCTGCCAGCGTGTCGAACCCGTCGACATCGCGGATGGCCGACAATTGACGGGACTTGTTGTGCCGGTGGAGGCGGCGCCCCTTGATCTGGTAACGCTTCCCCTGTCCATCCGTGGCGTCAAACCCCTTCTCCGAATTCGGCGCCTCTTCCCAGGAGAACGCCCGGCAGAAAAGGAATTCGGCGAGACTTCCGGTCGGATTGTTTGCGCTTCGCGCCACCCCACGGCGGCGAAGCTCCTCCATGATGCTGGCATGCAGACCCAACAGTTGCCGAAGAGAAACGTCCTTCAGTTCACCCACGGATCACCGCCAGCGCCCGGTCATCCCGCTCGGATGGCGAGAGCCACGACGTTATGCCTTCCGCAAACATGCTACGGGACCCGTGCCGCCACCGGCACGGCAAGACGCGCCCGAACCTCGTCGTAGACGGGAATGCCTTCCCCCGCCTCGATCGTTACCGCGATGCCGTAGCGGATACTCTGATCCAGCGCTCCAGCTTGCTCCCGGCAGTAGACCCGCAACACCACATGCCCGTCATCGACGAATGCCACCGCTTGGTCTCCGTCGTACCTCTCGTGGAAGACCGTGCCCCGCGGAACCGAATGGTTCGACGGCTGACCGCCCGATCGGCTCACACCAGCGGCCGTTTCCAGATCCCTGAGCGCACTCACTTCCAGCTTCGCCCGGCGATAGGCCTGATGACGGCGATTGACCGGAGAAAACCATGCAACGGTCACGCTCAAAGTCCGTGGTTCCGCCACCCGTTCCAGGCTTTGCGGCAACGGAATTCGGTGAATGTTCGCTTCGCCCGCGGCGATCGTCCCGTAACCGGCCAGCGTCGCCCTGTTCGCCGCGCAAGCCAGAGCTTCGTCGATGTCCGGGAACCCGTAACCGAGCAGGCGCGCGATGTTGTCCCGCCGTGCGACATGCTTGCCTCGACCATGCGGGCCGTAGTTCCTGTCCAGAAACACCGCACGGCTTCCCCACCTGGCCCGGTGTACGAGCAGCGCCTTGATCACCACCGCACGGTACTGCGCCTCCATGTCCGCATGCATCGATCCGCCTTCACGGTCCATCAACGCATCGAAGATCAAGTGCGCCGACCGCGTCGCCAAAGCGGTAGCAGCGCTTGTTCCCATACTCAACGCGGTACGATCACGGTTGCCCGCCGCGTCAGGCGAGGCCGCCTTCAGACCCGAGCGTCCGCCCGACTCGGGCACCACCACAAGCCCCCCGCCAACCGCCTGGAACCGCACATGCTCCCGGCCGCCCGGCAGGTGGATGTCGGGCTTGACCACAGATCACGTCGATCAGGAGCCGGTCGCGTCTCGGCTCCTCCCGAACGCCGTTTCCGGGCGCATAGAGGACGGGCCGCATATGCAGGCGCCGCGACAGCACCTCGCTTGCGACATTCCGGTCTCCGTGCAGGATGAGCGACGCCATCGCCGTGCCGTGATACCGCTCCGCCACCACGCTCATCGCTTCCGACCCGTCCGGGTCGTCCATCTCCAGGCGCCCGTCGAGGAGAACGTGATTCTGGACGGGCACACCGTCGAACAATGCCGCAACCGGCGGCAACTCGGTCGGTTGCTCATCGGCAATTGCCGCCTCCGGCTCCGTCTCGTCTCCCGGCGCCGGAACATCCGCCAACGATTGGGGCCGCAGGAACATGATGTCGTCGCAGACGACAAGATCGACTTCCTCGCGCTCGGCCAGACGGGCGATCTCCCCAGCCGGAAGATCGATCAGCGCCCCTTCGTAGCCGATCTCCTCTATCACGGTATGATCAATGATTGCTCCGCCCGTTTCGGCCACGACATCCGCGACACGCCGGAATGCCGCATCGCGGCTCGCTCCGCTGTCGCGAAACCACAGCTCCACTTCGATCCGGCGCATCTCCCCCGGATCGTCCTCGAGCTCTTCGCGCCAACGCGCAATCGTCTCGTCCGAAAGCCGGTCGGCCGGACCCCACGGCCTGATCTCGCGCAAGCTCGCGAACACGTCCCGCCACGGGGTGAAGCTCCTCGGCAGCTCCTCTCCGCGCTGCCACCGGTCCCACAGGGAGAGCAACTGGCGCAGCGCTTCCACGTCCGGCATGGCAAGGTAGAGCCTTCCTCCGAGCGGCCGGTCCGTCCGGGGCTCGCCCTTTCTGCCCTTGCGTGTATCGGGTTCGAAGAAGTCTTCGTCCGGCTCGAACTCGATCTCCTCGTCCCAGAGAAACTCCCGCCCCTCCACCCGCGCCGCCAGCGCCTGGAAGTCGACCACCGAACCTGCAACCTCCAGGACAAGCGCACGTTCCGGCGCGATGCTGGAGGGGTCGTCGAGCAACGAAAGACCGTCCCGGTATTCTTCCAGAACGTTCGCCAGCCGCTCGAAAATCGGACCGAGGCGCTCGCCCTGCCGGCCGCGCCCCAGGCTGGGCGCACTCGGCACGAAGCGCCGCGCACCGGGAGGGTCCCCCCGCTCGAAGGCCGGCAGGGGCAGGAGGGGATATTCGGGCATGGACGACTCAGCCGGTATCGGGTTGACGCGCTCTCGCTTTCCACAGCTTGAGCTGTTCGGCGACGATCGATTTCACGGCGCCTTCGCCCAATGTGAGCGCGACGCGCCTGCGAACCCCTCTGCAGAACTCCTCCGC
>JAJDUQ010000099.1 GCA_022826505.1 Gammaproteobacteria bacterium
CGCGGCCGCGACCTCGTCGACGGTGCCGAGACGCTTCATCGCGATCATGCCCATCACGAACTCGGAGAACTGCGGATCTTCGAGGAACGGGCGGGTGAGCGGGGTCTCGATGAAGGTCGGCGACACCGTGTTCACCCGGATGCCGTGCGGTCCGAGCTCCACCGCCATCGCCTTGGTCAGCCCCTCGATGCCGTGCTTGGTCATGCAGTAGACGGTGCGCCGCGGCGAGCCGACGTGGCCCATCTGAGAGCTCATGTTCACGATCGAGCCGCTGCCGCGCCGCATCATCACCCGCGCCGCGCTGCGCGCGACGCGGAACGCGGCACGCACGTTGAGGTCCAGCATCCCGTCGAGTGCTTCGTCGGTCACCTCGAGGAACGGCTGGGGACGGTTCGTCCCGGCGTTGTTGACGAGCACGTCGAGCCGGTCGAGCGCCTCGATGCGCTCCAGGAGCGCAACACCGGTGACGTCCTCCACCCACGTCTCGACGGGACCCGGCGCCTCCTCCGCGAGACCGGCGAGCTCGGCCCCGGTGCGCGAGACCGCGATGATTCGCGCCCCGGCACCGGACAGCGCCAGAGCGCACGCCCGTCCGAGCCCGCGCCCGGCTCCCGTCACCAGGGCGACGTGACCGGCGATCCCCTGCGCCCAGACGGGCGGGTCGTCCCTTTCATGGTCGCTCATGTCCTCTCCTCGAAAACGGGCGGTTCCAGAATACGCTACCGCTTCCGGGGCCGGCGATTGACGCCCCCCATCCCGTAGCGTGACTTCGACTTCGGCGTCCTGCTGGAGAGTCCGATCGCGATCGTGTTCCTGCTGCTGACGCTGGTCATACCGGCCAGGGCCGCGCGCAGGGCATGAGGAGTGCGCGCGCGTCGACGTTTCAGCGCTCCGGGAAGACCTCGCGCAACGACTTGAGCGGCGCTTCGTCGAGGCGCACCACATCGGTTCCGAGCGCAGTGTCGGCCGCCGGATAGAGCGAGCGCACCAGCGGATCGTGGCCGGGCACCACGTGGTCCTCGCTGTCTGCGAGCCACTCGAACTTCCGGTAGCTCTTCAGCAGGTCGTCCTTCGACCAGCAGATCGCGAACGGCACCCGCCGCGCCCAGTGCTCGTAGAAGTGCGACGCGTCCGAGGCGAGCAGCACCCATCCGCGCCGAGTGGGCACCCACACCGACTGCATGCCCATCGTGTGGCCCGGCATGCGGTGCACGGTGACACCGGGGGCGACTTCGCCGTCCTCGTGGTGAAAGACGACGCGCTTCTCGAACAGCCGGTGCACGAGCTCCGCCACGTGGTCGGCGGAGTACGCCTGGCGTTCTCCGTCGTCGAGCATCCAGCGCCCGGTGGTGAACTGCATTTCGGTCTCCTGGATGTGGAAACGTGCGCGGGGAAAGTCCCCGAGCGTCCCCGCGTGGTCGTAGTGCAGATGGGTGATGACCACGTCCTCGACGCTCGCCGCGTCGACGCCGATGCTCGCGAGCGCCTCGCGCGGCAACCGCATCACCCGGCGAGCGCGCCGGGCCGCCTCGGCGTGGTCGAACCCGGTGTCGACGACGACGGTGCGGTTCGCGTTGCGGATGACCCACACGAAGAAGTCGAGTGGCATCGGGGTGTCGTGCGCGTCGACCGACTCGAGGAAGTTCTCCTGTCGCGAGCGCTCGGTGCGCACCGCGTAGCGCAGTGCGAAGACTTCGTAGGTTTCCTGGTTCATCTCGTGTCCACCCGTGATCCGTCACGTGCATTGCAAGGCGTTCGACGGCCTTCCGCGCAACGTGCCCGCCGGTGCAAAGCGGGGAGGTTCCAAGGTTCCGAACGGTTGGTCGTCATGCGGCAATCCGGCACCGGCTCCCGAACCGGGCGATTGACGCCTTGCATCGAATGCGGCAACGATGCCGGGTCATCGCGAGGAGCAGCCAATGGACCTGGAGTTCACAGACGAGTTGCGTGACTTCCAGCAGGAGGTGCGCGCATTCATCGAGGAGCGTCTGCCCGGGGATCTCCGCACGAAGGTCGAGCGCTTCCTGACCCTCGGCAAGGACGACTATCTTCGCTGGCAGGACATACTCGCCGAAAAGGGCTGGCTCGTCTATTCGTGGCCGGAGGAGTACGGCGGAACGGGCTGGTCGCCGGTGCAACGCTACATCTTCGAGGAGGAGACGGGGCGCGCCCGCGCGCCGCGGATCATCCCTTTCGGACCCAAGATGGTCGGGCCGGTGATCTACACCTTCGGCACCGAAGCGCAGAAGGCGCAATACCTGCCACCCATCGCCCGAAACGAGACGTGGTGGTGCCAGGGCTACTCGGAGCCGGAGGCCGGCTCCGATCTGGCGAGCCTGCGTACCCGCGCGATTCGTGACGGCGACCACTACGTCGTCAACGGCACCAAGACCTGGACCACTGCCGCTCACTGGGCCGACATGATGTTCTGCCTGGTGCGCACGGACACCGGGGTCAAGCCGCAGGAAGGCATCTCGTTCCTGCTGGTCGACATGCGTGACCCGGGGGTCGAAGTCAGGCCCATCGTCACCATCGACGGCGGCCGGGAGATCAACACCGTCTACCTCACGGACGTGAAAGTACCGGTCGAGAACCGCATCGGCGAGGAGAACAAGGGCTGGACGTACGCCAAGTTCCTGCTGGGGCACGAGCGATTCGGCATCGCGCGCCTCTCGGAGAGCAAGGCGCGCCTGGAGAACCTGAAGGCAATCGCGCGCGGACACCGCGTCGGGGGCAATCTCCTCGCCAACGACACCGAGTTCACGCGCTCGGTCGCGGAGCTCGAGATCGAGCTGACCGCGCTGGAGTACACCGAGCTGCGTGCACTCATGAATGCCGAGCATGGTGGAGCGCCGGGGGTGGAGGCCAACATGCTCAAGATTCGAGGCACGGACGTGCAGCAGCGGATATCCGAAATGCTCATGAAGGCAATGGGCTACTACGCCCTGCCCCACGTTCCCGAAGCGCTGGAGTACGGCTGGAACGAGGAACCGATAGGGCCGGCTCACGCGGCGGGGCTGGCACCGGCGTATTTCAACATGCGCAAGGCCTCGATTTACGGCGGGACCAACGAAATCCAGCGCAACATCATCGCCAAGATGGTGCTGGGCGCGTGAGCGGACCGGAGAGACGGCGTGTGGAGACCGACCGATGAACTTCTCTCTCACCGAGGAGCAGCAACTCCTCAAGGACAGTGCGGACCGCTTCGTGCGAGAGACCTGTTCTCTTCACCGGCGTCGTGGGCTGGTCGCGAGCGAGCCCGGCTACAGCGAAGAGACCTGGAGACGGATGGCCGAGCTCGGATGGCTGGGCGTCGGCATGCCCGAAGCCCATGGCGGTACCGGCGCAGGCCCGGTGGAGACGATGGTGCTGATGGAAGCCTTCGGATCGGGTCTCGCGTTAGAGCCGTATTTTCCGAGCGTGGTGCTCGGCGGCAATCTGGTGGCCCTTGCCGGCTCCGACGCGCAGAAGCAGACCGTCCTGCCCGCGTTGGTCGCCGGGGAGCTCAAGCTCGCGTTCGCGTGGGTCGAGCCGCAGAGCGGATACGACCTGTTCGACGTGCGGACCGTCGCGGCGCCGCGCAACGGCGGTTACGCGATCGACGGTGCGAAGTCGGTGGTGCTCGGCGCCGCCACCGCCGACATGCTCGTGGTTTCCGCGCGCACGACCGGGGCCTCGCGCGATCCCGGCGGCATCGGCCTGTTTCTCGTCGATCGGCGGGCCGACGGCGTGACGTTGCGCGAGTACCGAACCGTCGACGGGCTGCGTGCCGCGGAAGTCGCCTTCGAGAACGTGACGGTCGACGACGGTGCAGTGCTCGGCGATCCGCAAGGCGCCTTGCCGACGATCGAGTCGGTCGCACAGAGGGCGGTCGCCGCACTGTGCGCGGAGGCGGTCGGGGTGATGGACTTCATCGTGCGCAGCACCGCCGACTACCTCGGGTCCCGCAAGCAGTTCGGCCGGCCCATCGGTACTTTCCAGGTCCTGCAGCACCAGTTCGCCGACATGCTGATGGCGAGCGAGGAAGCGCGCTCGATGATGTATGTGGCAACGCTCCGCCTCGGTGAGCGCGATTCACGGCTGCGCGAGGAGGCGGTGTCGGGCGCCAAGCACCTCGTCGGCAAGCACGGGCGGTCGATCGGCCAGCGCGCAATCCAGCTTCACGGCGGGATGGGCATGTCCGAGGAGATGGCGGTCGGCCACTACTTCAAGCGCCTGACCATGATCGACGTCATGTTCGGCGACGATGCGTACCACCTGAAGCGCTACGCCTCCCTTTGAGGCTCGTCCTCGCCGACGATGCCGGCTATGCCGGTTCCGGCGGGTCCCAGTCGAATCCGACCAGCAGGCAGCCGGTCTCGGTGCGCGAGTTGTGACGGGTACCCGGCCGGTAGCTTGCGAAGTCGCCCTTCCTCAGCACGGTCCCGTCACTCTCGATCAGCTCGCCCTCCAGAATCAGGAACTCCTCCCGGCACTCGTGGGTGTGGGGGATGGTGACCGCACCGGGCGCCATGCGCATGACGTAGATGCCGCGCCGGCTCGAGGTGCAGTAGCTCACCGCGAGCACGCTCATGTCGTCCTGAACCGGGCCTTCCAGGTCGTAGGGTTCGAAGCCCGTCTGGTAGATGTTGACGATGGTGCGATTATCGTGGTTCATGAGGTGCGCACGCGCGAAGGCCGCCGGAGCTTCGGCTACTGCGCGAGTTCCGCGATCGCGCCGAGGGCGTGCTCCAGATCCTCCTCCTCGGTGAAGTAGCCGGGAGCGATTCGAACTGCCCCCAGGATCTCGGTCGTACCCTGGTCTTCGTGCACGAGCGGTGCGCAGTGCAGGCCGGCGCGCACGCAGACGTGGTGGTCCGCATCGAGCATCTCCCCGACCTGGGGCGCAGGCATCCCGTCGATATTGAACGACAGGGTCGCGACCTGCGCCCGGTTGCCGCGTGGCCCGTAGACCGTGACACCGTCCATGGCGTCGAGCGCGTTCCGGATATGACGGATGTGGCCGACCTCGACGGACTCGATGTGGGCGAGCGCATGACCGCACGCAGTGGCGTGATCCGCGTCGGTCGCGGCACCCGGTTGGGCACGCCCGAGATCGGCGAACCACTTCTGGGCGGCGTTCAGGCCCGCGATGCCGGGAATCGAGCCCGTACCGGCCTCCAGTCGGTGCGGATAGGCCTCGGGCTGGAACTGCGAAATCGAGTCGACGCCCGTGCCGCCGACCCGGACGTGCCGAATGTCCACTGCGTCGGCAACGATCATTCCCCCGATCCCCATCGGGCCGAGAAGACCCTTGTGGCCGGTGAAACACAGGACGTCGATGCCGAGCGCGTCCATGTCGATGCGGAGCACGCCGGCGGTCTGGGCGGTGTCCACGACGAAAATCGCCCCGGCTTCGCGCGTGATCGCCCCGATCGCGGCCAGGTCCTGCACCGAGCCGAGCACGTTGGACCCATGGTTCACGACCACCACTCGGGTATGCGCATCGAGCGCGTCCCGGATTTCGCCGGGATCCACGTACCCCTGCGCATCGCCCCCGACCCGCGCCACCCGCACGCCGCAATCTCGTTCCAGGTGGTAGAGCGGGCGCAGCACGGAGTTGTGCTCGACCCGGGTGGTGACGACGTGGTCGCCCTCGCCGACGAGGCCGAACAGCGCGATGTTGAGCGAATCGGTGACGTTCTGGGTGAAGACCACCCGGTTGGGGTCGCCGCGGAATCCGAAGAACTGCGCAAGCAGGCGCCGGGTCTCGAAGATCATCTGCTCCGCCTCGATCGCGAGGGTGTGCCCGGCCCGGCCCGGGTTGACCCCGTGGCTGCGGAAGAAGCCGTCCATGAACCGGTACACCGGCTCGGGCTTCGGCCACGTCGTGGAGGCGTTGTCGAGGTAGTAGTGGTCCTTCATGGCGGGGTCCTCATTCGGGGGCGATGCAGCTCGGGGCGGGTGATGGAGTCGATTGGCGACATTCCTCGTTTCCAGCCTTGGGAAGCTTCTGAAATCGAGGGTATGCGGCGACTCTTGAACGTTCGTCCGGGTCAGGTCGCATGGTCTTGCCGGACTTCCTGCCAGAGCCGGAGCACGAGAGGAAAGTCGCCGTCCGCAAGCGCGACCACGGCTCGCGCGATCAGGGAATCACGGGAGCGGTGCAGTGTACACGCGCGGCTTGCGAATTCACCGGCCTCGGCTCGGCAGCCGCGCCCGATCGCCGCAAGCGCGCGTCGCCGGCAGTCGGCCGCCGCCCGCTGGATGACGAGCACCTGGCGCAGGTCCGTCCGGCAGCGCCGGCAGCAGGGACCCTCGACGCGCCTGGCCCCGCACGTCGGGCAGCGTTCAAGCCAGCCGGTCATCTCCAACCCTACTCCAGGTAGAAGAGGATCTCGTCGAGGTTCTGCCTGACGGCGTCGGCGTCCCCGGCCCGTCCTTCCCTCAGCGCGTTGTGCAGATCCTCGATCAGATCGACCAGCTCCTCCTGGTCCTCGGCCGGTGCGGTGTCGAGGGCGCGGGCGGCTCGCTCCAGCGTGTCCCGAATCTCCGCGGACGCTTCCAGTCCGCCGGCGCTCTCCTCGCGCGCATCTCCGGCGTCTCCGGGAGCACCCGCCGCCTCGTCCAGCTCGCCCTCCGCATCCTCCTCGCCCCACAGCCCCGAGAGCCGCGCCTTCGAGGCGGCGAGCGCCTCCTCGGTGGAGCGCCCCATGGCGTTCTCGACCACGCCGTGGATCTCCCGCCCGGTGGCCCGCTCGACCGCATGAACCTTCAGCAGGCCGTCCAGGTCCAGGTCATACGTGAAGAGAAGGCCCTGATCGTATGCATCACGCTCCCGGTTCAGGCCGCTGAAGCGAAAGGAGCCGATCTCCACGTTCTGCAGCGCGTCGGGGTCCTCCCCCTGGTAGACCTTGATCTCGACCGTCTCCTGGTGCTCGGTCACGGTGAAGAACGCCTCGGTCCGGGTGGCCGGAAGCTTGGTGTTGCGCCGGATGAGGGGGATGTACTGGTGGGCGTACGGCAGGCCGTGGAGCTCGCCCACCGCGCTGGTCCCGAAGGTGTAGGGCGTGATGTCGACCAGCACGGAGCGCATGTCCTCCCCCATCTCGATCCCGGCCTGCACCGCCGCCCCGAGCGCCACGCAGAGGTCCGGGTCCACCTCTCCGTGGGGCTCCTGTCCGAGCCGCTCCGCGAGGAGCCGGGCGATGCAGGGGATGCGGGTCGAGCCGCCGACCAGGAGGATGCGGTCGAGCTGGCCCGGACGCACGCCGGCGTCGTCGAGGGCGGTGGTCACGGACTGCATGGTGCGAGAGAGCAGAGCGTCGATGTCCCGCTCGAAGTCCGCGCGGCTCAGCTCGCAGGAGAGATGCTTCGGCTCGCCGTCCACGGTGGCGACGTGATCCTCCTCGACGCGGATCCAGGGCCGGGTCGAGAGCTCGATCTTGGCCTGCTCGGCGGCTCGCCGGAGCCGCGCCTGCAGGAGAGGGTTCTCGCGGGCGTCCTCGATGCCGAGCTCGGTCTCGACGTAGGTGACGAGGCGCTCGGCGATCACCGCGTCGAAGTCGTCGCCGCCGAGACGGTTGTCCCCGGTGGACGCCAGCACCTCCACCACGCCGTCCTCGATCGCCACCACCGAGACGTCGAAGGTGCCGCCGCCGAGGTCGTAGACGAGGATCCTGCGGCTTCCCTCACCGCCGCTCTCGTAGCTCAGAGCCGCCGCGGTCGGCTCGTTGACGATCCGCACCACCTCCAGCCCCGCGATCTCTCCCGCCTCCCGGGTCGCCTGGCGCTGGGCATCGGTGAAGTAGGCGGGCACGGTGATGACCGCCCTGCGCACCTCGTGGCCGAGCGCGCGGACCGCCCGTGCCCGGAGCGCCTTGATAATGAAGGCCGAGATCTCCTGCGGGGTGTACTCCTCGGGCCCCATCGACACCCGTTCGCCTGAGCCCATCCGGCGCTTGATGGAGAGCACCGTCCGCTCGGGGGCGAGGACGGCCTGATTGCGGGCCCGGCGTCCGACGACGACGTTGCCGGCCTCGTCCAGCCCGACGCACGAGGGCACGATGGCGTCGCCATCCTCGCGCACCACCTCCGGCCTCCCGCCGGAGATGATTGCCACCTCGGAGTTGGTCGTGCCCAGGTCGATGCCGATGATGATCTCGGACTGGATGGTCCCGGATTCCATCAAGGTCACTCCTGCGGGTGGAGACGGTTCACGGCCACTTCGGCGAGTCGCAGCACGTCACCGTCCCGGGTGAATCCACCGAGCAGCTCCTCGACCACCTCGCCGTCCCCGGCCTGCTCGATCCGACGCACTTCCATCGCGTGCATGGTACGGGAATCGAAGGGCCGTCCGGTGGTCTGCAGCCGCCGGACCCCGAACCGGGCCAGCATCCGATCGAA
>JAJDUQ010000025.1 GCA_022826505.1 Gammaproteobacteria bacterium
AGGGGACAACAACGTAGCCGCCATCGACACCGCGCACCACACCGTGCGACGGCCAGGCTCGCCCTGCGTCGTATCCCGCGAGCACACCGCGGCTCCTCACCGCCTCACGCGTCGAACATCCCGCCCAGCGGGAATTGCTGCGCCTGCCGGGTCTCGATTGGAAACGCGTGCTCAATGGACTAGACTGGCCTGATATACCAACGCAGGCAGCCTCGGTCCACAGTATTGCGGCTCCTTCGCTGCCGCACCTCAATAATAAATCCAACCGGCTGATTCCTCTCGATTTCCAACTTGGCTGTCAAACCACGGATGAGGAGCGATGATGAAAACACTATCGAAATGCTTGATGACCGCGTCTGCTGCACTGCTGATCACGGTAATGACCGCTCAGGCGAGCCTGGCCGGGGTCGTGCTGCGTGCCAACAGCCAGTACGCCGCCGTTTCGGCCGGTTCGGAGGTCGACAAGTGGTGGGCCGAAGAGATCAACAAGCGCACCAACGGCGAGGTGGAAATCAAGCTGTTCTTCAGCGAAGCGCTCGGCAAGGCGAAGGAGAACCTCGCGCTGCTGCAGGAGGGCGCAATCGACATCGCCATGATGTCGGCCGGATACTTCCCCGCCGAGCTTCCGTTTCACGCCGCGCCGAATTCGATCCCCATGGCCATGTCCAATGTCGACGAGGCGTTCGAGCTGATGACGCGGTTGCTGGTGGAAGTTCCGGTGCTGGAGGACGAGGCGAAGGAGAACGGGATCAAGACGCTGTTCTTTCACTACCTCAACCCCTACAAGCTGGTGTGCAAGGAGCACATCACCGGCGTGGCGGACATGCAGGGCAAGAAGATGCGCACCTGGGGCAAGGATCTGCCGCGGGCGGTGGAGGCGGTCGGAGCGACGCCGGTCACCCTGTTCTTTCCCGACATCTACGAAGCCCTCGCCCGGAACACCGTGGACTGCATCCCCGTCTCGGTGGACCTGTTCCTGAACTACAAGTGGTACGAGGTGGCGAAGCACGTTCACCACATCACGATCTGGGAAGGACCCACCGCCGGCAACTGGATCACGCTCTCCGCCTGGGACAAGCTGAGCCCCGAGCAGCAGAAGATCGTGCAGGAGGTCTCGCTCGAGGCCATGAGCATGGATCGCGACATGACCGTCGCGGCCGGCGAGGCGGCACTCGCGGAGCTCGAGAAGCACGGGGTGCAGTTTCACGACTTCCCCGCCGCCGACGCGGCGAAGTGGCGCGAGCTCAACCCGGACTTCTTCGGCGACTTCATCAAGGACATGGACACCAAGGGCAAGGGAGACGCCGCCCGCAAGATGATCGAGATCTGGAAGGAGGTCACGGGCAAGATGTGATTCCGGGACTTCGCGGACCCGACGCGATGCCGGCGCAACGGCCGCTGCCGATGCGGCCCGGCGGCCCGAAAATTCCGTCTGTTCGCGACCTCGCATCGCGAACAGGCGTTATTTTCGGGCTAGTTGCGCCGGTTGCTCGTTTGGACGCGGCCCGACCCTGTCCTACCCCCGCTCCCCCGGCCGAGTGACCGATCGGTTCTCCATCTTCTCGGCCCGGCTGAGGAAGGTCAGCCTGACCTTCGCGTTCCTGTCCGGGGGCGCGATGATGCTGATGATGCTCGCCGGCTCCTTCGACATCATCGGTACGTACGTCTTCTACACGCCCATTCCCGCCGCCTTCGAGTTCATCGAGAACATGGGGGTGGTGGTGGCCTTCTTCGCGATCTCGCTGGCCCAGGCGCGGCGCGCCCATATCCGGGTCGAGCTGGTCTACGGCTTCATGCCGAGGCCCATGCAGGTCTCCGCCGACGCTCTGCAGTTCCTGCTCAGCATGGTGTTCCACGGCCTCATCGCCTGGTTCGGCTGGAGGGCGGGGGTGCGCAGCTTCGAGCAGGGCGAGATCGCCCCGGGAATCATCAACTATCCGCTGTGGCCCGCACGCTTCGCGCTCTTCCTCGGCGCCTCGCTGATGACCGTCCAGTGCGCGGTCGATCTGATAGGGCTGTTCCTGGGACGCCGCGAGCCCGGCCCGCAGGACCGCGAGCCGGTGGCGCGGGTGTGATTCGTGCTTGATCCGCTGATCGTCGGTTACACCGGCGTCATCCTGCTGTTCGTGTTCCTGGGCCTCGGAGTTCCCGTGGCGGTGGCCATGGGAGTCGTCGGCATCTTCGGCATGTACTTCGGGATCGGTGAGCTGTTCGTCATCGGGCAGCTTCGCACCCTGCCCTTCGCGACTGTCAACTCGTACGGTCTCGCGGTCGTGCCCCTGTTCGTGCTCATGGGGGTGCTGGCCGAGGCATCGGGCATCACCACGGAGGTCTTCAGGACCGCCGATCTCTGGCTGCGTCGCCTCAGGGGGGGGCTCTATCAGGCGGTGATCGTGGGCTCCGCGGTGTTTTCCGCAATCTCCGGCTCGACCACCGTCAACGCGTTGGTGTTCACGCGCATCGCCTTCCCGAAGATGGTAGGCCTCGGCTACTCCAAGAGCCTCTCGCTCGGTGCGATCGCGGGAGCGGGAAGCTTCGCGGCCATGATCCCGCCGTCCATCACCATGGTGATCTACGCCATCATGACCGAGCAGTCGGTGGGTCAGCTCCTGATCGCCGGACTGATCCCCGGGGTGGTGACGGCGCTGGTCTATCTGGCCGGCATCAACCTCCTGGTGCGAATCGACCCGACGCTCGCACCCGACATCACCGAGAAGGTGAGCTGGGGTGAGCGGTGGCGCGCGCTCGGCAGGGTCTGGCCCATCGTGATCCTGATACTCCTGGTGATGGGCGGCATCTACACCGGGGTGTTCCCGCCGTCGGCGGCAGGTGCGGCCGGCGCGTTCGGCGCGTTCCTGTTCGCCCTGGCCCGCATGAGAGGGGTGCGCGGGTGGCTGGTCGGGGCCCTGCAGGACGCCGCGTTCATGTCCTGCATCATGTTCATGATCCTCGTCGGCGGCCTGATTCTGTCGCGCATGCTCGTCGTCACCGGGGTCATCGATCACCTGGTGGTGGCGATCACCAGCGTCGCCGACACACCGCTCAAGTTCATGATCCTGGCCTCGATCCTCTACATCCTCCTGGGCTGCTTCCTGGACACCACCTCGATGATGGTGGTCACCCTGCCGTTCCTGTTCCCGGTCGTGGTGGCGCTCGACATCGATCCCATCTGGTTCGGGATCGTGCTGGTGAAGCTCATCGAGATCTCCGTGATCACGCCGCCGGTCGGATTCAACCTGTTCGCAGTCATGAGCGCGGTCAGGGGGCAGGCGACGTTCGGGCACGCCTACAGGGGCGTCATTCCCTTCATCGTCCTGGATCTGCTGGTGCTGGTGCTTCTCATCATGTATCCGGAGCTTGCGACGTGGCTGCCCGAGACCATGATCGACCGGTAGGCCGCGGCACCGGCGCGGCCCGCGTGAACGAGGCGGACATCGTGCGCAGCCGCTCGCACCGCGGGCCGTAGGGTCGGTGCCGAGGACGGGCAGGATGGACTTGCCGCGGTTCGGGGACCTCGCAACCATCCGCTTCGAGCCGCGGGGCCGGGTCGGGCTGCTCACCCTCCACCGGCCCGAGCGTCTCAACGCCATCTCCGCGCGAATGATGGACGAGATCGAGGCGGTGCTCGACGCGGCGGCGGAGGACGACGGCATCGGTGCGGTGGTGGTTTGCGGTGCGGGCCGGGCGTTCTGCTCCGGCTACGATCTGAAGGACGACGCGGCGATACCGGCCGCGGATGCGGCGGCCTGGCGTGCGCGCCTGGAACGCGACCTCGACTTTCTCCTCCGGTTCTGGAATCACCCCAAGCCCACCGTGGCCGCCGTCCACGGCTACTGTCTCGCCGGCGGATTGGAGCTCGCGATGTCGTGCGACATCACCTTCGCCGAGGAGGGATGCCTCTTCGGCGAGCCCGAGCTCAAGTTCGGCTCGGTTATCGTGAACATGATGATGCCGTGGCTCGTCGGGCCGAAGCTCACCAAGGAGCTGCTGCTGTCCGGTGACGACACCCTGAGCGCGGAGCGGGCCGAACGGATCGGGCTCGTCAACCGGGTGGTGGCGAAGGGGACCCACGTCGAGGAGGCGCTCGCGCTGGCCGGACGCATCGCGTCGCTGGACGCCGACGCGGTCGTGCGGACCAAGGCCGCGATCAACCGCGGGTTCGAGATCATGGGCCTGCACGAGGCCCTGCGGGCGGGGCTCGACGCCGCGGTGGAGATCGAGTCGATGGAGACGCCGTCGCGCGCGGAGTTCAAGCGACGGGTGCGCGAGCAGGGCCTGAAGGCGGCGCTTGCCTGGCGCGATGCTCGGTTCGCGGCACCTCCCGATGCCGAGTGACCGATTCGCGCCCGACGCAACGAGGGACTCCGGCTCCCGCGGGTTCTACAGCACCCGCCACCAGGGAACGGCGAGGATATGCTCGGACATCCACTGGGTCCGGCCGCCACCGTGGAGCAGGAGACCGCCGATGAATCGCTCCGGGTATTCCTCCCGGAAAGCCCGGAGACCCCGTGTGTCGGAGTATCCGGGATTCGCAGCCGCCTTGACCTCGATGGGCAGCAGTCGGCCACCGTCCTCGACCACGAAGTCGACTTCGAGATCGGTCGTCGTGCGCCAGTACAGCACCTCCGGGGCCGGGACCCGGCTGTCGCGCCATACCTGAAGATCGAGCAGGACGAGGGCCTCCAGATGTGCCCCGGAGGCGGTTCCGGAGCCGCTCAGCCACAAGGCGAGCGCCGGGTCGCTCCAGTAGAGCTTCGGACTCTTGATGAGCCGCTTGGTGCGATTGACGGAGTACGGCTCCAGACGGACCAACTGAAAGGAAGTCTCCAGCAGATTGAGGTATCGCTGCACCGTCGCCCGCGGAATTCGGGTGTCGCGGCCAAGCTCCGCCTGGTTGACCATGGTACCGAGGCGCAGGCACGCAGCTCGCATGAGCCGCCGGAAATCGACGAGGTTGTCGATGGCCGCCATGGCCTGAAGGTCGCGCTCCAGGTAGGTTCGAAGGTAGCCGTCGAACCAGAGAGAGCGGGCGTCATCGCTGCGCAGCTCCACGCCTGGAACGGGATAGCCGCCCCCGCGTACCTCGTCCCGCCAGTCGGCAGGAGCCGAAGGTCGGGATTCGACGAGATCGATCCACTCCGGCACGGGTGCCGACAGAAGCTCGGTCCAGATCCCGGGGACGCCCGCTCCCAGGCGTTCCCGGCGGGTCAGGGGCCAGAGATTGACGTATGTCGCCCGGCCGGCCAGCGTTTCCGAGACCCGGTGCATGAGCAGCAGGTTCGCGGAGCCGGTGAGGACGAAGCGGCCGGCCCGGCGCGGACGATCCTCGTCCACCGCGCGCTTGATCGCGAGCAGAAGCTCGGGCTCGCGCTGCACCTCGTCCAGGGTGAGCCGCGGGGCGCTCCTGACGAGATCCCCGGCAGCCATCCGGGCGCGCTCCCGGGTCTCCAGATCGTCAAGCGTGAGATAGAGACGATCCTTGAGAAATGGCTCCGATTGCGCCAACGTGCTCTTGCCGGTCTGCCGCGCTCCCATCAGCACGATGACCGGCGAGGCGGCGAGAGCGCGCTCCAGCAAGCCGGAAGCGACTCTGGGCAGATAGTGTGTATCGACCATCAGGTGGGCGATTATCGCTCATGCGGTGGGCGATTATCAAAATCAGGTTCCTCGGACATGCCGCAGGACGCATTTTCGCACCCGTCCCATGTCGAGTGATGTCTACGTGCTCGGCGGCTCCGCGGTGCGGTTCTCGCGCCGCCGGGACGGGAGCGCGTGGCGCGACTGGGTGCGCGTGGCGGGGCTTGGGGCGCTCGAGGACTCCGGGGTCGAGCCCCGGGACGTGGACGCGGTCGTCGTCGCCACCGAGAGCGACTTCTTCTCCCTTCAGATTGCCCCCGCCCCGGTGGTGGCAGCGGAGCTCGGACTGGACCGATGCGGGACGATGCGCGCCGAGAGCGGAGGCGCGAGCGGCGCGGTGGCGGTGCGCACGGCCCATGCCCTGGTCGCGTCGAATCTCGCGCGATGCGTGCTGGTGGTTGGATTCGAGTCGGTGGCGAGTCATCTCGGGGCCGACGACGTGCGCATGCTCTACGGGATGTCGTTCGACGCCGAGGTCGAGGGATTCGCCGGGGCGACTCCGGCCGCCCTCTACGCCCTGTCGATGCGGATGCACATGACTCGCCACGGCACCACGCCGGAGCAGTTCGCCGCGGTCGCGGTGCGCAATCGTGCCAATGCCTGCGCGAATCCGCTCGCGCACAAGCCGATGCGCATCGAGGTGGCCGACGTGCTCGCGTCGCCGATGGTGGCGAGCCCGTACCGGCGCCTCGACTGCTCGCTGCTGAGCGACGGGGCGGCAGCGGTGGTGGTCGCACATCCTTTGCGCGCGCCCCGAACCGAGCGTCAGCGGGTGCGCATCGCGGGCAGCGGCGCCGCGTCGGACCGCCCGCGACTCGGCGACAGGACACATCCCGAGCGGTTCGACGCGAAGGCCCGGGCCGCCCGGGACGCCTACGCGATGGCCGGCGTTCGTGCTCCGGCCAGGGAAATCCACTGCGCGGAGGTCTACGATGCGTTCTCCGGCGCTCAGATCCAGGCCGTCGAGGCGCTGGGTTTCACGCCCGAAGGAGCCGGCGGACCGGCATGCGAAGGCGGGGAGTTCGACCGCGACGGCCGCATCCCGGTCAACCTCTCCGGCGGGCTGCTGGGCCAGGGCGGGGCCCCCGGCGCGACCGGCCTGGTGCAGGCGATGACGGTGCAGCGGCTGCTTGAAGGCCGCTACTTCGACGGCGCGCAACCACGCCGCGTGCTGCGGCGCGGTATCGTCGATACCCACGGCGGGGTGTGCACGAGCGCGGTGGTGCAGGTGTTCGAGGCGACGGAATGAGATTGGAGCTTCGACCGGGAATGGAACCTTGAGCGACGCAAGACGAATCCCGGGCTCGCCGATTGACGTCAACATTCGGTACACCCATTCGCTCGGTGGACTGTCGCCCTATTTCGAGGGACTGATCGCCGGCCGCGCCGTCGCTTCGACCTGCGTGGCCTGCGGCCGCACCTGGTTCCCGCCGCGGCTCGGCTGCTGCTCGCGCGCCGGTCCGGCCCGGTGGAAGACACTTGCGGGCACCGGGCGTATCGCGGCCGGCACCAACGGCGGCGGCACCCTGCCCTTCGGCGGTGGATCGGCCGGCGAGGGGCTCGCGCTCGTCGCGCTCGACGGCGCCGACAACCTCGCCTTGGGCTGGGTCGACGGCCTCGGGGACGTGCCGCCGGTGGACGCGAGAGTTAGGCTCGTCGCGACCGAGTCCAACCCGCCGCACCCCGCCCAGGCCGCACGGTACGTGCCCGAATGATGCGCTGGTTGGGCCGTCTTCAGGAACGTGCTCTCCGGGAAAGTGATTCCCGAATCCGTTCCCGGATGCTCGTCAGCCTCCATCGACACAGCCGCACCAAATTGCATCGAATGGCGTGTCCGACGCTGACGGGCGCGACTGATGTCGCTGTGCCGGCCAGCTTGGCTGCACAACAACGTCGATCGACGGGTTGTTCTACCTGTCCTTCGACTTGCCGCAGACACGGGCGAGCGTCTGACACTCCATCGTCAACACCGAGATGCCGACGATTCCGCACGTGATGCGCTCTCCGATGCCGTGGCAACCTGCATATCGTTCCACGGGGCGATCCCACGCCTCTCCAGATCTCGACTGCCGTGGACGATCGTCAGGATAAGGATGCCGTCAACGTCGATCCGATAGATGACTCGATACCGCTGCACGATGAGCTCGCGGATATCGTCCCTGTGGCCAGCCTCGGGAACACGCCGACCGATTCTCGGGTGCGCTTCGATTCTGTCCGTCGCGGAAACGAGTTGATCGACAAACAGCTCAGC
>JAJDUQ010000096.1 GCA_022826505.1 Gammaproteobacteria bacterium
CCTCGCGCAGCCAACGACCGGCAAACCCCGTGTCCGCCTGCTCCATGACGCTGTGTCTACCACAACGACCTTTGAATGGCCAGCGCCAAATCGAGTCAGGACCCCGATTACACCATCAGGACGACTTTTGATTAGCCCTGCTGTACAGCCCCGAGGTGTCGATATAGAGTCCACCGCTCGTCAGTCTGCGCGACTCCGTTCGTGTCGTCGCGCCGATCCGTTCCTCCTGGCTCCCGAACCGGAAACCATGCGCAACCCGAATCCGATGCGCGGCCGCAACTTCCTGATGACCCCGGGACCGTCCAACATCCCGGACCGGGTGCTCGCCGCGATGCACCGCCCCGCCGTCGACCTGGTCGACGCAGACTTTGTCGCCCTCACCGATTCGTGCTTCGACGACCTCGCGAAGGTATTCAGAACGAAGGGCCGGGTCTTTCTCTACGCATCGAACGGGCACGGCGCGTGGGAGGCATCGCTCGCGAATCTCATCGCCGAGGGCGATCTCGTGCTGGCTCCGTCCACCGGCATGTTCTCCTGGGCCTGGGGCCAGCTTGCCGGCGATCTCGGGGCGAAGGTCGAGGAACTGGAAGGCGACTGGCGACGCGGGTTCGACGCCGACCAAATCGAGCAGCGGCTACGCGAGGATCCGGACCACCGAATCAAGGCGGTGCTCGCGGTGCAGACCGACACCGCGACATCGGTGACGAGCGACATCGCGGCGGTGCGCCGCGCCCTCGACGCATGCGGCCACCCTGCCCTGCTGATGGCCGACGTCGTCGCGTCGCTCGGCACCGTCGACTTCCGGATGGACGACTGGGGGGTGGACGTGGCGATTGCGGGGTCTCAGAAGGGACTCATGACACCACCCGGGCTCGCGTTCACCGCGGTCAGTGCGCGTGCGCTGGAGCAGAGCCGCACCGCCGGGATTCGTCGCGGATACTGGGATTGGGAACGCCGCATGAACGATGAAGAGTTCTACATGAAGTTCTTCGGCACCCCGCCCGAGCACCTGATATGGGGACTGCGCGAAGCACTCGACATGCTGTTCGAGGAAGGTCTCGAGACCGCATTCGCACGGCACCGTCGCCTGGCCGCCGCGGTGCACGCAGCGGTCGATGTCTGGGGACGGGCCGGTGCCCTGGAGCTCAACGCGGTCCATCCCGCCGAACGGGCCACTTCGGTGACCACCATCCGGGTCGCCGAGGGCATCGACTCGAACCGGCTCCGCCTCCTCGCACGGGACGAGCTCGACGTCTCGCTCGGCTACGGCCTCGGCCCCCTCGACGGCAAGGCGTTTCGTATCGGGCACATGGGCTGGATCAACGAGCCCATGGTGCTCGGGGCACTGGGAGCGGTGGAGATGGCGATGCAAGCCTGCGGTGTGCCGTACCGCAAGGGAGGCCTCACCGCAGCCGTCGACTCCCTGGCCGAGGCCCGGTTTGCGGAGGCGAGACGCCAGGACGCGGCCTGAACGCCGGTCGGGGGAGCCGCCAACGCCGCGGCAACCCGGCGACGACGGCGCGTGGCGAACGAAGTTCCGAGGCCGTCGTATCCGGCACGAATCGGGAGTTCCGAATGGCGAGGATAACCACTGCTCGAGCCATCGTGCGCTCGCTCGTCGCGAACGGAATTGACACGGTGTTCGGGCTACCCGGTGTCCAGCTCGATGCGTTGTTCAACGCACTGCATGATGAGCGCGACAGAATCCGCGTCATCCACCCCCGCCACGAGCAGGCGGCCGCCTACATGGCTCTCGGGTATGCGCAGGCGAGTGCGAAGATCGGCGCCTACATCGTGGTCCCCGGACCCGGGATTCTGAACACCACGGCGGCACTGGCCACCGCCTACGGCACCTGTTCGCCGGTTCTTGCGATGGCCGGACAGCTTCCCTCCCGCGCCATCGGGCAGGGCCGCGGGTTGCTGCACGAGATCCCCGACCAGCTCGCGATACTGCGTGGACTGACCAAGTGGGCCACACGCATCGAGCACCCGACGCAGGCGGCGGCGAAGATGCATGGCGCGCTCCATCAGCTTCGCTCCGGAGTCCCTCGCCCCGTCGCCATCGAGTCGCCGATGGACGTCCTTGGTCAGAAGGCGGACATCGGCGGTATCCGGGAAGTGCCCGGCGAAGCACCGCTCGCTCCCGACATCGGCGCCATCGAGGACGCGGCGAAGCTCATGGCCACCGCCGAGCATCCCGTCATCGTCGTCGGCGGCGGCGCCCTGCATGCGGGCGAGTCGCTCCACGCGGTGGCAGAGGCTCTGCAAGCCCCGGTGATTGCTCACCGGATGGGTCGCGGAATTCTCGATGACCGACATCCGCTCTCTGTGACCCAGCCGGCGGGAGCGCAGCTCTGGAAGCGGACCGATGCGGTGCTCGCGGTCGGCACCCGCTTCGAGCACTATCGAACGGCGTGGGGCGCGGCAGGACTCGCGACGGTGCGGATCGACGTCGATCCGGCGCAGATGCACCGCCTCGGCGCCCCCACCGTCCCGATTCTTGCCGATTCGGACACCGCGTTGCGGGCGCTGGCGTCAGCGCTGGGACGAGTCTCCGGACGCCGTACCTCGCGCCACGACGAGATCGAAGCCGTCAAGGACGCCGCGCACAGCGAGATGCGGGCGGAGGCGGGCGCGCAAATCGAATTCCTGGAGGCTTTGCGCACCGCACTTCCCGAGGACGGAATTTTCGTCGACGAAATGACGCAGATGGGTTACGTGGCTCAGTCCGCGTTTCCCGTCCACGCACCGCGCACGTTCATCTCGTCGGGGTACCAGGGGACGCTCGGGGCGGGTTTCCCGACCGCGCTCGGCGCCCAGGTCGCCTGTCCGGACCGCGCGGTGCTCTCGATCAACGGCGACGGCGGATTCATGTTCAACGCGCAGGAACTCTCCACCGCCGTGCAGCAGGGGCTCGGAGTGGTCGCCGTGGTGTTCGAGGACGGCGCATACGGCAACGTCAAGCGCATGCAGGAGGACCTGTACGGCGGCCGAGTCATCGCTTCGGAGCTGCACAACCCGGATTTCGTCAAGCTGGCGGAGAGCTTCGGGGCGGCCGCGGTGCGGGTTGAAACGCCCAATGCGTTACGCGATGCAATCGCCGCCGCCTGGGGACGGTGCATCCCGACGGTCGTCTGCGTGAGGGTCGACCGGTTTCCGGACCCTTTCGCTACCGTGCTGCCGACACGCTCGGTGCGCCCGCGGTAATCGATCTCAGGGGTGAATCGGCTACCCCCGAAATGTCGAGCGGCCCGCGACAGCCGTCCTCCGGCCTTTGCACGCTGGCCGGGCCTGCACTTCTTTGCGCTCTGCTCGCGTTGCCCGGGGGCACGTACGCGCAGGTCCTGACCGTCAGCTCCTGGGGCGGACCGTACGGCGAGAGCCAGCGCCGGGCGTACTTCGAGCCGTTCGCCGCCACCACCGGAATTCAGGTCGTCGAAGACCACTGGGGTGGCGATCTCGACAAGGTTCGCGCCATGGTCGTCACCGGCCGCTACCAGGCCCACGTCCTCGACGCCGAGAGCAGCGACGTGGTTCAGGGCTGCGCCGATGGGATCCTCGAACCCATCGACTACGCGCGGCTCGGTCTCTCACCGGTGGACATGCTGCCGGGAGCCGTACACCCGTGCGGAGTCGGCAACGTCGCATGGTCGATGGTCCTCGTGTTCGACCGCGCTCGCCTGGGCGACAACGGACCCCGGGACTGGACCGATTTCTTCGACGTGACACGGTTCGAGGGTGGACGCGGCCTGCGGCTGGGCGCGCTCGGAAACCTGGAAATCGCGCTCATGGCCGACGGGGTGGTACCGGAAAGCGTCTATCCGTCGCTACGGACGCGGGAGGGCGTCGACCGGGCGTTCGCCAAGCTCGCGACCCTCCTCCCCGACGTGACGTGGTGGGAGGCGGGCCGGCAACCGGCCCGCCTCCTCGACGATGCGCAGGCCGTCATGACCACCGCCTGGAATGGTCGGATCGGCCAGTCCGACGGCCTCCGACACCGGCGATTCGAAATCGTCTGGCGCGGTCAGATTCTCGACTTTGGCTACTGGGTCATTCCGAAGGATCATCCGCGGACCGACCTCGCCCTCCGGTTCATTGCATTCGCGATCCGGCCGGATCGGCAGGCGGAACTGGCGCGACGAATACCGTACGGACCGTTGCGCCGAGCCGCGTTCGCCCACGTCGACCTGGAGCATTCCCGGCGCCTGCCTACTGCACCGGAGAATCTGGACCGATGGCTGAAGCTCGACGCGGACTTCTGGATCGAACACCGCGAAGCGATGGAACGACGGTTCCGCTCTCTCGTTTCGCGGAGTCGGTAGCTGACGGATGGCGTGGTCGCATCGGCGTCAGCGCCCGACGCACGCCTCACCCCGGCGTAATTCCCCGCATCCGCTCCCCGCGACGACGCAACGCCTCCATCGTGAACATCAGTGCGATGGACACGATGATGAGCAGCGTTGCCGCCGCGATGATGGTGGGGCTCAGCAGTTCGCGGATGCCACTCCACATGCGCCGCGGCACCGTGTGCTGCTCGGTGCTCGCGAGGAACAGCACCACGACTATCTCGTCCCATGATGCCGCAAACGCGAACAGCGCCCCCGACACGACACCGGGCGTGATGATGGGAAGGGTGATCTTCCGGAACACCCGCAACGGCCCGGCGCCGAGAATCGCACCGGCTCGCACGAGGTTATCGTCGAAGCCCTGGAGCGTGGCCGCGACGGTGATCACGACGAACGGAACGCCAAGCGCGGTGTGTGAGAGGATGATTCCGGTCAGGGTGCTCGCAAGCCCAATCTGCGCATAGAAGTAGAACACGCCGATCGCGATCACGATGATGGGGACGATGATCGGCGAGATGAGCACCGCCATCACGAGGCTCTTGCCGGGGAACTGTGCCCGGGTCAGGCCGAGCGCGGCCATGGTGCCCAAAGCGGTCGCGAGCGCAGTGCTGGCAATCGCGATGACCACGCTGTTGACGATGGAGCGCTGCCACAGCAGCGACTGGGGCGTATCTCCGAAGATCTCCTCGTACCAGCGAAGCGAGAGCCCCTCCATCGGATAGGTGAAGTAGGGAATGGAATTGAACGACAGGGGGATGATCACGATGATCGGCGCGATCAGGAAGAAGAAGATGAGACCGCAAATGACGCGCAGCGTGTAGTGCCACGTCTTCTGCACCGGCGTCGCGTAGGGAGGCGCGGCCATGGTCAGCCCATCTTCACGTTGCCGACGCCAACCAGGCGCTGGTACATGGCGAAGAAAATCACGACGCAGCACATCAGCACGAGACTGAGCGCCGCGGCCAGGCCCCAGTTCACCGTGTTGTTGGCGTGGAACGCGATGAAGTAGCTCAGCATCTGGTCCTTCGGCCCTCCCACCAGCGCCGGTGTAATGTAGTAGCCGAGCGAGAGAATGAACACGAGCAGCACCCCGGCCCCGACACCTGGAATCGTCTGCGGCAAATAGACCTTGAGAAATGCGCGCAGCGGGTTCGCGCCGAGCGATGCGGCCGCGCGCATGTGGTACGGATCGATGCCCTTCATCACGCTGAACATCGGCAGCACCATGAAAGGCAGCAGGATGTGCACCATCGCGATGTAGACGCCAAGGCGATTGCGCACGAGCTGGACCGGATCGTCCCAAAACCCGAACGTGATGGCGATGTCGTTCACCAACCCCTCGTTTTGCAGCAACACCAACCATGCGGTGGTACGCACCAGCAGCGACGTCCAGAACGGCAGCAGCAGCAGCAGGATGAGCACGTTGCTCTGTCGCGTGGGCAGGACCGCGAGCAGGTAGGCGATGGGATAACCGAGCAGCAGACAGAGTATCGTGACGTTGACGCTGATGAACACCGTGCGCCACAGGATGTCGACATGGATGGCGCGATGTTCGTCGATCGGGACGATGTTGTCGTCGGCGTCGAAATCGCGATCCACCGCCATCAGCAGGTAGAACGCCGTATGCGGCGGCGACGCCTGCTTCATGATCGCCCAGTACCTTCGCTCGCCCCAGCGCGCATCCAGGGCCTTGAAACGCTCGAGCAGGTTCGGGTCGGCAAGCAGCGGCTCGAGCCCCTCCTTGTTCGCCGCTCGGCGCAGCTTGTTCGCCGTCTTCATCACGAGCGAGCGGTAGCCTGCGACATGGTAGTTGAGCCGCTTTGCCGCCTTGCCGATGGTCTTGTCTTCGACCGCGCCGACGAACTCCTCCACGATGACCGCGAGGGTCTCGTTCGAGGGGTATTCCTGTCCGTCCCACACCTGCATCAGCGCCGCGGTCCTGGGCAGGACGAGTCCGATTTCCGGGTTCTCCACGCTGCGCCACAGCATGGTGAAGATGGGTACGACGAAGCTCACCATCAGGAACAGGAACAGGGGTGCGATGAGCCCGACGGCCCGAATCTTGGCCCAGCGTTCCGCCCGCTTCAGCTTGATTTTCAGAGGGATGCCGTCAACGGTGAAGATGTCGCTCGGCGGGGGAGCGACCTTGCCGGCCGGTGAAACGGTAGCCACGCGCGAGGTCTCGTGCTACGCCACGTCCAGCGCCCGACAGTCCTCGGGGTGCCAGCCGACGGTCCGCGTCTGCCCGACCTCGAGGGCCGGCGCCTCGCGCGAACGGGGAACCTTGATGATGAAGTCGTCGTGTCGGCAGACATCGACACGGACCCGCACGTGGTCGCCCATGTAGATGATCTCCTCGATCCGCGCGTCGAACCGATCGGGATATCCCTCGACCGGAGGATCGATTCGTACACTCTCGGGGCGAAGCGAGAGCGTGGTGCGGGAGCCCACTCCCGCGATGTTGATCGCGGCCGCCGCAACCTCTCCGCCGCCGTCGATCTCCACCGTGCACCGTGACCCGTTCACGGACCTCACCACTCCCGTCAATCGGTTGTTCTCTCCGATGAACTGGGCGACGAAGGCGTTCTCAGGCTCTTCATACAGCACCGACGGGGAGGCAAGCTGCTGGATCGCCCCATCGTTGAAGACCGCAATGCGGTTCGACATCGTGAGCGCCTCACCCTGGTCGTGGGTCACGTAGACGATGGTGACCCCGATGCTCTCGTGAATATGCTTGAGTTCGAACTGCATGTTCTCGCGGAGCTGGCGGTCGAGCGCGCCCAACGGCTCGTCCATCAGGACCAGACGCGGCTCGTAGACGAGCGCCCGCGCCACCGCGACGCGCTGCTGCTGACCGCCCGAGAGCTGTCCGGGACGGCGTTTCTCGAAGCCGGTGAGCTGCACCATCTCCAGCGCCCGGCCGACCTTGCGCGCAATCTCGGTCTTGCCGACCTGACGGCTCTCCAGCGGAAAGGCGAGATTCTCCTCCACTGTCATGTGAGGGAAGAGCGCGTAGTTCTGAAACACCATCCCGATGTTGCGCCGGTACGGCGGAGTGCTCTTCAGCGAGGAGCCCGCAAGCAGAATGTCGCCGTGGGTCACGGTCTCGAACCCGGCCAGCATGAGCAGGGTCGTGGTCTTGCCCGACCCCGACGGGCCGAGCAGGGTGAGAAACTCGCCGTCTGCGATATCCAGATTCAGATTCTTGACGACGAGCGATTCGCCGTCGAACGTCTTCTGGACATCGATGAAACGCACCAGCGGGTCACTGGACATGGATGCCGAACGCCCTCCTGCGGGTCCGCTGTCGCTACGGCCGGAATCGGACGGCGCCGCATTCCGGCTGGACAGTTCGGTGAATGATGGCCGACCAGAGACGGGTTCGCGGCGCCCTCCGACGCTGGTTGTCGTGAGTGGCGTATTCACGACCGACAGCCGGACTCGTTTGGCGGAGAGGGAGGGATTCGAACCCTCGATGGGCTATCAACCCATACTCCCTTAGCAGGGGAGCGCCTTCAGCCGCTCGGCCACCTCTCCGGACCGTTCGGAGGATACCGAAAGGCGTGATCGCCCGCAAAAGCGACCCGCGGATCAAGTGCGTCCGCTCGATGAGTCCGGCGCCCGCCGGCAGTGGCCGGAGCCGCCCGGCTGTCAACACGTTGCGGCGGGCTGGTTCTCCGTCGCACCGCCCGAAGGCTCCGCCTTGCGATCCTGAATCCGGTCGTAGATCTCCTGGCGATGAACCGCCACCTCTCTCGGTGCGTCGATTCCAATCCGCACCTGATTACCCTTCACCCCGAGTACCGTCACCGCGACGTTGTCGCCAATCATCAGCGATTCGCCGATTCTCCTGGTGAGGATGAGCATCGCGTCCTCCTCGGTCGCCGGAAGGCGAGGACCGCCCTCCGGTGGCAGCGTCCTTGTGACCGTGCTGCTCCTGTCGAGCGTGGCGAGCGCCGTACCGTCTCGATCCCCCGCGTCCCGGCTTCCAGGCCGCAGCCGCAATTCGGAAGCTCGCAGCTCGTGGTCGTCGAATCCCGTACGCTACCGAGACACACCACCTTCCAAGGCTCCGTTCTCTTCGAGACCGAATGCGGTGTGCAGCGCCCTCACGCCAAGCTCGAGATACTTCTCGTCGACGACCACCGAGATCTTGATCTCGGAGGTCGAAATCATCTGGATGTTGATGCTCTCCGCGGCGAGCGCTCGAAACATGCGGCTGGCAATTCCGGCATGAGATCGCATTCCGACGCCGACGAGCGAAATCTTAACGATTCGATCGTCGCCGGTCACTTCGCTCGCGCGCCACTGCGACGTCCGCTCCCTCACGATTTGCAACGTCCGTGCGTAGTCGTTGCGGTGCACGGTGAAGGTGAAGTCGGTGGTACCGTCCGCGCCGGAATTCTGAACGATCATGTCGACCTCGATGTTCTCGTCCGCCACCGGCCCCAGAATCGAGAAGGCAACGCCCGGCCGATCCTGTACGCCCAAGACGGTGATCTTGGCCTCGTCGCGGTTGAATGCGACACCGGAAATGAGTGGCTGCTCCATGGGATTGTCCTCCCGGTCGGGTCCGATGAGGGTGCCCGGACCGTCCTCGAACGTCGACAGCACACGCAACGGCACGCCGTACTTGCTCGCGAATTCGACGGATCGAATCTGCAGAACCTTTGCGCCGAGGCTCGCGAGTTCCAGCATCTCTTCGAACGTGAGTACCTCGAGTCGTCTCGCCTCCGCCACCACACGCGGATCGGTGGTATAGACGCCGTCGACATCGGTGTGAATCTGGCACTCGTGCGCCCCCAGCGCTGCGGCAAGCGCCACCGCGGTGGTATCGGATCCGCCGCGGCCGAGGGTGGTGATGTCGCCCTTTTCATCCTCGCCCTGGAAGCCGGCCACGACGACCACCCGCCCTTGCGCGAGGTCCGCCCGAATGCGCTGGTCGTCGATGTGGACGATTCGCGCCCTGGTGTGGGCGCTGTCGGTGCCGATGCGCACCTGATGGCCGGTATAGGAACGTGCCGCGCAACCGCTTTCCTGCAGCGTCATCGCGAGCAGGGCGATGGTCACCTGCTCGCCGGTCGAAAGCAGGACGTCGAGCTCCCGAAGGTCCGGCCGCTCCTGAGCTCTCCGCGCGAGATCAAGCAGACGATCGGTCTCACCGCTCATCGCGGAGACCACGACCACGACGTCATGGCCTCGATCCCGGGCGCTCCTGATTCTGGTAGCGACCCGTGCGATGCGCTCCAGGCTGCCCACCGAAGTGCCCCCGAATTTCTGCACGATCAGGCTCATGACCCGGCGTCGCCACGTGCGAGCTGTTCGCGCACCCACCCCTGAACGGAGCTGATGGCCTGATCCACCCGTGAAGGATCGTTGCCCCCGGCCTGCGCGAGCTCCGGACGCCCCCCGCCGCGGCCGCCGACCTGACGTGCGACGTGATTCGCGAGCGCCCCGGCCTCGATGCGATCCGTACAGTCCCTTGTGACTCCGGCAACCAGTGCGACCTTCCCGCGATTCACCGTGGCGAGCACCACCGCCGCGGACCCGAGTCGGCTCTTGAGCCGATCGACGGTCTCGCGCAACGCCTTGGGGTCCGCCCCGTCGATCTTGGCCGCGATCACCTTGAGTCCGTCGAGATCGACCGCCTGCGCGGCGAGATCGTCACCTCGCGACGCTGCGACCCGGACCTTCAGGCGATTGAGGTCGCGTTCCAGCTCGCGACTGTGCGCGAGCATCGCCTCGACCCGATCCGCCACCGTCTCCACGTCGGCCTTCACGGTGCTCGCGATGCGCTCGATCCGTTCCTCCATCGAGTGCACCCAGGCTAGCGCTTCTTCGCCGGTGAGCGCGACGATCCGGCGAACCCCGGCCGCTATACCGCCCTCCGAGACGATCTTGAACAGACCCAAGTCGCCCGTGCGCGAGACATGGGTACCACCGCAAAGTTCCACCGAATAGTCGCCAAACGCAAGCACCCTCACCGGGTCGTCGTACTTCTCGCCGAAGAGCGCGATGGCTCCGCTGCGCCTGGCGTCCTCCAGCGGCATGACCTCGGTACGGGCTGCGTCATTGTCGAGAATCCAAGCCGAAACCATCGCTTCGATGCGACGGATTTCCTCTCTGGTGACCGGCTCGTAGTGGGAAAAGTCGAACCGCAGGCGATCCGGCGCGACCAGCGAGCCCTTCTGCTCGACATGCTCGCCGAGCACCGCGCGCAGCGCCGCATGCACCAGGTGGGTGGCGGAGTGGTTGCGGGCCGTCGCACGTCTCGCCCCGGCATCCACCTGCGCCTCCACCACAGCGCGGGTCGACAATGCTCCGCCGGTCACCACTCCGATGTGCACGATGGCATCGCCGTGACGCTGTGTGTCCGTGACCTCGAAGCCGAGTCCGCCGGCCACCAACCGCCCGCAGTCCCCGACTTGCCCTCCCGCCTCGGGATAAAACGGTGTTTCGTCGAGCACGACCCAGCCTTCGTCTTCGGGGTCGAGCCGTTCCACGTCCTTGCCGTCACGCAGGAGAGCGGTCACCGTCGCCTTGCCGGCGAGGTGGTCGTAGCCGACAAAGCTGGAGGTGGCAGCGACGTCGATGGCCGCCTCGCCTTCCGCCTTGAACCGGCTCGACGCACGGGCCCGGGCGCGCTGCCCTTCCATCGCCCGCTCGAAAGCATCCAGATCGACACTGAGCGAACGTTCGCGGGCGATATCCGCAGTGAGGTCCACGGGAAATCCGTAGGTGTCGTAGAGCCTGAACGCCGTCTCGCCGGAGATCGCGCCGCCTTCGAGCCCGTCAATCGCGTCCTCGAGGATGCGCATTCCCTGGTCGAGTGTCCTGGCGAACTGCTCCTCCTCCTGACGCATGATCCGTTCGACCTGCGGGCGCCGTCGGCGAAGCTCGGGGTAGGCATCGCCCATCTCGGCCTCGAGCGCCCCGACCATGCGCCAGAAGAACGGATCCCGCACCCCCAACCGATGTCCGTGGCGAATGGCTCGACGCAGGATGCGGCGAAGCACGTAGCCACGGCCCTCGTTCGAGGGGACGACGCCGTCGGCAACCAGGAACGCGCACGAGCGCACGTGATCGGCGATCACCCGCAGCGACTTGTCGCCGAAGGACCCGTCCTCGGCTCGGGCGGCGCCGGTGATCTCGGCCGCCGCTCCAATCAGGTTGACGAACAGATCCGTCTCGTAGTTGCTGTGCACGCCCTGGAGCACGGCGGCAGTGCGCTCGAGCCCGAGTCCGGTGTCGACCGAGGGCCTGGGCAGGGGCTCCATGTTACCGTCGGCGTCGCGGTTGAACTGCATGAACACGAGGTTCCACAGCTCGATGTAGCGGTCGCCGTCCTCGTCGGGGCTGCCCGGAGGACCGCCCGGCACCTCGGGCCCGTGGTCGTAGAACACCTCCGAGCATGGACCGCACGGGCCGGTATCGCCCATTGCCCAGAAGTTGTCCTTTTCGCCGCAGCGCGAAAAGCGCGTTCTGTCGACACGGATGTCGTCGAACCAGATCGCGGCCGCCTCGTCGTCCTGCTCGTACACCGTGACCCAGAGCCTTTCGGGTGCAAGACCGAGTACCTCGGTCAGAAACTCCCAACAGTAGTGAATGGCGTCGCGCTTGAAGTAGTCGCCGAAGCTGAAATTGCCGAGCATCTCGAAGAAGGTGTGGTGGCGTGCGGTGTAGCCGACGTTCTCGAGATCGTTGTGCTTGCCGCCGGCGCGCACACAGCGCTGCGCGGTGGTCGCACGGGAGTAGGCGCGCCGGTCGGTGCCGAGGAAGACGTCCTTGAACTGCACCATGCCCGCGTTGGTGAACAGCAGGGTCGGGTCGTTGCCCGGCACCAGGGGGCTGCTCGGCACCACTTCATGGCCGCGGCTGCGAAAGTACTCGAGAAAGGTCCGTCTGAGCTCGTTGCTTTTCATGAACTGACTGCTCGCGAATCCATGGCGTCACCGCCGCGGAGGCGGTCCGAGCGCCGATCGTATCTGTTCCGCGGTGAATCCGCGCCTTTCCAGGAAGCGGGCCTGCCGAACCCACTCACGGTAGTCGGCGGGCAAATCCTCGCCGAATCGCCTGTTGCGTGCCCGCGATGCCTGTTCGGACCAGCATTCGCCGTCCCGCCCAACCGCCTCCCTGGCTGCCGCGTCATCGATGCCGCGCCGGCGAAGGTCTTCGCGAATGCGCCGGGGGCCGTGCCCCCGGTTGCGGCGCGACCGGACGAACTGCTCGGTGAACCGTTCCTCGCTCAGCAGCCCCCGCGCTTCGAGTGCGTCGAGCACGCGCCGGATTGCATTCGCTTCCGCCCCGCGCGCGGCGAGCTTGAAGGCAAGCTCTCCCCGGGCATGCTCGCGGCGTGCGAGCAATCCGAGAGCCCGCGCCCGGAGTTCCGCGTCCTGATCCGCGGTCAGGCTTCGACCGCCTGCGCAGCCTCGGCAGCCACGCTTCTCCCGGGCAGGAGCATGTCCCGCAACCTGGTGTCGATCGCGTTCGCGACTTTCCGGCTCTGCTTGAGGAACTCGCGGACGTTGTCACGACCCTGACCGATACGCTCGCCGTCGTAGCTGTACCACGCACCGGACTTCTCGATGATGCCGTGCTTGACGCCGAGATCGATGAGTTCGCCTTCGCGCGAGATTCCCTCGCCGTAGAGGATGTCGAACTCGACCAGCTTGAACGGCGGCGCGACCTTGTTCTTGACCACCTTGATTCGGGTCTGGTTCCCGATCACCTCGTCGCGCCTCTTGATCGCGCCGATGCGCCGGATGTCGAGACGGACCGAGGAGTAGAACTTCAGGGCGTTGCCCCCGGTGGTCGTCTCCGGGCTGCCGAACATCACCCCGATCTTCATCCGGATCTGGTTGATGAAGATGACGAGGGTGTTCGAGCGCTTGATGTTGGCGGTGAGCTTGCGCAGCGCCTGGCTCATCAGGCGTGCCTGGAGACCGACGTGCGAATCGCCCATCTCGCCTTCGAGCTCCGCCTTGGGTGTAAGCGCGGCGACGGAGTCGATGACCACCACGTCGACGGCGCCGGATCGCACGATCATGTCCGCGATTTCGAGCGCCTGCTCGCCCGTGTCGGGCTGGGAGACCAGCAACTCGTCGACATCGACCCCGATCCGTTCGGCGTACTGGGGGTCGAGCGCGTGCTCGGCGTCGATGAACGCCGCGGTACCGCCATCGCGCTGCGTGCAGGCAATCACCTCCAGAGTGAGGGTCGTCTTGCCCGACGACTCCGGCCCGTAGATCTCCATTACCCGTCCGCGCGGCAGTCCTCCGACACCGAGCGCCAGATCCAGTCCGAGCGACCCGGTGGACACGACCTCGATGTCGCGCACCGCGCTCGTGTCCCCCATCCGCATGATGGCGCCCTTGCCGAACTGACGTTCGATCTGCGAAAGGGCCGAACCGAGTGCCTGTTTTCTGCTGTCGTCCATATCCGCAACTCCCAAGCGCGCGACGGGAAAGGTGGCGAGCGGAATGAATTATCCCACAGCCGCGCCGAGCTGACCTAGCGACCTGCGTCGATCCGAGATGGCGAATCGGGGCTCGAGTTGCGTACGCCGGCTTCTCGAACCGAATGACGGTTCATCGGGATTCCAGCGTTTCGATGAGCCCGGAAATCGCCGCACAGACGGCCTGGCCCCGGATCTCGGTTCGGTTTCCGTCAAAAATCAAGGTTCGGGCGAAGGCCCGACGTCCGCTGACGGCAAAGGCGAGACATACCGTTCCGACCGGCTTCGCCGCGGTTCCACCTCCTGGTCCGGCCACACCACTGACGGCCACCGCGGCGAGATCCATGCGTCCCACGCATGCGCCTTGCGCCATCGCCGACGCCACCGGTTCGCTCACCGCGCCATGGGTCTCGATGAGCGACGGCGCCACCCCGAGCATCTCGTACTTGGCTTCGTTCGAGTAAGCGACGAAACCGCGGTCGAACCATGCCGAGCTTCCGGGTACGGCGGTCACCGCCTCCGCGATTCCCCCGCCGGTGCAGGACTCGGCGGTGACGAGCCGAAGCTCGGCCTTGCACAGCGCGGTGCCGAGGCGCTCGGCAAGGACGCCGACGTCGCTCACTCCACGTTCCTGCCGGGCTCCCGCACGCGCCGGACGCGAAAGAACTCGCGCAGCAGATGGGCAGACTCGTGCGCGAGCACTCTGCCGCGGACCTCGGGGCGATGATTGAGCCGACCACAGCCGAGTATGTCGAAGACACTGCCCGCCCCGCCCCAACGTTCGTCGATCGCTCCGAACACGACGCGATCGACGCGTGCATGGATGATTGCGCCCGCACACATCACGCATGGTTCCATCGTCGTGTACAGTGTCGTCCCCGTGAGCCGGTAGTTGCCGGTAAACCTCGACGCGGCCCGAATGGCGTTGATTTCGGCGTGTGCGGTCGAGTCCGCATGGCGAATGGGCGAATTCGCCCCGGCACCAATCTCCAGGCCGTCGCGCACGATGACCGAACCTACCGGCACCTCCCCCTCGCGACCTGCCGCGGCGGCGAGTTCGAGCGCGCGACGCATCCAGCGCTCGTCGTCAGGCTGTCCGTGCTGCGCCAGAACGTCGTTCATGCAAGTGCATTCCGATCAGAGTCGACAAACCACGCAGATGGCTCGATTGTCCGCCTCGACGGCACCGCTGCGGTCGGTGATGCCCTCGGGCAGCACGGCGTGTTCGCGCCATCCCGGTTCCGACCGCGGCAAGCCGGTCCGGGATCCGCTGCACCGCACGTTCACTCCCACTCTATCGTTGCCGGAGGTTTTCCCGATATATCATAAACAACACGAGATACACCAGATATCTCATTGATAATTCTATTTGAAATTCGATCAAGAAATGCATGGGGGAGGTGTGCCCATCGCGCGGTCATGAAGTCCACGGTCTCGACCGCCCGCACTGCGACAACGTGCTCATACCGGCGCTGATCACCGGTCACGCCCACCGAGCGAACCGGCAGGTAAACCGCGAACGCCTGACTCACCGAGTCGTAGAGTCCGGCGGCCTGCAGCTCTTCGATGAAGATTGCATCGGCGCGTCGCAGCACGTCGGCGTACTCCTTCTGCACCTCGCCGAGAATGCGCACCCCCAGGCCGGGCCCCGGAAACGGATGGCGGTAGACCAGCTCCCGAGGCAGCCCGAGCTCGACGCCGATGGTCCGCACCTCGTCCTTGAACAGCTCGCGCAGCGGCTCGACGAGTCGCATGTTCATGCGTTCGGGCAGCCCGCCCACGTTGTGGTGCGACTTGATGACGTGCGCCTTGCCCGTCGCGGCGCCGGCGGACTCGATGACGTCGGGATAGATCGTGCCCTGCGCAAGCCAGCGGATTCCATCGAGCTTGGCCGCCTCTTCCTCGAAGATCTCGATGAACGTGCGCCCGATGCGCTTGCGCTTTTCCTCCGGGTCCGAGACCCTGGCCAGCGCGGCGAGGAACCGGTCCTCTGCGTCGACCCTCCTGACGTTGATCCCGAGATGACCGGCGACCGCCGACATGACCTGATCGCCTTCGTCGAGTCGCAGCAGGCCGTTGTCGACGAAGATGCACGTCAGTCGGTCGCCGATGGCGCGCTGGAGAAGCGCTGCCACGACGGAGGAATCGACGCCACCCGAGAGTGCGAGCAGTACTCGGTCGTCGCCGATCTCGCGGCGCACCCGCGCGATGCTGTCCTCGATGATCGCCTCCGGGGTCCAGCTCGCGGCGCAACCGCAGATGTCGTGCACGAACCGGCGGAGAATCCGTGCTCCCTGGCGGGTGTGAGTGACCTCGGGATGGAACTGGAGGCCATAGAGGCCGCGTGCCTCGTCGGCGATTCCGGCGATTGGCGCGCTGTCGGTGGATGCAATCAGCTCGAATCCGCGCGGAAGCGAGCACACGCGATCACCATGGCTCATCCACACGTCGAGCAGGCCATGGCCGTCGGAATTCTCCGCGTCCTCGATACCCGCGAGCAACCGTGAGTGCCCCCGTGCACGGACCTGCGCGTAACCGAATTCGCGATGACTCGACGTCTCGACCTCCCCTCCGAGCTGCGCCGCCATCGACTGCATGCCGTAGCAGATACCGAGCACCGGCACTCCCAGCTCGAACACCGCATCGGGGGCGTGGTACCCCGCCGGCTCGTTCACCGACTCGGGGCTTCCGGAGAGGATGATCCCCCGGGGTGCCAGCGTGCGCAGCCGTTCGGAGTCGATGTCGAAGGCATGAATTTCGCAGTACACCTTCGCTTCCCGCACGCGCCGTGCGATGAGCTGCGTGTACTGGGACCCGAAATCGAGGATGACGATTCGGTCCGTGTGGATGTCAGCGGCGACAGTCAAGGAAGAGTCCTGTCTCGGCGCATCCGTGCCCGCTCGGCGCGGCCATGTCGGTATCGGCCCCGCCGGACATCGCCTGTCAGCCGGTCCGGTAGTTCGGGGATTCCTTGGTGATGGTGACGTCGTGGACGTGGCTCTCGCGCATGCCGGCGCTGGTGAGCCGGACGAATTTCGCTTTCGCCTGAAACTCCTCGACGTCTTGACAACCCGTATAGCCCAAGCTCGCGCGGAGACCGCCGGTGAGCTGGTTGATGACCGCGGCGAGAGGACCCTTGTAGGGCACACGCCCCTCGATGCCCTCCGGCACGAGCTTCTCGAGCTCGGTGACCGCATCCTGGAAGTACCGATCCTTCGACCCCTCGTTCCCGCCCATCGCACCGAGGGACCCCATCCCGCGATAGGACTTGTACGAGCGCCCCTGATAGAGCTCGACCTCGCCCGGAGACTCCTCCGTCCCCGCGAACAGGCTGCCCACCATCACCGCATCCCCGCCCGCCGCGATCGCCTTGGCGGCGTCGCCGGAGAAACGGATTCCGCCGTCCGCAATCACCGCAGCGCCGGTCTCGCGTATGGCACGACTCACCTCGTCGATGGCGGAGAGCTGCGGAACGCCGACCCCGGCCACGACCCGGGTGGTACAGATCGATCCCGGTCCGATTCCGACCTTCACCGCGTCACACCCGGCCTGCACGAGCGCCCGCGCGCCCTGCGCGGTCGCGACGTTGCCGCCAATGACCTGCATCTCCGGCCATCGTTGCTTGATCGCCCGCACCCGGTTGATGACGCCCTGCGAATGACCGTGAGCGGTGTCGACGACGATGACGTCGACACCTGCACCGACGAGCGCCTCGACTCGCTCGTCGGTCCCCCGTCCGGTACTGACCGCGGCGCCGACTCGCAGTTGCTCGTGATCGTCCTTGCAGGCATCGGGGTACTCGCGCGCCTTCTGGATGTCCTTGACGGTCACCAGTCCACGCAGCTCGAAGTCCCCGTTCACCACCAGCACCTTCTCGATTCGGTGGGCATGCAGGAGGCGCCTGATCTCCGACTCCGAGGTTCCCTCCCGCACCGTGACGAGACGGTCCTTCGGTGTCATCACGCACGCGACCGGGTCGTCGAAGTGAGTCTCGAAGCGCAGGTCGCGGTTGGTCACGATGCCCACCAGTTCCGTTCCGTCGACGACCGGCACCCCGGAAATGTTCCGCTCTCGCGTGAGTTCGATGACCTCGCGGATGCTCACCTTGGGAGAAACGGTGATGGGGTCGGTGATGACCCCGCTCTCGAACTTCTTGACGGTGCGGACCTGACTCGCCTGCTCCTGCGCGGTCATGTTCTTGTGGATGACGCCGATTCCCCCGGCCTGCGCAATTCCGATTGCGAGCCGAGCCTCGGTCACGGTATCCATGGCCGAGGACACGAACGGTATGTTCAGTTCGATGTCCCGAGTGAGCCGCGACGAGAGCTTCGTGTCGCGGGGGAGAACCTCGGAGTAGCCGGGAACCAGGAGAACGTCGTCGAACGTGAGCGATTGCTGCACCTCGAGCATCGAGCGAAGCTCCGGGGGTGGCGAGGGGGGTAGCCGCGCAGTATATGCCCCGTGCGAATGCCGGTAAACGATTCGACCGGCAAACGCAGGCCTATTCAAAAGTCCTTTTTCAGTATGGTCTCGGCGGGTCGGTGGAGGCGTCAGTTAATTTCGGCTGGCAGGTGGGGGATGTCGGTGCGCCCTTGTTGGCGGGTTGCTGGACTTGGCGCGGAGGATGCGGGGCG
>JAJDUQ010000281.1 GCA_022826505.1 Gammaproteobacteria bacterium
CGCCCTCGCCCACCCTCGCATAGACCGTGGGCGCGACTGCGCCCTCCGTCACCGGACCACCCGGCCCCGAGCACCACGTGCCTCGGGACGGCACCGCTCGCATGTGTAAAGATGATTCACCGGATTTTGATCGGTGCCGACAGCCGGAACAGCTCCGCAGAAAAATCGAGCGGTTGAACAGGCAGATCGAGGAGCTGGAAAGGGAGAAGGCGAGACTCCAGAGTCGAATACGAACACTGGAAGGCAGGGAAGAGGAGATCGGCGAGAAGCTCGACGAAGCGAACAGGAAGCTCCGGGAGGCGAAGCGCGCCCTGGCAGAGTGCGAGAAGGCACTGGCAGACGCCGAGCGCAAAATCGAAACGCTGACGATCGACAATGACAGGCTCAGGGACACCAACAGCGAGCTTCGGAGCGAAAACGACGCTCTCGGCGAAAGGATCCGGATCATCGGCAAGGGAGTCACGGCCCCGTGCTGGTACCAGCAGATCGAAGAGATCAACCCGATCACGAAGGCCAATTGGCGCGAGAAGGCCTACTATCTGTTCGATATCGCGATCCACGATGACCACATAGAGGTGCAGAGGCTTCCGATCCCCGAGGGAAGCGCGGAGGATGATCGCGGGATGCCATACGTCGAGGAGGCCAAGGGGCTTGCACTCGACACCATCCCTTACGGGAAACCGCTGACGGACGAGCAAATACGCAACGCAATGCGGCACCTGTTCGAGAAGGGGAAGGCGTCGCAGATCAGGACGTACTCGTGCGTCTTTTATGTGCGCGTCTGGGACGAGACGCACTCGGAAGCAAAGAAACGTTGGAAGCAGGCGCTTGCGCTGCTCCAACAACACTTCGGTACGCACCAAGTACGCGGGACATCATGGAAAGACCGGCACAAGGAACCGGTGAACGTGCCAGTATCGAACCGAAGAGCCGATCCGTGATGAACGGCCCGATCGAAACGGGAAACTTCCCCCTTTCCATGCACTGCGCTGGTGGCAACCCGATCCGGATCAAATCGTATGGAACGGCGCCTTCAGCCGCACCGCAGTTCCGTACGCCACAACCGCCAGTTCGCTGGTGGCGACGATATTGCCGCTCTGCGGACTGAGCCACTGTCGAGCCGAGGCCGGCATTTCTCCCTGATGATCCCACGGCGCTGTGCCTGCCTCACCCTCGCGTCCTGCCGGCCGCGCCGGTGAGGTGACGGTCCAGCGAGGTGCGGATATCGTCCGGCAACATGGTTTTCGCGTCGTGACGACGCCACGCCTCGACCGTCGCGTCCACCGTCTCCTGCACCACGCGCCAGAGCGGACCGACGGCTAGACCCGCCTTGTCCGCAAACCGGCGAATCTGCTCCCTGGTGATTCCATGGATGTCCTTCGTTCCGCCGAACGTGAGCGCGAACCGATCGTTCGGGAGATAGGGAATTGTCGACAGCAGGTCGTAGGCGGGCGACAGCGACGGCGTGATGCCGTCCGCGTAGAGGAGCGACCAGTTCTTCAGATGCATGTCGGCGTTCCCGGTCAGCACCGAGAATGTCAGACGGCGGACGAAATCCTCGACCGCCTCCGCCCCCGCTTCGGCCGACAGGACGGAGGCGATGCCGGCGCAACTGCGCCGTCCATACTTGCGCTCGGGATACAGGCCGAATACCTGCGCGAAGTCCTCCATGTGGATCCGGCTCCCTCCAGGACCGCGATCGAAGCGCTCGACCGCGAGGGCGTGATCGCCCACGGCGGCCACATCGTCCGGCAGGCCGGCGATCTCGTGAACGGGCACCAGTCTCGTGCGCGGAACCGGGATGCCGATGCGGCGCGCGAGCTCCATGGTCACGAATTCGTTCTGCGGGACGGCGGCGAATCTCGTCGACGGCAGCTTGACGATCCAGGAGCCGCCGATGCCGTATGCCGGAACGGTCAGTCCGCCCGCGGCCTCCATGACCGCGGAGAATTTCAACTGCACGCCCGCGAGCGAGAACCGCAGCGGCGCGCGGGCACGCCCGTGGTCACTCGCTTCGCGGGGGCGCCGATCATTCCGGGCGGGCGCCTCGGCGTCCATGGATGCAACCGTCACAGCTCCGGGAAGGTCGGCCCCGAGGGCGTGAAGCAGGAGGAACTCCCTCTCCGGCCTGACGCCGATCCGGGCTGCCAGATAGCTGCGAAGGTGGCCCTCCGGCAGGAGGTTGGAGAAGAACGGCGGCACTCGGACCCGATAGCCGCGGATCTCCGTGACCAGCCCGGAGGACGACTTGAACGCGAGGCTCAGTGTCGGTCGGCAGGGAGCGTTTACATGGTCTTCCTCGAACGCGAAGATATGGCGGTCACCGGCCAGCCGTGTGATGACGCCTATCCGCCGCCCATGGAGACCCACCGCCAAGGCGGATGGCGGCGATTCGGACCGCGCATTCATCGCGTGGACCTGCGCTCGCGATGCGCCTCCTCGTCTCCGTCCTCGTCGTCATCGTCGATGGCGGCGTAGAGCGGTCGTTCACGATCGGCGCCGAACGATTGCCGGTTGCCGTAGTCTCGCACCAGCGACTGCACCACGGGCACCAGCTCTCTCGGCACCAGGGCGAGGTCGCGGTCCAGCACCCGCAGCAGATCGATCAGGGTGTCGTAACGCGGCACGATCCTGCCGGTTTCGATGCCGGAGACGTGGCGCTGGGTGAATCCCGCCCGTCGACCGAGCTCGAGCTGGCTCCAGCCTCGATCGCGCCGCACGTTTCTGATCTCCTGCCTGATATTCTCCGGCAGCCGATTCATTCGAAGATGTTTCATATATTCCATGGTATCAAATATCAGTCATCATTCATTGTTTGGTATTCAAATTGGAGCCGCGCTGAACACCTGGATCGAATGTCGGGTGACGCTTTCGGCCGACTCGACCCGCGAGAGCCTTTCCCGTGCTTGACGGCCGCGGCCCTTCAGCAATTCCCTCTAGCGCCTCGAGGTGCTGCTCCACGGTGCGATTTCGACCCGATTCCGGCCGTCCGGGCGCCTGATCCGGTCCGTTTGGCGAGCGATTTCGGGCCTGGCGGGAATTGCCGGCGGCGCTTGCGAAGGGTTGCACCTGCCGTCGAAGTCCATTCAACTCTACCGGTGGCGGCGGCGTCCCCGATTCGGGCTTGCCCGCCCGAATGCTCTCGAAGCGCTTCGGTCGAACCGAGTCGCTTCGCTGCGCAAGCGGGTTCCGCCGCCCGGCGCAACCAGCGAAGGAGGTCCCGGCATGCACGACATCATCCAGGCCCTCGAAGCGAAGCGCGATGCGGCGCGCCAGGGAGGCGGCGCCGCCCGCATCGAGGCGCAGCACCGCAAGGGCCGCCTCACCGCCCGCGAGCGAATCGAGGTGCTTCTCGACCCCGGCTCGTTCGTAGAGTGGGACATGTTCGTCGAGCACCGCTGCGTCGACTTCGGCATGGCCGAGCGGCGCGTGCCCGGCGACGGGGTGGTCACCGGCTACGGCACCATCAACGGCCGGCTCATGTTCGTGTTCAGCCAGGATTTCACGGTGTTCGGCGGCTCGCTCTCAGAGTCCCACGCCGAGAAGATCTGCAAGGTCATGGACCATGCGGCGAAGATGGGCGCTCCGGTCATCGGCCTGAACGACTCCGGCGGAGCGCGCATCCAGGAAGGCGTGGCTTCGCTGGGCGGTTACGCGGAGGTGTTCCAGCGCAACGTGCTCGCCTCCGGGGTCATCCCCCAGATCTCGCTCATCATGGGACCGTGCGCGGGCGGTGCGGTCTACTCGCCCGCCATGACCGATTTCATCTTCATGGTGAAGAACAGCTCCTACATGTACGTGACCGGCCCCGAAGTGGTGAAAACGGTCACCCATGAGGAGGTCACCCACGAGGAACTCGGAGGGGCGATGACGCATTCCACTCGCTCCGGGGTGTGCGATCGGGCCTTCGAGAACGACCTGGAGGCGCTGCTCATGCTGCGCCGGTTCATGAGCTACCTCCCCGCGAGCAACCGGGAGCCGCCGCCGTACCGTCCCACTCCGGACCCGGGCTTGCGGGCCGAGCCGTCGCTGGACACGCTGGTGCCGGACAACCCGAACCGTCCGTACGACATGAAGGAGGTGATTCTCAAGACCTGCGACGACGCCGAGTTCTTCGAGCTTCAGTCCGACTACGCGGGCAACATCGTCATCGGGTTCGCTCGCATGGAGGGGCATCCGGTCGGCATCGTCGCCAACCAGCCGATGGTGCTCGCCGGCTGCCTGGACATCGCGTCCTCGATCAAGGCAGCGCGCTTCGTGCGGTTCTGCGACTGCTTCAACATTCCCATCCTCACCTTCGTCGACGTGCCCGGATTCATGCCGGGCACCGCGCAGGAGTACGGCGGCATCATCAAGCACGGCGCGAAGCTGCTCTACGCGTACGCGGAAGCGACGGTGCCGAAGGTCACTGTCATCACCCGCAAGGCGTACGGCGGCGCCTACGACGTCATGAGCTCCAAGCACCTGCGCGGCGATGTGAACGTCGCCTGGCCGAGCGCGGAGATCGCGGTGATGGGCGCCAAGGGCGCGGTGGAAATCCTCTACCGCAAGGACGCCGGCGACCCGCAGCGGCTGGCCGCGCACGCCGAAGCGTATGGGGACGCGTTCTCCAACCCCTTCGTCGCGGCGCGCCGCGGATTCATCGACGACATCGTCATGCCGCACGACACTCGGCCTCAGGTGTGTCGGGCGCTGTCGATGCTGCGCGGCAAGGAGCTCGAGAATCCGTGGAAGAAGCACGGGAACATGCCGCTGTGAGCGCCCTGTTCGCGAAAATTCTCGTTGCCAATCGCGGCGAGATCGCCTGCCGCATCATCCGTACCGCCCGGCGGATGGGGATCGCCACCGTGGCGGTGTACTCGGAGGCGGACCGAGGCGCTCTGCACGTCGCGCAGGCGGACTCGGCGGTTTGCATCGGTGGGGCGGCGCCGGCGGAGAGCTATCTCAGAATCGACGCGATCGTCGATGCGTGCCGGGAGAGCGGGGCGGAGGCGGTGCACCCGGGCTACGGCTTCCTGTCCGAGAACCGTGCGTTCCGCGAGGCGCTGGAAGCCGCCGGCATCGCGTTCATCGGCCCGCCGGCCGGCGCCATTGAATCGATGGGCGACAAGATCACGTCGAAGCGCATCGCCGAGGCCGCCGGCGTCAACACGATTCCGGGCCACACCGGCGTGGTGCGCGACGCGAACGACGCGGTCCGAATCGCGCACGAGGTCGGCTACCCCGTGATGCTCAAGGCGAGTGCCGGCGGCGGCGGGAAGGGAATGCGGATCGCTCGCAACGACGACGAGTGCCGCGAGGGGTTCGAGCGCGCGGGCAGCGAGGCGCGCTCGAGCTTCGGTGACGACCGCCTCTTCATCGAGCGTTTCATCGAGGAGCCTCGCCACATCGAGATTCAGGTGCTCGCGGACCGTCACGGAAACGCCGTGTACCTCGGCGAGCGCGAGTGCTCCATCCAGCGCCGGCACCAGAAGATCATCGAGGAGGCACCGTCGCCGTTCATCGACCCGCCCACCCGCCGCGCCATGGGCGAGCAGGCGGTCGCGCTCGCCCGGGCGGTGGACTACGAGTCGGCCGGCACCGTGGAGTTCATCGTCGACCGGGAGCGACAGTTCTACTTCCTGGAGATGAACACGCGCCTGCAGGTCGAGCACCCGATTACCGAGATGGTGACCGGTCTCGATCTCGTCGAGTGCATGATTCGGGTTGCGACCGGCGAGCCGCTGGGCTTGGGGCAGGACGAGGTGACGCTGAAGGGCTGGGCGATGGAGTCGCGGGTGTACGCGGAAAACCCCTTGCGCGGATTCCTGCCTTCGACGGGTCGGCTCGTGCGCTACCGGCCGCCGTCTGCCACACGGGACGTGCGGGTGGATACCGGCGTCCATGAAGGCGGCGAGATCTCGATGTACTACGACCCGATGATCGCGAAGCTCGTCACCCGGGGCGAGACCCGTGACGACGCGATACACCGGATGCGCGACGCCCTCGACGCGTACTACATCCGCGGCGTGGACAGCAACGTCGCCTTCCTGTCCGCGGTGTTCTCGCATCCGCGATTCGTGGCGGGACGGCTCTCGACCGATTTCATCGCGGATGAATATCCCGACGGATTCGGCGCGGACGACCTCCGGCTCGATGATCCTTCCGCGTTCGTGGCGGTCGCGGCGGCCGTGCAGCGCCGCTACCGTGAACGCGCCACCAGCATCTCGGGTCAGATGTCGGGCTACGAATCGACCGTCTCCGACGACTGGGTGGTCGTCATCAACGGGCGGGAGCATCCGTGCCGTGCCACCTCGCTCGACGACGGCGAGGAGGTCGAGTTCGATGGCAGGACCTACGTGGTCAGCAGCGGCTGGTGGTTCGGCCAGCCCCTGTTCCAGGGAACCGTCAACGGCGAGCCGAAGTGCTTTCAGATCGAGAGTCACGGTGTCGGATACCGCCTGAGCCACCGCGGGGTGGAGGTCGAGGTGTCGGTGCTCACCCCGCGGCAGGCGGAGCTTCGGGCGCTGATGCCCGAGCAGGTCGCACCGGACCTGTCCCGGTTCCTGCTTTCTCCGATGCCGGGGTTGCTCGCGAGCCTTGCGGTGGGCGAGGGTGATCGGGTGAAGGCCGGCCAGGAACTCGCGGTAGTCGAGGCAATGAAGATGGAGAACGTGCTGCGCGCGGACAACGACGCCACGGTCAAGACGGTTCACGCGGCTCCCGGTGAGAGCCTCGCGGTCGACCAGCCGATCCTGGAATTCGCATGAGGTCGACGCACACATGAGTCCGCGCCTGCCTCACCGGGAGTAGCGGCGTGTCGTCGTTCGATGTCGAGGCTCTGGCGCGTGGAGTGTGCGGTGGCGAGCGGCGGGCAATCGCTCGGGCAATCACCCTCGTCGAATCGACCCACTCCGATCACCAGTCGGCGGCCGCCGATCTGCTCGAACGCCTGTCGAACTCGCCGGGCAAGGCCCTGCGTATCGGACTCTCGGGAGCCCCGGGGGTCGGCAAGTCGACATTCATCGAATCGTTCGGCACGTTTCTCGTCGGGCGTGGTCACAGGATTGCGGTGCTTGCGGTCGATCCCTCCTCCGCCGTGAGCGGCGGATCGATCCTCGGCGACAAGACCCGAATGGAACGGCTTGCCGTCGAGCCCCGCGCGTATATCCGTCCCACCCCGTCCGGCATGTCGCTCGGAGGGGTCGCGCGACGTACCCGGGAAACGATACGGATCGTGGAGGCGGCGGGTTTCGACGTCGTCATCGTCGAGACGGTCGGTGTCGGGCAGTCGGAGGCGGCAGTTGCCGCGATGACCGACATCTTCGTGCTGCTGCTCTCGCCCGGCGCGGGCGACGAGCTTCAGGGCATCAAGCGAGGAATCGTCGAGCTCGCGCACCTCGCTCTCGTCAACAAGGCCGACGGTGACCTCGCGGACGAAGCTCGACGTACCGCGGCCGAATACCGCAACGCGTTTCGAATGCTCACCGGTAGCGGCTCGGGTTGGAAGGTCGAGGTCCACACATGCTCGGCCCTCCGCGGCTCGGGCATTGCCGAAGCCTGGGCGTGCATCGAGCGATATCGAGATTGGTACGAAACGACCGGTACCCGGACGCGCATGCGCTCCGAGCAGGCCCGTGGCTGGCTGTGGAGCGAGATCGCCGACAGCGTGCGCATGACCATCGAATCCCGGGACGACCTCAAAGGTCTCGTCCGGACGCTGGAGGAACAGGTCGCTGCGGGGAAGACGCCGGCTGCGGTGGCGGCTCGCCGAATCATTGCGGCCGCGTTCGAGTCGGTTACCTGACGGCTTGGGCACAATCGGCGCCGGACGGCCTCACGAAAGGAGTCAATCAGATGATCGGACGGCTCAATCACGTGGCGATCGCGGTGCCCGATCTCGTCGCGGCCAGTGCGACCTACCACGAGACCCTCGGGGCGGAGGTCTCCATGCCCGTGGACCTTCCCGAACATGGTGTCACCACGGTGTTCGTGAATTTGCCCAACACCAAGATCGAGCTGCTGGCGGTTCTGGGAGAGCAATCGCCCATCGCGAGCTTCCTCCAGCGAAATCCCGGCGGCGGAGTCCATCACGTCTGCTACGAAGTCGAGGACCTCGCAGCGGCTCGCGCCCGAATGCAGGCGCAGGGTGCGCGAGTGCTCGGGGACGGGGAGCCGAGGATCGGCGCGCACGGCAAGCCCGTGCTGTTCCTGCATCCGAAGGATTTCTGCGGGACGCTGGTTGAGCTGGAGCAGGTCTGACGCCGCGCTGTCGAGTCCCGAATGCTGCGCGGCGAGAAGCGCGGGCGCGAGCTCCCGATGACGGTCGGGACTCGGGGCCGGAGCGCGGAACCCGCGTTCCCGCTTCGCGAATCGGCAATGGTTTCCGGCCGTTCCTGCCGCAGTGCGAATTTCGGGTCGAAATCGTGGCCACTCCGGGTACGCGCCACGAACGGGTGTTTGCGGTGTTGCCTGTGGCGTGGGTGGTCCGGCGGTGCAGGAGCAAGCAGGACACGTCCACCAGGTCAGCCGCCGGCGAAGTGCCTGAAGATGGACATCAACTCCTGTGACTTGAAGTTGATGATGACGAGTTCCTGCCCGGGGTAGATGCGGTCGGGGTTGCGGCCCATTCGATGGTCGCGATAGTTGTAGACGTACGAGTCCTTCGTCTTCCGGTCGATCAGTTTGCCGAGAAAGGAGCTCGACTGGTCCTCGAGCCTTTCGTCCGCGTCCCTTGGAATCCGCACGGTGTACGTCTCGATGTCCTTCCCGTGGCGAATCGCCATGCCGCGCGCGAAGTTGTCGATGAGTCCGAAGTGGACGATTCCCCAGATTCCCTGGTCGTCGGTGGACTGAACCGTGTGGAGGTAGAAGATCGAATCCGGATTCTCCTCCATGTGACGCTGGAGCAGGTCGGCCAGCGTTGCCGATTCGAGTCGATACGGTCGCGTGACCACGTTCAGATAGGTATCGGAGTCCACTGCGGTGTCGAGCAGTTCCCGAAGCGTCATGACCTCGAAGTAGCGCACTTTCCTGATGACCGAGAGCGGCTTTGTCGGTTCGGCCCGGAGCCGTTCCAGCGCCTCGCGCACCGTAATGAGCTCGACGATCTCCTCTTCCACCGCCTCCGACCCCGAATCGCCCGGATCGGTCGGATCGGTCGGATCCTGCGCGTCACGCACCGCAACCCGCTCGACGACCTCCTCTTCCACCGCCTCCGACCCCGAATCGCCCGGATCGGCCGGATCGGTCGAATCCTGCGCGTCACGCACCGCAACCCGCTCGACGACCTCCTCTTCCACCGTCTCCGACCCCGAATCGCCCGGATCGGTCGGATCGGTCGAATCCTGCGCGTCACGCACCGCAACCCGCTCGACGACATCCTCCTCCACCGCCACGGGTCCCGAACCGCCCTGATCGGTCGCATTCTGCGAATCGTCGTACGTCACACGGACCCGCAACGGCTTGTCGAGGTCGCCGCCGGACTCTGCGATGAGCTGCTCCGGCACGGCGGGCTCGATCTGCTCGACTTCACGAACGACGGTGATGGGGGTGTCCGCAGCAAGGGTCTCGTCCTTGGCGAGCTCATCCACCGTCACGCGTTCGATCGTGTCGTCCGGCACCAGCGAGATCACCCGTTCCCGGGTGACGAAATGGTCCGCCTTGTCGACCGCAATCGTCTCGGGTGCAGAATCGGTCAGTGCCTCGACGAACTTCTTTGCCTCGGCGTCGGTCTCGATTCCGGTCTCGGCCTCGGTCCGAGTCGGAGTCTCAGCCTCGGCCCGGGTCCGAGCCTCGGCCTCGGTCCGAGTCGGAGTCTCAGCTTCGGCCCGGGTCCGAGTCTCGGCCTCGGTTCGACTCGGAGTCTCAGCCTCGGCCCGGGTCCGAGTCTCGGCCTCGGTTCGACTCGGAGTCTCGGCTGAAGTCGTATCGGCGGGCGGCGTGACGTCCAACCGCGCAGCATCATCGGAGTCCGTCAATGTTGCGATGGGCGTTCCCACCCCGATGTCGGGATCCGGCATCGACCCATCGCCTGCCGGGGTTGATGCATCGGACACATTGGTCTCGGCCGCCTCGGTGGAGTCGGCGTCGGTCTGCGCCGCGTTCTTCTGCGAGTCGTCATAGGTCACCTGGACACGCAATTTCGTGTCGGCATCGGAGTCGGGCTCGGTGGCGAGGTGTTCCCGGATGGTGGATTCAATTCGCTCGATTGCACCCTCGACGGTGGCGAGGAGATCCTCCGCGCGTGTTGTTTCTGCGGCGGGTGGCGCATCGATCGGCGCCTTTTCGACGGTGTCTTCGGGTGCCGCGGCGAGCACGAGGTCGTCCCCGGCGGGTGCAGACGTTGCATCGTCGGAGGCCGGCTGTTGCGTATCGCCGGTCGAAGCCGAGTCGGCGGTCCGGGCGGTGTCCGTGGCGCCCTCGGTGTCTGTGTCGGTCGTCCGGGTGGCGGCGGTGGTGTCTGTGTCGGTCGTCCCGGTGGCGGCGGTGGTGTCGGGGATGCCCGGTGTCTCTTCTCGAGTCGCGTCACCTCCGTCCGTCGCCGGGGCGATGGTGGTCCGCGCATCGTTGTCGGCAGCGGCGGTATCCGGAATGTTCGTCCGGGTCGCGGCACTTTCGTTCGTCGTCAGGGCGATGGCGGTCTGAGCATCGCCGTCGGCGGCAGCGGTATCCGGAATCTCCGTCCCGGCCGGGGCACCGTCATCGGTCGCCCGGACGACGTCTGTCGGCGCGTCGGATGCGGAGACTGCCGTTCCTGATTCATCGTCCGGGGTCGTTGCATCAGCATCCGACTTCCGAGCGACATCGATGGGGGCTCCGGTACCGGGCTCGGCGACACTCGGCGCTCCGTCCTGGCTCGTGGCGCCGGCGTCCGTCGTCAGGGGGAGATCGGCCGTGGCTTCGGATCCGGCTGTGGTGGCCCCTGGTTCCTCTACCTGGACAGTGGCGCCAACATCCACCGGCTGCGTGGCGGTCTTGGCATCCGCGGGGCCGGAGTCGGCCGTTCGTGCGTTATCGGTCGTCGGTGCGGTGTCGGTTGCCGCCTCCGCCGGTCCGACGCCTTCGCCGGAGGTCGGTGCCTCGGATCGGTCGAGATAAAGCCACAGCCCCACCGCGATCGTCGCAATGAGAACCAGAACGAACAGCGTGCCTCGCCTGGGTCCATCTGTCGGCTGGTCTGTGGCGTTCGGCACCAGATGTTTCCTCTTCCGGCACGTTCGACCGGCGGCGAGGGAGCTTGCCCAGGCGATTGCTCCCTCGATTTGTCCCGCGGAATCCCGCCGGACAGATAAGCACAATCCATTAGCTTACCCCAGTCTGCATGATACTCCATCGTGCAATGCCGATCGGCCCAGGGTGATTTCACGCTGGATTTTAGCCCGGATAGCGAGAGTAGCCGGAGGACGGGTCTGACTGGCAGAAGGAGGTGCCCGGGAGTTGCGCTCAACACCCGGGGTGAGGAGGAGTGTCAGCGACTGGAGAGTGGGAGG
>JAJDUQ010000286.1 GCA_022826505.1 Gammaproteobacteria bacterium
CCGGCAGGCAGGGCGAGAAGCCGAAGCCGCAGTTGCCCACGGCGACGGTGGTGCAGCCGTGCCAGCTCGAGCTCGTGCAGTGGGGGTCCCAGTGGATCGGGGCATCGTAGTGGGTGTGGGGGTCGATCACGCCCGGGGCGATGATTCGGCCCTCCGCGTCGATCTCGCGGGTTGCGGTGTAGTCGCCGAGGGGTCCGATCTTCTCGATGCGGCCATTCGAGATGCCGATGTCGGCGACGTACCGGGGGAACTGGGTGCCGTCGACGACGGTGCCGGATTTGAGTACCAGGTCGTAGTGGGGCATGCGATCGTCTCCTCAGGCGGTTGAGGTGAGTGGTGTTACGAAGTACAGGGACCCGCCATCGACGCGCTCCTGTGCAAGGGGGGTCGATGGTGAGCCCTGCTCGGTCCCCGACAGATTCCTCGCGGACCCGATCGGTTTCGTAACGGCCACATCGTGTTGCGCCATCTTCCTCCCCTCCGCGCGTGCGTCGACTCCCCGAGTCTAAGTCGAAGAACGTAGGGCGGCAACCACATCTGGAGCGTCTTATGTTAGGTTTTCCGACCTTCGCCGCCATATCGCGTAACCGCACCGCACACGAGACAACGAATATCGACAGTGTCGGGGCAGCCGCAACGACGGGGCCCCGAACGGGGCCCCGAGGCGATCTCGGGCGCCACTCGCCGCTCGCGCTCAACCCACCGCCAGGCACTTCCCCTGGAGATCACCAAGGCGTTTTCGTATTAGGCTCGACGGGCAGCCCACCAACGGAGGACCAGCCCGATTTCCGCACTCAGCTTCGACGTATCCGCACTGCCGAGCCGCTATCGCCTCGCCGTGTGTTCGCTGTGGGACAACTTCGAGCGGCCGAGTCCCGCTCCCGGCGAGGTTCCCTGGCACGGCGAGGCGGTCACCAGGGAGTGGCTGACGGCCGTCCTGGCGCGCGATGCGCGCGGCGCCCGGGTCGAGGGCGTCACCGTGCTCGGCGGCGACAACGGCTCGAGCGCCCGGCGGACGCTCGCCCTCGAGTGGAACCAAGAGGGTCGTGCGGCGTCCCTGCCCGACCGGCTGTTCACCAAGTCGACGCCGACCCTCCCGATGCGACTGTCCGCCGGCAAGGCCGCACCGGCCGAGGGTCGGTTCCTGACGGACTTGCGGCCGCACCTGCCCATCGAGGCCCCGCGGTGCTTCTATACGGGCCGGGATCCGGTGAGCGGGCGCTCGCTGCACCTGATGAACGACCTGACGCACGAGTCCGGCGCGACGTTCTGCCGCGCCGACTCCGGGATCGACCGCGCCCAGGCGGAGCAGATCGTGGACACGCTGGCCGTGCTGCACGGCACCTTCCTGAACGGCTCGTGTACGCTCGACAGTTCCTTTCTCCGCACCTACGAGAGCTTCTTCGACGCCGCGGCCCGCAACCGCATCGAGGCGGGGCACGACGAGGCCATGATCCGGGCCGCGCACGTCATTCCCGAAGGGCTGCTCGCGCGCAAGGCATCCATCTGGCCGAGCGCGGTCGAGGCGGCCAGGATGCACGGCAGTTCGCCGAGGACGGTCATCCACTCCGACGTGCACCTCGGGAACTGGTACGTCACCGGGGACGGCCGCATGGGCTTGAGCGACTGGGCGAGAGTCTGCAGGGGGTTCTGGGGCAGGGACCTGGCTTACGCGCTGATGACCGTCCTCGCCATCGAGGATCGCCGCGCCTGGGAGCGGGCGCTCATCGAACGGTACTGCGACACCGTCTCGGAGCACTCCGGAACGGCGCTGGGCGTCGACGACGCCTGGGACGCCTATCGGGCGCAGGCATGCCTGGCGTTGCTGATGTGGACGCCGACCCTATGCCCGCCGCCGACGCTGCCGGACATGCAGCCGGAAGCGACGTCGCTCGAGATGATCAGGCGAATCACCACCGCCATGCACGATCACGACGTGCTGTCTGCGGCGTAACCGATGGAGGAGGCGAGAATGGACGACAACGCGGCCGCGTATCAGGCCCTGGGAGAGGCCGTCGTGCAGGCCATCGTGCTCAATGCCGGGCTCATTCAGGCGAAGGACCCGTCCGTGGACTCCGTGTCGGTAGATCTCGTATTCGATCTCCGACCGGACACCGCCGGCCAAGGTCTCCTGATCCGCCACGAGCGGGTCGCCGAGCCGCCGCTGGAATTGCGGATCGCGGTGCCCCGGCCGTCGCACGAAGGCCCGGCGTTCCGCTGAGCGCTATCCCCGGAGCACGACGATCTCGTGGTAGTCGCGCTTGGTCGCGCCGGACACCTGCCGCACTTCGATCTCGTTGACCCCGTCGAGGGGCCGCATACGGCGGTTGACGATGTGCATCGCGTCGATCGCGTTCTCCGTGCACAGCCCCGCCAACACGTTGAAGCGGCCGGACAGGGCCGCGAGGTACCAGACGTCCTCGAACTCCGCACAGGTCCGCAGGAACGCCTCGAGGTGCTTCGGCACCACCGACACCTTGACGAACGCGATGAAGTCGATGCCCATCGCCCTACCGTCGGTGACGGCGTCGAAGCGGACCGCACCGCCGTTCAGGAGCTTGCGCAGGCGCTGGCGCACCTGGCCCTCGGAGATCTCCAGTCGGCGCGCGACTTCCCGGTTGCTGAGCCGCCCGTCCTGTTGCAGGACGGCCATGATGGCCTCGTCCGTGCCGTCGATCCTCATGACTCGTACACCAGCCGCGCGTAGCCCGTCTTGTACTTGCGGATGTCGATGGCGGTGTGGAGTTCCACCCGCGCCACCCCTTCCACCGCGGCAATCTCGTTCTGGAGCACCGCCAGCAGGTCCTCCCGGTCCACGGCGTTGAACACGAGCATGATCTCCGGCGTGCCGAGCAGGAGGTTGACGCTCGTCGCCCGCTCGATCCCCGCGAGGTCCGACGCGACCCGCTCGACCGCCCGCCCCGCGAC
>JAJDUQ010000254.1 GCA_022826505.1 Gammaproteobacteria bacterium
ATGCCGCCCAGGCCCGACCCTTCTTCATCTGGAACACTGCGTGGGCCGCGCAACTGTATCCCCGCGACACACTGCCGATGCACCAGGCTGCGTTGGGGGCGAACCCGAGATCGGAGAGCGCGGCGTTGCCCGCGCCCACCACGTTCACGCCCACGTAGGACTTGCCCTCCTTCTTGCGCCGGGCGTGGAAGTGCTTCTCGATGTTTCGCTGGAGTTCGTGGTAGACGCCGTTGGTGCCGAGCTCCTCCTGCTTGAGGTGAATCGGCTCGGCGCGGGGGTCGCCGTCGCGGTGCTGGGGCTGGCCCATGCCCATCACCGGCATCCCGGCGTCCATGTAGTCGTCGACCAGCTCCTTCGCGATCTCGTCGACGCTCCTGCCTTCCTTCTGTCCCCGCGCCAGATACTTGTTCATCATGTAGCCGTGGGCCGCGCCGGGGCCGTGCACGCCGCCGAAGGTCATCACCCCGGCCGCCACCGCGGTGGGCAGGTTGGGGCGCCCGGCGGTGACGGAGATTGCGGAACCCGCCGAGGGCGACATGGAGTGCTCGAGAAAGCTGCCCATCTCGTAAGTGAGCATCTTCTCCTCGGCCTCGGTGGGGATGCGGCTCTGAAAGAGCACGAACATGGCATCGCTGAACGAGTAGCCCTCCTCGGCCAGGTCGCTCAGGTTGTAGCCGCGCATGACCGTTTTCTGCCGGGTCTTGTAGGCGAGCGCGGTCTTGCGATTGAACAGCGGGTCTCTACTCATGTCTCGGGCTCCATGTTCCTGTTCATGTCTCTGACTCCGGATGTCTGTTGCTGCCGGCGCTCGGTGCTCTCTGACGCCGCGTTGGTGCGAATCCGCGAATCCATGCGGCCGGCACCGGAAACACCGCGCCGTTCCGGCTTGTCACAGATCGTTCCCCTTGATTTCAGGCCAAATGATTCCATCCGAATTCCCGACTGATCACTTGTGCGGTACCGTACGGGCGTCTGCATGTCGGCGCCTACCCGTCGTCGCCTAACCGCGACTCGCGCCGCCGCCGTTGGCGCCGCTGCCGCTTACGCCGCCGGGCACCCAGACCACCAGCACCTCGGCGGTGTCGTCGCCCGGATTGTTGAGGGTGTGCTCGACCGAGCCGTCCGCATACATGCAATCTCCAACGTCCAGTCGAAGCCGTTCGTCGCCGTATTCGTAGTCGATGCTGCCCTTCAGGACCATGATGAACTCCTCGCCCTCGTGGGCCAGCCGCCGGGAACGGGCCACGCCGGTGGGCACCTCGAGAAGAAAGGGCTCCATCACCTTGTCCCGGCGCGTGTGGGCGAGGGCGTTGTAATGGATGCGCGAAGCGGGCCGGTCGCGCTCGAGCGGCAGGCGTTCGTCCTTCCGCACCACCACCATGCGCGGCTTCTCGTCCACCCCGTCGAGCAGCTCCGACATGGTCACGCCCAGAGCCTCGGCGATGTTCCCCAGCGCCCCCAGCGACGGGGTCACGCGAAAGTTCTCGAACTTCGACAGCACGCTCTTGGTGAGGCCGGTACGCTCCGCAAGCTGCTCCAGGGTGAGCTGTCGGTCGGTGCGCACGCTGCGGATGCGCTGTGCGAGCTGGACGAGGTTCATCGGGGGGGCGGAACGAGTAACGGGAGTGGATCGGAAGTCAAACAATAGTCAACGTTTGTTGATTCTGTGTCAACAGTCAGTGAGCACTTGGACCGCGGACAAGTACGGGACGGGTCTTGCAAGTCGGATCGGCCAGAGGTGCAATTGGCGGTACCGGTGAATTCGCGGCAGTTGCGCAGGAAAGCCGGCTGCGTACCGCGTGTGACTTGACGAGCGACGAAGCACGACGTGAGGAATTCTCCGTGACCGAACCGACCATGCACGAGACCGCACACCGATCGTTGCGAGTGTTTCCCGCGGGCTCCAACGGCGAGTTCAATCTCCCCCCCGAGCTCTGCACGGTCATCGCCCGGGGCGAGGGGTGCGAGGTCAAGGACACGAGCGGAAACACCTTCCTCGACTTCTCCATGGGCTGGGGCTCGGTGCTCGTGGGACACGCCCGGCCCGAGGTGGCGGAGGCGGTCGTGCGCCAGGCGGCGCTCGGGGCGAATTTCGCCTGCGTGAACGAGAACTCGCTGGCGCTCGCGGAGGAGGTGTGTCGGGTCAGCCCCGCCTGTGATCGGCTGCGCTTCTGCGCCTCCGGCACCGAGGCCACCATGTACTGCCAGCGGCTCGCGCGGGCCGCGACCGGACGGCGCATGATCCTCAAGTTCGAGGGCGCCTATCACGGCGCCAACGAGGTCGGGGTGACGAGCCTGTTCCCGCACCGCCTCCTGGACTTCCCCCGGCCCGACCCCTCGAGCGCCGGCATTCCGCCCGCGGTGGCCGACGACATCCTCGTCGCTCCCTACAACAACAGCGACCTCGCGGCGAGGATCATCGCCGAGCATGCACGCGACCTCGCCGCCGTCATCGTCGAACCGCTGCAGCGATGCACCCCCCCGAAGGAGGGCTTCCTCGAGCGCTTGCGCGCCGCCTGCACCGCGCACGACGTGCTGCTGATCTTCGACGAGGTGGTCACGGGGTTCCGACTCGCCTACGGCGGCGCGCAGGAGTACTACGGCGTGATCCCCGACCTGGTCGCCTACGGCAAGGCGCTCGGCGGGGGGTATCCGATCGGCGGGTTCGGAGGGCGGGCGGACGTCATGGACCAGGTGCGCGAGGACCGGCTGGGGGAGCCGGGTTACGTGTGGGTTGCATCCACGCTCGGCGGGAATCCGATCTCCACCGCGGCGGCCCGCGCGGCCCTCGGCGTGTTCAGGGAGCCCGGCTGCTACGAGCACCTGCGCGATCTGGGCCGGTACCTGCGCAGCGGCATGCGGCGGGTACTCGAGGAGCACCAGGAGCAGGCGCAGGTCATCGGCGACGGGCCGCTGGCCCAGGTCGTCTTCTCGGCCGATCCGGTCAACGACTATCGGTCGACGAGGCGCGGCGACGGCGCAAAGGGGCGTGCCCTCATGCTGGCCCTGTTCCGTCGGAAGATCTTCCTCAACCCGATGGGCACCAAGCTCTACCTGTCGGTGGCCCATTCGCATGACGTCTGCGACCGATTCCTCGATCGCTTCGAGGATGCTCTGCGAGCGGTGAATCTGGATCGGGAATAGTTCCGGCGCGGTCGCCGGTGCTGCTCATCGGCCTCGATGATCGGGATGCGGTCTCCCCACGGCGCCCGCAATGGGGGCCCACCGAATCCGACTGCCGGTCTCCGGTCTCCGGGATGCGTCCTGGGAGTCACGGGGGAAGACTTCCCCTCGGCACCGCGAGGTCCGCTCTGGGCGTCGACGGGGAAGCGTGACGCGGCCCGTGCCCGCCCGTTCACTCGCGGCACGGGCGACGGTCGGGCGAAAATGCGATTGCCGGTCGCTTATCCGGTACTCGCTACTTCGGTCAGGCAGGTGTCGAGAATGTCCAGCGCCTGATCCATCTCGTCTCTCGTCAACGTCAGGGGCGGTGTCAGCGTGAGGATGCTGCCCATGGTCAGCTTGAAGCTGAGCCCCCTGGCGAGCGCCCTGTACATGACCTCTTCGGCAAGGTCCGTCGCGCGTTCTCCGTTCGTTCCGTCCACCAGCTCCATGCCCATGAGCAGTCCCAGCCCGCGAATGTCGCCGACGATCGGGTGTTCCCGCCTCATGGCCCGCATGCGCTCGAGCGCGTAGTCGCCAAGGTCGCGTGCGTTCTCCAGCAAGCGTTCCTCTTCGATCGCTTCGATGGCGGCGAGCGCGGCGGCGCAGGCGACGGGGTTCTTCTCGTGGGTGTAATGCCCGAGCGCCCGGTCGGGCGCGACATCCAGATCTTCCCGGACAATCAGCGCCGCCAGCGGAAAGATTCCGCCACCCAGCCCCTTGCCGATCACCACCATGTCCGGAACCACGTCATAGTGCTCGCAGGTGAACATCCTGCCGGTGCGTCCGAGACAATGCGGGATCTCGTCCAGAACCAGAAGCGCCCCGTGGCGGTCGCAGGCTTCGCGAATGATCGTCCAGTAGTCCTTCGGCGGAATGAAGGGCGTGCTGCGCACGGTCTCGGCGACGACCACTCCGATGTCGCCTTCCTTGTCCAGCACGTAGTCGACGTACTCCGCGCACTTCAGGTTGCACGTACCAGCACAGTCCCAGGGACAGTGCTGTGCGTCGGGTGGCGGAACGTGTTCCGTGCCGGGAAGCAGCGGACCGATGCCCTGACGGAACATCGCCTCCCCACCAAGCGAGATGGTGTCCAGCGATGCGCCGTGAAACGAATCCCACATCGACAACGTCTTGAACCGGCCGGTGGCCATGCGGGCAAGCTTCAGAGCGATCCCGACGGCGCTGGTACCCCCGGGCGCGAACAGCACCTTGCCGAGCGATCCGGGTGCCAGCTCCGTCAGCTTCCTGGCCAGCTCGATGGCCGGAATGTTGGTATACCGGCGCGTGCAGAATGGGAGGGTTTCCATCTGCTCTCGGATTGCCTGGACCACGCGTGGGTGTCCGAAGCCCACCTGGTGCACGCTGTTGCCGTGAAAGTCGAGGAAGCGCCTGCCCTGGAGATCCTCCAGCCAGGCGCCGTCGCAGCGAGCCAGTACGTCCAGACACGGGGTCGAGAGCGACTGGTGCAGGAAATACCTGGCGTCCTCCTCCAGCCAGTACTTCGTGTCGGCGTCGACTTGTTCCTGGTGCCACGCCTGCCTGCGTGGCGAGATGTTGAGCTCGCCTTCCGAACGCAACCGGTCGAGGTCGGGACCATTCATGGCAGGGTTCCTCTGATCCGTGTCGAGCGTGCAAGAGCGCGAATTGCGTCCGTGAGACTAACTGCAATCCTTCGCCGAATCACGGCGGCGGACGCGGATCCGATTCGCGTTCGCCGCGCGAGTCCAGTCATCTCCGGGCCGTCGCCTCACGACTCTTCGAAACACGCGGCCAATCCCCTGGCGGCGGCCGGGCAAGACCGCAGGACATGGTCTACCATTCGGGCAGTGATCGGACCGCCGGAAAGGGGGGGTTCCAAGGAGACATGAAACCGTGAGTGCGCGTTCGCCGAGTGGGGACCCCTGGCTGCTTACCCCGGGTCCGCTGACCACGTCACCGGAGGTCAAGGAGGCCGCGCGGCACGACTACGGGTCGCGCGACCGTCACTTCATCGACGTCAACCGACAGGTGCGCGAGCGGCTGGTGGCAATCGCGGGCGGGCAGGGCACCCACGCGTGCGTTCCGCTGCAGGGCAGCGGCACCTTCGTGGTCGAAGCGATGCTCGGCACCTTCGTGCCCCGGGACGGCCAGGTGCTCATCCTCGCCAACGGATCCTACGGGCAACGCATGGCGAAGATCTGCCAAGTGGCCGGACGTCGCTTCGAGCTGCTGGAGGCGCCGGAGGACACGCCCGTGGATCCGCACGCGCTCGACCGTGCGCTTGCCGACGATGCGCAGACCAGCCACGTTGCGGTGGTCCACTGCGAGACCACCTCCGGAGTCGTGAATCCCGTCGAGGCGATCGGCCGCGTGTGCGCGGAGCATTCCCGCAGCCTGCTCGTTGATGCCATGAGCGCGTTCGGCGCATTGCCGCTCGATGCGCGCTCGACGCCGTTCGAGGCGGCGGTGGCGGCGTCCGGCAAGTGCCTGGAGAGCACCCCGGGGCTCGGCTTCTGCATCGCGCGGAAGGAAGCGCTCGAACGTGCCCGGGACAACGCCCATGCGCTCAGTCTCGACCTGCACGACCAGCACGTCGCGATGGAGAAGAACGGCCAATGGCGTTTCACGCCTCCGGTGCAGACCATTCTCTCGCTGCACCGCGCACTGGAGGAGTTCGAGGCCGAGGGTGGAGTTGCGGCGCGCGGGAGACGCTACCGGGAGAACCTGAAGGTCCTGGTGGACGGCATGCGCGAGCTCGGTTTCGCGACCCTGCTCCCGGATGCGGTGCAGGCGCCGATCATCGTGACCTTCCGCATGCCGGCGGACCCCCGGTTCGGGTTCGAGGACTTCTACGAGCGCATGCGGCGCCGGGGATACGTCATCTATCCTGGCAAGCTCACCCTGGCTCCCTCGTTTCGCATCGGCTGCATCGGCCGCCTGGGGCCGGCGGAGATGCGCGCCGCGCTCTCGGCGGTCGAGGGGATTCTCGGGGAGATGGGGGTCGCGAGCGGCGCTCCCTGCGCTCCTGCTGCCTCGGGATGCAACGCCGTTGCCGGAGACGGTGACGCTGCGCTCCTGCAGGCGGAGCCATGACGACAGATCGCCGGCTGTTGCACCGGGGTCGTACTTCGCAACTACAAGAGCATCGCCGCCTGCGACGTTTCGCTGGCACAGCTTTCGTTTCTGGTCGGCCCGAACGGCTCGGGAAAGAGCAACTTTCCTCTCCGTCGCCGAGCGTACCCTGTCGAGAGTTCGCCTCAGACCGACAAACTATCGAAAGAGACCAAGGGAGGCACAATGCCTGCTCTCGACATCGCCAATTGCATCAACGAGACCTGTCCCTGGTCCGGCAAGCCGGTGCAACCCGACTCGCTGACCGAGTACGATGGCCAAGTCGTCGGGTTTTGCAATACCGGTTGCCGCGACAAGTTCGAACGCGCAATCCGCCACTTCGACGAGGCGAAGGCGTCGAGGGCGCGCAGTTGCTCCTGACGATACATCGTCGGAGAACCCTTGCTCCGGACCCCACCCCGGCGCGATTCCTGTCGCCGTGGCTTGCGGACCGGACGATTTACCGCAAAGGGTGCCGTGTGGGATGGCCTCCCGCAGGCCGTGGAAGCGGCGCTGGACTTCCCTCACCTCATGGGAGACTCGCCGCGGGATCTGCGGTTCAAGCGGCAAGTTGAAAGCCCGCATCCGCCCGCGTCGGACTCTGGTACGCCCGCCGGGTGCCGGGTCCCGCATCTTGCCCGGGTACCGCGAACAGTCCGATTCGAGCTGCAACCGACGCTCAGATGGCGATGTCGGCGACAGTCACGGGATCGATCTCGTCAAACGGTGCAAAATCACCCGGATTCTGAGTGACCAAGGCGCGGATTCCATGAATCGACATCGTGGCGACGATGTTGGCGTCATGGAGCCGCTTGCCGTGCAGACCGTAGGTCAGGCCGAGTCGACGCAGCCGGCGGGCCACCTCCTCGGTTTCGTCGTACAGGTGGATGTAGCGCAGAAACTCGCTCACGTTCGCCGTCGCATCACGCACGTGCAGGCCCAGGCCGTTCGTGTCCAGGGGCCGCGTCGCCACTACCAGATACTCCCGCAGAATCTGGCCGCTCGCGGCCAAGTGCAGACCGTGAAGACCCGACTCGCCGAGCAGCCGCCCGGCGTCGCGGTGCTGCGGGCGCGATTCGTCCGTCGCGGTCAACAACACGTTGGTATCGACGAACAGGATGTCACCGGCCGCCGGGGCCATAGATCTCGTCTCTGCTCCACGAGGTCGTGTGACCGGTCCTGACCGTCACGAGATCGAGCGTCCGAACTTCTTCGTCCGGCGGCGCCATCCTGGCAGCCCGTTCGAGGATGGTGTGCAACTCGCCTTGCAGCGACCGATGGTGACTGCGCGCCAGGCGCTTCAGCGCGTGGAGCGTCTCCGGCGCAACGTCTCTGATGTGTATTGAAGTCATACCGGTAGCATAGTGATACCTTCTTCTCGGGACAACGTTCATTTCTTGCTCGGGCAGGACGTGAGCGGCGAGGTACGCGGCGGCCCTCCGCCGTTCGCTGGGCGTCACAGCTCAGACGGAAGCGACTCGGATATCACCACCGCAGGTTCACGTTCTTGATGCGCGTGTAGCTCAGCAGCTCGTCCAGGGACTCTTCGCGGCCTGAACCGCTCTGCTTCCAGCCGCCGTAGGGGGCGCCGAGGTAGCGCCCGGTGGAGTTGATCCAGACGTAGCCCGCCTCCACCCGATCGGCGGTCTCCATGGCCTTGTCCAGATCGTTGGTGACGATGGCGGCGGTGAGGCCGTAGGGAAGGGCGTTCGCCCTCGCCAGCACCTCCTCGACGTCGGACCACGTGAACACCGACATCACCGGGCCGAAGATCTCTTCCCGCGCGATGCGCATCGAGTCGTCGACGCCGTCGAACACGGTGGGGCAGACGAAGAACCCGTTCGCGAGCGCGGGGTCCGCGGGACGGCCGCCGCCGGTGGCGAGCCGTGCTCCCTCCTCGCGGCCCGAGGCGATGAAGTCCGTCACCCGCTCGTACTGGCGGGCGGACACGATGGGTCCGACTTCCTTGCCGTCCTCCCAGGGCAGTCCCACCGGCAACGCCTCGGCCTCCGCCACCAGCGCGTCCAGCACTGCGGCGTGCAGCGACTCGTGCACGAACACCCGCGAGGTCGAGCTGCACGACTGACCCTGGCGGTTCATGTTCATGCCCTTCATCGCGGCTTTCGCGGCCCCTTCCGGGTCGGCGTCGGGGAAGATGATGATGGGGTTCTTGCCGCCGAGCTCCAGCGTGACCTCCTTCAGCCCTTCCGCCGCCTCGCGGGCGATGATGCGCCCGGTCTCCACCGAGCCCACGAAGCCGATGCGCTCCACGAGCGGATGCCGCACCATCGCCGAGCCGGTCTCCGCGCCACCGGTGACCACGTTCACCACCCCCGGGGGCAGGACGCCCTCGCAGAGTTCCGCGAAGCGCAGGCTCGACAGCGGCGCCTGGTCCGCCGCCTTCACCACCACCGTGTTGCCCGCGGCCAGGGCCGCTGCCGCCTTCTCCGCGCAGAAGAGGAACGGGTGGTTGAACGCGTTGATCTTGGCCACCACCCCGTAGGGCTGGCGCCGGGTGAAGTTCAGGTGCCGCGGGCCGTACGAGGAGGTCTCGCCCTTGATCTCGGTGACCAGGCCCGCGAAATAGCGCAGCGTGTCCACCGTCCAGTCCACGTCGCCCACCATGCCGGAGAGCGCGTTGCCGGCATCCACGCAGTCCATGAGTCCGAGCTCGTCGCGGTGCGCGTGCAGCCGGGCGGCGAGCCGCTCCAGGCCCGCGGCGCGCTCGCGGATCGGCATCCGTCCCCACTCCGAATCGAACGCCGCGCGGGCGGCGCGCACCGCGCGGTCGACGTCGACCCCGGTCGCGGCCGGCACCTCGCCCAGGGGCTCGCCGGTGGATGGATTGATCGACGCGAGGCGTCCGCCCTCCGCCGCTTCCTGCCACTCGCCGCCGATGTAGAGCCCGCGCGGCGTGAAGTTCAGCTCCGGTTCAATCATGGTTGTCTCCGCAGGGGTGTTCCGAACGCACGTTCTCGGTACGGCGCGTTCGTGTTCGGTTCAGGCCGCATGGATTCCCGCTCTCGCGGGAGTGACATCGGCCGTGTTGGTGCGGTCATTCCCGCGAAGCTCGTTCTCGCGAAGACAGCGAGCGGGAGTCTGTCGATTTGCCGACAAATTCCACTTGCCGACCCCCAAGACGACTCACGGAAGGGCTACGGCGTGCTCGTCAGGGCACGATGGCGGCGCGCAGCACGCGATGGTTGGCGGCCTTCTCGAACGCCTCGTCGAGCTCATCGAGGCCGAAGCGCGAGTCCACGATCTCCGCGAACGGATACCGACTCCGGTTGGCCATCACGAAGTCGAGCGCCTGGACGAGATGGCGCGGGTGGTAGTTGTGGATGCCCTTCAGCGTGATCCACTTGCGAATCATGTCGTGGCCGTCAAGCTCGAAGGTCGAGCCGGGATTGATCACCCCGCCGAGCACGTAGCGCCCGCCAACGCGCAGCATGCGCACGCCGGCCGGTACCACCGAGGGCACGCCGCAGACTTCCAGCACCACGTCCGGACCGTCCGGAAGCGACGCGGCGCGCACCGCCGACACCAGGTCGTCTTCACTCGCCGCGCCGACGTCGAAGGTGAGATCGGCGCCGAATCGCTCCGCCGTCCGCCGCCGAGCGGGCACCGCATCGAGCCCGATGACCCGGCCGGCGCCCCGGGACTTGGCGATGGCGCATCCGTAGATGCCCAGCAGCCCCAGACCCTGCACCACCACCGTCTCACCGACCGCGATTTCGGCCGCTTCGGTGACCGAGATCATGGTGGCCACCCCGCAGTTGAGCGGGGTTGCCTCCTCGTCGGTGAGTGCGTCGGGCAACTTGAGGATTCCGGTGCCGGGCAGGATGTAGCAATAGTCGGCGAATCCGCCCAGGAAGTGAGGATCGTCGTCCACGTGATCGTGCCCGTACTTGCGAAGCCCCGGTGCCTTCTGCGGCATGTCGTGCACGTCGCGATAGTACGACGGGCCGTCGGCGAAGTACTCGGTCCAGGTGATGCGGTCGCCGGGGGCGAGGGAGTCGCCACGCAGGTCCTCGCGGATCCCGTCGCCGAGCTGCTCGATGACCCCGATAATCTCGTGGCCCAGGATGCCGGGACACGGATTCGGGCGGCGGCCCTGGTAGGAGTGGATGTCCGACCGGCAGATGGTGGACATCGAGATCCGCACCAGCACCTCTCCCGCGCGGACGTCGCGCACCGGATACTCGCGCACCTCGAACGGCGCGTTCGGCGCCGGGTAGACCACGGCGCGGCCGGTTCTGTTCATGAAGCTCTCCTCTGCATCCGTTTCCCGGGGATCCGTCGCCGGCGCTCGGTCGGCGTTCTCCCTCGGCGACCCGGCGGGAAGCGGTGAATTGGGTCAGGCGACGATACCGTTGAACGCGTAGTCGAACGCTTCGTAGCTGTGCAGCCGCGCGTCTTCGGCACGGCGTGCGTACTCGTCGGTGACGGGACGGCTGAGAATGATCGGCACGTCGGCCTCGTGGACGCTGCCGTGGGTGCGCAGCCGATGGCCCTTGAGCCCGCTGAGATCGTGGTCCACCTCGCGGGCACCGATGACGGTGCGGGCGTCGCCGAGCACCGCCACGTCCCCCTCGGGGCCCAACGGCAGGTCGAATTCGCGCGCCACGTCCGCCCGCGAGAGTACCCGCTCGAGGCCCGGCACGTCCTCGATCGCCTCCATCACCCGCTCGGGCGAGAGCCCGTCGTTGCAGTACACGCGCACGAAACCGCCGAGCGCACCGTGATGGCCCACGAACGCGTCGGTGATGGGGCAGATGACCGTCGTCGCACCCCGGCCGAATTCCGCCTCGAGGACGTCCTGCAGCCATACCACGCAAGGCGTGCCGTCGTCGTTGGTCTTCTCGTTCATGCCGTGGTCGGCGGTGAGCGCCACGGTCGCACCCAGCGCCTCGAACTTGCCGAAGCGCGCGTCCATCTCCGCGTAGAACCGATCGGCTTGCGGATGTGCAGGCGCGTGAGCGTGCTGGATGAAGTCGGTGAGCGAGAGGTAGAGGATGTCCGGACGGCGTTCCTCGAGCAGCTTCAGGCCGGCGTCGAGCACGAAGAGAGAGAGGTCCGCGGAGTACATGTCCGGCAGCGGTTGCCCGACGAAACCGAGTGCGTCCTCGATGCCGTTCTCCTCCATCGTGCAGCGGTCGGCGTGTTGCGAGGAGAGGCTGACCGAGCCGTTGGAGAGATCCATCCCCTTCTGGAGCTGCCGGCGCAGCTTGTCCTTGGCGGTGACGGACACCACTCGCGCGCCCCGGCGCGAGAACTCGCTCATCACCGAGTTGACCTTCAGCAGATCGGGCTCGGTCATCACTACCGGCTCGTTGGTCGAGCGGTCGAGGTAGAAGTTGCCGGAGATGCCGTGCACCGAGGCGGGACGCCCGGTGACTATCGACATGTTGTTGGGACAGGTGAAGCTCGGCATGGTGCCGTGCGCCACGGTGTAGAAGCCGTCTCGCTTCCAGCGCTCGATGTTGGGGATGATTCCGGCGGCCACGCCGTGCTCGATGTAGGCGGGGTCTCCGCCGTCGATGCACACCACCACCACCGGGCCGTCGGGCCAGCGGTAGGTGGTGCCGTTCACCGTCAGATTGTCGGTCGTCATGTCGTTCCTCCGGCTGTCGGCTCCGCAGGGAGAGCTCCGCGGCGGGCGTCACATGCACGATATCAATTGTTCCACTATCATTAAAATCGATTTTTCATGATTGAAGTATTGATCTGATCGATGCAACAAAAGTGGCTGGAGGCGTTTCACATGGTGGCGACCGCCGGCGGTTTCACGCGCGCGGCGCAGGCGCTGCACGTCGGTCAGCCGACCGTTTCCACCCACGTGAGGTCCCTGGAGGCACACTTCGGGGTAGAGCTCTTTCATCGCCGGGGCCGCAGCGTGAAGCTCACCCCCACCGGCGAGTCCCTGTTGACCATCACCCGTGGTCTGCACGGACATCAGGAAGAGGCGATCGCGCTGCTGCGAGCCACGCAGAATCTGGAGGCCGGCCATCTTGACCTGCACGCGGTCGGTCCGTTCGACGTGATGGAGGTGCTGTGGGAGTTCCGCCGGCAGTTTCCGGCGGTGACCACCGCGGTGCGCCTGGGCTTCGAGGACGAGATCCTCCGCGGGCTCCGCAATTTCGACTGCGACGTCGGCGTGGTAGGGCGGCCGGTGGACGACCCCGAGTGGCACTGCGAGTTCTACAATCGCCATCGGGTCCTCGTAATCGTCCATGCGAACCATCCGCTCGCGGGGCGGAGCAGCATCCGTCTCGAGGAGCTCGAGGGCTGCGACATGGTGTTGCGCTCGACCTTCTCCACCACGCGTCAGGCGTTCGATCGTGCATTGATGGAGGCGGGAGTGACGGTCCGACCGGTCATGGAAATCAACAGTCGGGAGGCTAACCGGGAGGCGGTGCTGCGCGGGTTCGGAGCGGGCGTGATCTCGGAAACGGAGTTCGCACCGGCGTCCAGCATACGCACACTGCGGGTTTCCGACGCGGAGATATTCACGCGGGCGTACCTGGTGTGCCTGGCTCCGCGCCGGGGTCGGCCACTGATCGACACCTTCTTTCGGACCGCCGCCTCCATCGAGCCCGATCGGCGAGGATCGCTCTGACCCGCAGTTGCGGAGGCGGTGGCCTTCGCTGCATCTTCGTGACCCGATTCAGGGCAAGTGCGGGTGCACGATGGGTGAATCAGCACAGCGGTCAGAAATGCCCTGGCTCTTTCGCAATTCGCGACTCTCGCGAGACGGAAGCCATGGCATCGAGGGCGGGTGCCGGTATCCCGGGGTTCGTCGAGGCTCGCAGGCTCATGGAACGACGGAGTTCCGGGGCTGCCGCTTCGGAAGGGCTCGCGCGGACGGCCGGGGCGAGACGGTTGTTCTCGGCGTCGCGTCCCGAATGCTACGCTTGTCACGCCGCGTCGGCAGCGAGATCGTCGCATGCAGGACTTTGTCGGGGCCAAGGGTGTCATTTCGAAGGAACGTCTTGCCGAGCTCTCGCAGCGACGCAACGGACCGGCATTTCTGTACCTCGCCAGCCACTGGGGGGCAATCGCTCTGAACACCGCGGCGATGCACTACACATGGGGTACGTGGCTGTGCGTGCCCCTGTTTCTGCTCCAGGGACTCCTTCTCAACTACCTCTACGCTCCCGAGCACGAGTGCGATCACTTCACCGCCTTCAGGACCCGCTGGCTGAACCAGGCGGTCGCCTTCGTCTGCGGGTTCCTCATCTTCTACCCGAATTCCGACCACCGATGGTCGCACTACGCCCACCACCGAAACACTCAGAACTGGGATCGGGACACCGAGCTCGGTCGCGGCCCGATCCGAACCCTGGCGGGATACCTTCTCTACTTGTCGGGCATGACGCTGATCCGCCACAAGTTCCTCCGAATCTTCCTGCACGCTCTCGGCCGAGCCGATGACTGGTACCTGACCGCGGGGCAGCGGCGTTCCGTGATCGCCTGTACCCGGTGGATGGTGGCCGGCTATGCAGTGGTCGTGGCGAGCGCGGTGGCGGCGCAGTCCTGGTGGCCGCTCTACTACTGGCTCGGTCCATTCGTGCTGATGCGGTGGACGTACATGCTGCAGGGGGGCGGCGAGCACGTCGGCCTCACCCACGAGCCGAATACCCTGCTCAACACGCGAACGCTGACCACCAACGCGTTCATGCGGTGGATCAACTGGAACATGACCTACCACACCGCGCATCACACCTTCCCCGGGGTCCCCTTCCACCGGCTGCCGGAACTGCACCGCGAGATCGAGGAACGCCTCGGCTACCGCTTGCCGAGCGCCCCGTACTTCCGGTTGCACTGGGGGCACATCCGGCGCTTTGCCCGCGGTGACACCGAGCTCGACATCTGCGCCGGTCACGACGAGCGGCTGGTGGAGGAGGGCAAGCTTTCGGCCCCCGCCGGGGTCTGAAGCTCCGGCCCCTCCGCCTTCGCGTTCGATCTTCAAGACGAGGGAAACGGCTGCGTTCCGCGTCGAGGGGAGAAATCCCGCGGCGCCGGCTCCCGGCACCTGGAGGAGATTCGTCGTGCCCCCGAGTGGTGGTGCGGCGCCCGGGTGGCCCGGCCGGCGCAGCGCCCGATAGACTTGCCGGGGACGGCACAGGAATCCACGCGCCGGCGGGGTGAAGCATGTCGAACGTCTATGAACGGCTCGGAGTGGCGACGATCATCAATGCCAAGGGCACCGCGACTCGAGTGAGCGGCGCTCCGATGCCGCCCGAAATCGCCGTCGCGATGCAGGAGGCGACGCAACACTGCGTCGACATGGCCCAGCTCCAGGGCCGGGCGAGCGAAATCATCGCGGAGGCGACCGGGGCCGAGGCGGGCATGGTGACCGCGGGCGCCTCGGCCGGTCTGCTTCTCGGCACCGCGGCCTGCCTCGCGGGACTGGACCCGGCGCGCATGAACCGCCTTCCGGACACCACGGGAATGCGGGACGAAGCGGTGGTGGTGCGCAGCCAACGCAACTTCTACGACCACGCGGTGCGTGCGGCCGGGGCGCGCCTCGTCGAGGTGGGGCTCGCGGACCGATTCAGCGGAGCCGGAGTGCGCGACGCGGAAGCCTGGGAGATCGACGACGCGATCGGGGAGCGCACCGCCTGCGTCTTCTACGTTGCACAGCCGAGCTCCCGGCCTTCCCTTGCCGCGGTGGCGGAGGTCGCGCACGCGAAGGGAGTCCCGGTGCTGGTCGACGCCGCGTCCCAGCTTCCGCCAAAGCAGAACCTCGGCCGGTTCCTGGAAGAGGGCGCCGACCTGGTATCCATCAGCGGCGGCAAGGCGATCCTCGGGCCGCAGGGAAGCGGCCTCCTGTGCGGGCGACGGGACCTCGTCGCCTCGGCCCTGCTGCAGAACCTCGACCAGGACCTCTTTTTCGGGCAGTGGCGCCCTCCGCACGCGCTGTTTGCCAGCCTGAATCTCCGCGGCCTGCCCCAGCACGGGATCGGCCGTTCCTGCAAGGTGGGCAAGGAGCAGATCGTGGCCCTGCTCATCGCGCTCGAACTCTTCGTCGGGGAGGACATCGAAAAACGCAACCGACGATGTGTCGCGCGCCTGGAGGACATCGAGGCGCACCTCGACCCCGAAATCGCACGCGGGGTGCGCATCGAGGAAAGCACGGATGGCGAAGAGCCCCGTCTCGTGCTCGAGGTCGAGTCTCGCCCGCAAGGACCCTCCGCATTCGATCTCGTCATCGCGCTCCAGGACGGTTCACCCGCCGTGCACGTCGACCCCTCGTTCGTGGATGAAGGGAAGGTGGCAATGAGGGCGCTCTGTCTGAAGGAGGGCGATACGCTCGTCATCGCACGACGTGTGAACGAAGTGCTCGCTCGAGCCCGTTTTTCCGGATAGCGTCCCGGTGGGGAGCGGAACGGACCCGAAGTCGAGCGCTGGCGGAAGGGCGCCGGGGACTGCCCGAGCCACGGGCGGCACCACGACGGCGCCGCGATCCCCCAGGGCGGCGGACTCACCCGGCACGGTCAGGTTGCGGTCCGGGAACCATCCCCAACGTCTCACCGATTCCCGGCCGTGGATGCGCACTGACCGGATTCGCTGCGTTTAGCTCGGCCAAGGTGCTCGACGTACAGTCACGTACGCCTGCGCGTCCTGACTCGCGCTCGCCTTGCCAACCCGGACACCTCCGCGTCCTCGCTTTGTGAATCGGGGAAACATCGGGGCTCGCGTCGACCCGCCATCGCCCGGTCGCTTGACGTTCCAGGTTCGCGGGACGCGGCGACCTGTGGCCCTCGTCCGACCGCAGATGCGCGACTGGCGTACCCGCTTCAGACGACCCCGTCGCTCGCGAGCGCGCGCAACTCCTCCTCGTCCAGGCCGAGGGTGTCGATGTAAATCTCCCGGTTGTGTGCGCCGAGCTCCGGTCCGGGCCAGAGGGTTGCGCCGGGTGTGCCGTCGAGCTTCGGGACCAGGGCCGGGATCTTCAGGGGCTCGCCCGACACTTCCACCGTCTCGAACAGTCCGCGGGCGTTGTACTGGGGGTCGTCCGCCATGTCCGCGACACTGTAGATGGGGCCGGCGGGGACGCCGGCGTCGTCCAGAATTTCGAGCACGCGGTCGGAGTCGAGGGTCCGGGTCCACTCGGCAATCGCGTCGTCCACCTCGGGCTGGTGGGCGACCCTGCCCGCGTTGTCGGCAAGTCGCGGGTCGTCCGCGAGGTCGTCACGTCCCGCGGCGCGCATCAGCCGCTTGAAGATGGAGTCCGCGTTGCCGCCGATGATCACGTAGCGTCCGTCCGCGCACGGATAGGTATTGGTGGGGACGATGCCGGTCAGGGTGGAGCCGGACGGCTCGCGCACGATGCCCGCGCCGTCGTACTCCGGCACCATCGACTCGAGGACGTTGTATACCGATTCGTAGATTGCCACGTCGACGATCTGGCCCCGGCCGCCGATGGCGTTCCCGTCGATGCGGCTCCGGTGCACCAGCGCGAGCAGTACCCCGATCACCGCGTGCAGTGCCGCGAGGGTGTCGCCGAGGCTCAGGTTGGGGCGTACCGGAGGCCCCCCGGGGAAGCCGTTGATGTAGCGCAATCCGCCGAAGCCTTCGCACACGGATGCGAATCCGGGCTTCGTCGCATGGGGGCCGGTCTGACCGTATCCCGACACGCGCGTATAGACGAGATTCGGCGCCGCGGCGCGAAGCTCGTCGGGGCCGAGCCCCCACTTCTCCATCGTTCCGGGCCGGAAGTTCTCGACCAGCACGTCGGAGCGCAGGGCAAGGGAGCGAGCGATCTCCCGTCCCCTGGGCTCGCGCAGGTTGAGCGTGATGCACTTCTTGTTGCGTCCCATCGCTCGCCACCAGAGCGATGTGCCGTCCTTGAGCACGCGCCAGTTGCGCAACGGGTCGCCGGTGCGCGGCGGTTCGATCTTGACCACCTCGGCACCGAAGTACGCGAGCATGCACCCGGCGAACGGTCCGGCGATGAGCTGACCCATCTCCAGGACGCGGATTCCGGCCAGGGGTTTCGCAGGTTCGGAGGTCGGGTGCATATCGGGTCTCGGTGGGTCCGGCCGATTCCGGGGTCAGGCGCCGAAGACGATGGTGTGGCCGTCGAACACCGGTCCGTCGACGCACACCCGCTTCATGGCGCGGCCGTCGCCGGTGCGCACCCGCACCGCGCATCCCGCGCACCCCCCGACCGCGCAGGCCATGTACTCCTCGAGGGACACACGGCAAGGGAGGGCGTACTCGCGGGCCAGGTCGACGCAGGCTTCGAGCATGGGTACCGGTCCACACGCGTAGACCGCAACCTCGCCGCGCGCAACGTCGTCGAGCGCATCGAGCCAGATGCGCGCGAGGTCGGTGACGTAGCCGCGGTGACAGCCGGCGAACCCGGCGCCGCTCGAAAGCCGGGCCGCGACGCCCCATTGCTCCATGAGCGGCATGGTCGCACCCGTTTCGGCACCGAGCCCCGGAACCACGATGTCGGAAGTCGGCGTCTCGAACGGGAAGGGGACCTCCGAGCCCATCACCACGAACATCGACATCGAAGGATCGCGCCGCAGCCGGTCGGCGAGGAAAACCATGGGCGGGATGCCGATGCCGCCGCCGAGCAGCAACGCCCGGGGGCGTCCCGGGACCACCTCGAAGGGACGGCCGATGGGACCGATGACGCTCAGCCGGGCACCGGGGCGCTTCTCGGCGAGCAGCCTCGTGCCGTGGCCGACCTCCTTGTACAGGATGTCGCCCCATCCTTCGTCGGCGTCGGTCCGCATCAGCGACATCGGGCGGCGCATCGCGAGCAGCGGATCGCAGCTCACGTGCACGAACGAGCCCGGTTCGGCGCGCGCCGCGATCCTCGGCGCGCGGATGCGCAACATCCACTGGCCGGCGGGATGCGTCTCGTGGGCGAGGATTTCGCAGTTTTCGACGAGGATGGTGCCGCGATGCACTTGAGCTCGAATCCAGCCGTTCGCCGGGGGTGGGATGCCCGCGCGTGCGGGTCGCGAGTGTACTACACCGATCCTGCCGAATCCGCGCCGATGTGCACGCAATTGCCAGGAACTCTACCGCACGGGGCCGGTGCGCAAACGTGACGAATCCGACCCGAGCCGTCGCGTATCGCGGAAGAGAAAGATGAGGGCATCGGTCGAAGGTGACCGAGTTCGAGAGGATAGCCTATCCTCCTGCCGCGAGCGCACGGACACCGGGCACCATCCATGATCAGAATCTGGGGACGACCGACGTCCATTTGCACGCAGCGCGTGCTGTGGGCCTGCGTGGAGGCCGGCGTCGAGTTCGAATTGACGCTCACGAGCGGGACGATGGGGCCGGACGGTCACGTCTCGACCGGCGCCGTGCCGTACGGGGGCGTCAACGCGCCGCGGTACCGGGCGAGGAATCCCAACGGCACGGTGCCCACAATCGAGGATGGACGGTGCGTGCTCTGGGAGTCGAACGCAATCGTCACCTATCTCGGGCTCAGGTACGGGCACGGCAGGCTCGTCGACGGGAATCCCGAGACCTTCGGGCGCGCCGCCCAGTGGATGTCGTGGACCAACGAGCGCCTGGAGCCGCACCTGCATGTACTGGTGATGGAGCTCAGACGGCTGCGTGAAGACCTGCGCACTCCCGGTGCGGTCGAGGCGGCGATACGTGGCATCACTCCGTCGCTCGAAATTCTGGACGCCCATCTCGCGGACAGCGCCTACCTCGCCGGCAACGGTTTCTCGATGGGCGACATCCCGGCCGGGGCGGCGGCGCGCCGGTGGCAGGTGTTCGCGCAGCGTGGTCCGGCGACTCCGCATCTCGACGCGTGGCTCGCACGACTCGGCGAGCGGGAAGGATTCCGGCGCCACGTCGCGTCGCCGGAGCTGCACGTGTGATGGCCGTAGCGGCGCACACCGCACTCGAGCGGCTCTGTTCACTTGCGGAGTGTGACCGTGGAGTACTCGATCGCATCGAGCTGGAGGGAGACGAGCCGGTACTCCCTTCGGTGTTTCCGAACCTGTACGGGGGCTGACGGGAGGCGCAACCGCCCCGGCAGTCGAGTCCGTGCGCGAGGCCGGGTCGGAGGGCTCGTCGCGTCGCCCGCGAGGCTCGGTGACGCCGGGCGCCGGGTCTCATCGGCCAATGGCATCGACGATGACGGTCTGGTACAACGGCGCCACCGCGCGAGACGGGGAATCAGAGGTTTGAGCCAGCGCAACGTCTCCCTTTTTCACGTCCTCGATCCGCGGCAGTTCGATCGCACCCTGCTCGACGACCTCTGCGCGCTGACCACCCGCTTGCGCCAGCACGCGAAGTCCAGGCTCGGTGCCCGTTCGCTGCAGACGCTGCTGCCGCACAAGCGGGCGATGCTGTACTTCACCCAGCCGTCCACGCGGACGTTTCTGTCGTTCGACAACGCCTGTCATTTGCTGGGGATACGCACGAGCGAGATTCGGGATCCGTCAATCTCGTCGGAGGTCAAGGGCGAGACGTTCGAGGACAGCATCCGGACCTTCAGCTCGTATGTCGACGTGATCATCATGCGTACCCACAAGGCGGGGATGGCGGCGCAGTCGGCGGCGTTGATGGATCGCATCGAGCGGCCGGTGCCGATCATCAACGCCGGCAGCGGCAGGGATCAGCACCCCACCCAGGCCCTGCTCGACATCTACACGCTCGAACGCAGCTTTCAGTGCCGAGGTGGCATCGACGGAAAGGTGATCGGCCTCATGGGCGATCTCCGCCGGGGCCGCACCGCGCGATCCCTGGCCTACCTGATGAAGAACTACCGCGACGTCCGGCTGGTGTTCATCGCGCCGAACGCGTTTGCGATGGAGCGCGACATCAAGGAGCACCTGCGCGGGAACGGTATCCCGTTCGAGGAAACCGACAGTCTCGCCTCGGTCATCGGCGAGCTGGATGCCATCTACGTCACCCGTCTCCAGACCGAGCACGATGTCGGAGACGAGTCGGCGAGCTTCGATCACGCGCGATTCCGAATTGGGCCCGCACAGCTTCCGGCTCTCAAGCCCGACGCGGTCGTCATGCACCCGCTGCCGCGAGGTCCCGAACTCGATCCCGCCGTCGACCGGGACCCGCGGGCGATGTACTGGCGCCAGGAGCGCAACGGCATGTGGATGCGGGTGGCGCTCCTGGTGAAGATATTCGAGGTGGAGGGCGAGTTGCCGGACTGACGTCGGCGGCTGCGAGCCGTCGCAGTCACGCGGTTCAGGACCGCCGCCCCCGGGCCGTCATCCTTGCATTTTCCGACATGTCCGGAGCACGGTCGCCGGAAGCGCTTGACTCGACTGCATTTCCGCATTCCACTAGGACCCGCGGTGACGTCGGACCCCTTGTCCCTGCGGATCGTCAATTGGGGGAAGGGTCGGTCAGGGTCGGGACGCAGCGTCCGGATGGCCGGGGGAGGTTGCTGCAGGCTGGAGATTCATGCTCTCGATTTCGTGCCTGCAGCGGTACCACCAGGCGGTCGTCCATGTCGTTCCGGCCGTGCCGGGAAGGAGCCCGGTAGAACAACAGGCGCCAGAGTGTCGGAGAATGACAATGAGCAAGGGGCAATCGTTGCAGGACCCGTTCCTCAACATGCTGAGAAAGGAGCGCGTGCCGGTCTCCATATTTCTCGTCAACGGGATCAAGCTGCAGGGGCAGATCGAGTCATTCGATCAGTTCGTCGTGCTGCTTCGCAACTCGGTCAGCCAGATGGTCTACAAGCACGCGATCTCGACCGTGGTCCCGTCGCGCAACATGAGGCTTCCTCGTCCGGACGCCCCCGAGAAAGAGGCCGTCGACCCCTGAGCGCCAGTGTCCGCTCGGGGACCGGCGCCGCCGGCGCTCGCAGGGAACGCCCGGTGACGCCTGCGCCGCGGTTGCCTCCGCGTTCGCACCGGCCGAGCGCAACCCGCGGATGGATCGTTTCGGCGTGCGCACGCAATCGGCCCGGAGAGCGCCGGATGGCAGCGTCGAGTTCCCGCTGTTTCGATGCGCGTTCCACTTGCCACCGTTGATGCCCTCCTCCGGGATTCCCGATGTTCGATAGACCGGCGACCGGCGAACGGGCGCTCCTGGTTCACGTGGACGAACGCGGCGAGGGAAGCATGGTCGAGGAGTTTCGAGACCTTGCGATGTCGGCCGGGGCGCGCATCGCGGGCATCGTGCGCTATCCGGAACGCAGCCCGGATTCGAAGTTCTTCGTGGGCGCGGGCAAGGCCGACGCCATTCGCGGCGCGGTCGAGGCGTGCGCGGCCGAGGTCGTCCTCTTCGACCAGCCTCTCAGTCCGGGTCAGGAACGCAATCTGGAACGCCACGTCTCGTGCAGGGTGCTCGATCGGCGCGCGCTCATCCTGGACATCTTCGCGCAGCGTGCCAGCACTTTCGAAGGCAAGTTGCAGGTGGAACTCGCCCAGCTCGAGCACCTGTCCACGCGGCTCGTGAGGGGATGGACCCACCTGGAACGTCAGAAGGGAGGCATCGGTCTGCGTGGGCCCGGCGAGACACAGCTCGAGACCGATCGGCGCCTCGTCGACAAGCGAATTCGCGCGGTCCGGGACCGCCTCGAACACGTGCGGACACGCCGCAGGCTCAGCCGGCGCGCCCGGTCCCGCTCCGGGACTCCGGTCGTCGCGCTGGTCGGTTACACGAACGCGGGCAAATCGACCCTGTTCAACAGACTCACCGGGGCCGGAGTCCTCGCCGAGGATCGGCTGTTCGCCACCCTCGACCCGACGCTGCGCCGACTCGAGCTGGGAGGTGGCGACTCGGTGGTGCTGGCCGACACCGTCGGATTCATCCGCCAGCTTCCCCATGATCTGGTGGCGGCGTTCAGGGCGACACTCGAGGAGACGAGGGAGGCGCAGCTTCTCGTGCACGTCGTCGACGCGACGGCTCCCGACCGGAACGAGAGAATTCGCGACGTGCATGACGTCCTTCAGGCAATCGGTGCGGCCGAGGTTCCGAGGCTCGAAGTGTTCAACAAGTGTGACGAGCTCTCGCCGGAGCGGTTCGGAGCATGGTCTGGCGTGTCACGCATGGAGTCGGCGCCTGGTGCGGGACCGGCGCGCGTGCTGGCGTCGGCACGGACCGGGATCGGAATGGACCGCGTCGTCGAGGCGATCCAAACCCACGTCGGGCGTTCGCGCGTGACTTGTGTGGCTCGAATTCCGCCTGCCGAGGGGCGGCTGCGGGCGGCGATTCATGCATGCACCAACGTGGTCGAGGAGGTCGGTGCGCCGGACGGTGCAAGCTGGATGACGTTTCGCATCGATCCGACCACCCTGGCACGGCTGAATCTGGAGATGCGGCTCGAGGACTTCCTGGCCGCGCCCGATCGCGGAAACAGTCGGGAGGCGGCGCGACCGTGAACTGGCGGGCGATGCAGGCTAAGATTACGGTTTGACCTTCTCTCCGACGCGGCCACCTTGCCGCGGAATCGCGCTTCGCCCTGACGGGCGTACGGGAGTGGCCGGATGGCTTGGAATCAACCTGATGGGAATGGAGACCGTGATCCGTGGGGAAATCGCGGCCGACAGCAAGGACCCCCGGATCTCGACGAAATCCTCCGCAAGCTGCAGTCCCAGTGGGGACGTGCCTTCGGACGGCGCCCCGGGGGAGCCGGTCGTTCGGGCCGCGGGGGCGGTGGACGGGGGTTCGGCCGCGGTGGATTCGTGGGCGCCGGCGTCCTCGCCGTCGTACTCGTCGTGGTCTGGTGGCTGGCGGGCATCTGGATCATCCAGGAACCGGAAAAGGGCGTGGTACTGCGCTTCGGTGCGTACCACCGCACGATGGATCCGGGCTTCAACTGGGCGCCGTATTTCATCGACTCGGTGATTACGGTGAACGTCGACCGGGTCAGGAACGCGGAAATCGGATTCCGACACCAGGGCAGCAGCGTCGCCGTGGTTCCCCGCGAAGCGCTCATGCTCACCGAGGACGAGAACATCGTCGATCTCCAGTTCGCGGTGCAGTACCGGGTCAAGGACCCCGCCCAGTTCCTCTTCGAGAACAGCGAGCCGGAGATCGCGCTGCGTCAGGCGACGGAGAGCGCGGTGCGCGAGATCGTCGGCCGGTCGAGGATGGACTTCGTGCTCACCGAGGGCCGCGGCGCGGTGGCGGCGGAGACGCAGGGGCTGATTCAGGACATTCTCGACCGCTACAAGACGGGTCTGCGCGTGATGAGCGTCAACATGCAGAACGCGCAGCCGCCCACCCAGGTTCAGGATGCGTTCCTCGATGCCATCAAGGCACGCGAGGACCAGGAACGGATCATCAACGAAGCGAAGGCGTACCAGGCCGACGTGGTCCCCAAGGCGCGCGGTGAGGCCAACGCGATTCTCGCCGAGGCGGAGGCCTACCGGCAGCGCGTCGAGGCCATCGCGCTCGGCGACGCGTCGCGGTTCGAGCAGGTGCTGCAGGCGTATCGGGTCGCACCGGAAGTGACCCGCGATCGTCTCTATCTCGAAGCGGTGGAGTCGGTCCTCGCGAACACCAGCAAGGTGCTCGTCGACATTCCGGAAGGCAACAACCTCATGTATCTGCCGCTCGACCAGATCATCCAGTCGCGGGGCGACTCGTCCGTTCCCGAGCGCCAGTCGTTCGGAGCGGCGGGGGACTCCACGACACGTGGAGCCTCTTCCGGCGACCAGCGGCGTTCGCGGGAGAGCCCGCTCGGGAGGACGCGCTGATGAACCTCAAGGCCTTGCTGATTTTCCTGGTCGGACTCGGAATTCTGGGGGGACTGAGCGTCTTCACCGTCGATCAGCGCCAGGTGGCCATCCTGCTGCAGTTCGGCAAGGTGGAGCGCACCAGCCTCGAGCCGGGGCTGCATTTCAAGGTGCCGGTGGTGCAGAACATCCTCAAGTTCGATTCCCGGATCCAGACCCTGGACAGCGACCCCCAGAACTACCTCACGTTCGAGAAGAAGAACGTCATCGTGGATTCGTTCGTGAAGTGGCGGATCGCGGACGTGCGGCAGTTCTACACATCCACCGGCGGCAGCATCCTCCAGGCGAACAACCGGCTCGGCGAGGTGATCCTCAAGCGGCTGCGCGACGAGTTCGGCAAGCGCACCATCCGCCAGGTGGTCTCCGGCGAGCGGACCGAGATCATGAACGAGCTCCGGGTGGCGGCCAAGGACCAGGCCGATGAGCTCGGACTCGAGATCGTCGACGTGCGCATCAAGCGGGTGGACCTGCCCGAGGACGTGGGCCAGTCGGTCTACAACCGCATGCGGGCGGAGCGCCTCGAGGTGGCCAAGCGGTTCCGGTCCGAAGGCGAGGAGCAGGCGCGCGAGCTGCGGGCGAACGCGAACAAGGACCGCGAGGTCATCATCGCCGAGGCCGATCGGGAGGCGCAGATCACCCGCGGGTCCGGAGACGCGCGAGCGACCGAGATCTATGCGTCGGCGTTCGGCCGGGACCGGGAGTTCTACAAGCTCTACCGCAGCCTGAACGCGTACCGCACCGCGTTCGGGAGCACCGCGGACATCCTCCTGCTCGAACCGAAGAGCGAGTTCTTCGATTACTTCAAGGGCTCGGAAGCGCGGCCGTGAACCGCGTCCCTCCCCGTGCACCCACGCCGCGCTCGCGGCGCTGACGGTTGCGGGGGCGAGACGTGTGGCACGATCTGCTCGTCGCGCTGGCGCTGGTGCTCGTGCTCGAGGGGATCGTGCCGTTTCTTAACCCGCAGGCGATGCGGCGCGCGATGCTCGCTCTTGCGAACATGAATGACAGCAAGCTCCGGTTCGCCGGGCTCACGGTGATGGTGGCCGGCTGCCTGCTGCTCTACGTCGTTCGCTGAGTGCGGGCGGATCGTCGCTGATTCGTCGCCGCAGCGTTTCGCGTCATGGAGTCGCGCACTGAACGGTGGTTGCTCCCGGAAGGCATGGACGAACTCGTGCCTCCGGATTCGTTGCGTCTCGAGCGCATGCGGCGTTCGCTGCTCGATCTGTTCGCTCGCTGGGGCTACGAAATCGTCACCCCGCCGTACATCGAATATCTGGAATCGCTGCTGACCGGCACCGGCGAGGATCTGAAGCTTCATACCTTCAAGCTGATCGACCAGTTGACCGGACGCATGATGGGGGTCCGCGCGGACATGACTCCCCAGGTCGCCCGGATCGACGCCCGCCGGCTGCGCCGCGACGGCCCTTCGCGGTTATGCTACGTGGGGACCGTGCTGCACACCCTCCCCGAGGGTATCTCGGGCGGACGCAGCCCGGTTCAGATCGGGGCGGAGCTCTACGGTCACTCCGGCTGGGAGAGCGATTGCGAGATCGTCTGCCTGATGCTCGAAGCGCTGGCGCGGGCAGGCGTCGGGCCGGTGCATCTCGACATGGGGCATGTCGGGATATTTCGAGCGCTTGCGCGTCGTGCGGCGTTGCCTCACGACCGGGAAATCGCCTTGCACGAGGCGTTGCAACGCAAGGCGGGAGCCGAGGTTCGTGGCCTTCTCGAGGCCTGGGAGGTCGAGGCGAATTCTGCCGACGCGCTGATCGGCCTCGTCGAGCTCGATGGAGACCCGACGATTCTGGAGCGTGCTGACTCGGTGCTGGCGCACGGCGGCGAGGAAGTGGAACGCGGTTTGTCGGATCTTTCGGCACTGGTGCATGCCGTACGCGCACGCTGTCCCGACGTCGAACTGCACATGGATCTGGCGGAGCTTCGAGGGTACCGCTATCACACGGGTTTCGTGTTCGCCGCGTTCGTGCCCGGTTACGGACGGGAAGTGGCGAGAGGTGGCCGCTATGACGAGATCGGAAGCGTCTTCGGTCGCGCGCGCCCGGCCACCGGATTCAGCGCGGATCTGAAGACCCTCATCGCTCTCCGGACGTCCGGCGTGGAACCTGCGCAGGGGACGGTCGTCACTGCCCCCTGGACGGACGATCCGGCGCTGCACGATGCAATTGGCAAGCTCCGTTCGCAGGGAGAGTGCGTCATCCAGTGTCTGCCGGGCGAAGTCCCGATCGGCAACCGACACATGGAACGTCGCGACCGGCAATGGGTGGTCACCGCCGACGTGGTTGCGAATCGTGGTTGCGATTCACCACCCGGGAGGACGGGAGAATCGGAATGACAAGCGCGGTCGCGGTCATCGGCATGCAGTGGGGCGACGAAGGCAAGGGCAAGATCGTCGACCAACTCACCGACCGCGCGTCGGTGGTGGTGCGATTTCAGGGTGGACACAACGCCGGCCACACCCTCGTGATCGGTGACGAGCGTACGGTTCTGCATCTGGTTCCCTCCGGGGTCATGCGCGAAGGAGTGCGGTGTCTCATCGGGCATGGCGTCGTCCTGTCGCCTGCCGCACTGGTCGACGAGATGCAAATGCTGACCGAACGCGGCATTCCCGCGCATGATCGGGTGAGGGTGAGCGACGCGTGTCCCCTCATCCTTCCCTACCACGCCGCGCTGGACCGTGCGCGCGAGGCCGAGCGCGGTTCGGTCGCGATCGGCACCACCGGGCGCGGCATCGGCCCCGCGTACGAGGACAAGGTCGCTCGCCGGGCGATGCGCGTCGGTGATCTGCTCGACCCTGCGAGACTGGACGCGAAGCTGCGGGCGCTCGACGAGTTCCACAACTTCGTGCTCACCCGATGGTTCGGCACCAATCCGGTCGACATCACCGAAGTCCGTGACTCGCTCGATGCGGCCGTGGAGCACATCGGGCGCTTGGTGACGGATGTGCCGGGGACGCTGCATGCGGCGATCGACGCCGGTGAGGGCATACTGCTCGAGGGCGCGCAAGGGGCGTGGCTGGACATCGATCAAGGCACCTTTCCGTTCGTGACGTCGTCCAATACCACGGCGGGCGGAGGAGCCGCCGGCAGTGGGCTCGGTCCGCGCGACATCGGTTACGTGCTCGGAGTGAGCAAGGCCTACACCACGCGGGTTGGCGCCGGACCGTTTCCGACCGAACTCCACGACGATGTGGGTGAACGTCTCGCGGCGCGAGGGAACGAGTTCGGCGCAACCACCGGACGGCCGAGGCGTTGCGGCTGGCTCGACATCGTGGGATTGCGCCGGGCGGTACGAATCAACAGCGTGTCGGGGCTGTGCATCACCAAGCTGGACGTCCTCGACGAAATGCCGGTGGTTCGCCTGTGCACGAGCTATCGACTCGACGGGGAGCGGCGGGACACGCCGCCGGGGTCCGCCGAAGAGCTGGGGCGATGTGAGCCGATCTACGAGGACATGCCGGGCTGGAAGGCCCGGACGGTGGGGATTCGGTCACGCGCCGGATTGCCGCCTGCCGCCCGTACCTTCATCGAGCGTATCGAAGCGCTTGTCGGGGTCCCGATCGACCTTGTCTCCACCGGGGCGGGGCGCGACGAGACTATCGTCGAGCGACATCCGTTCGATTGACGCCCCCTGGGCCCCGATGCCTGGCACCGACCGGCCACCGAGTCATGCCGCGCTCGCGGCCCTGTCCGCGATCGCGCTCGATCTGGAAACCACCGGACTGGACGTGGCGAACGACCGTATCGTCCAGATCGGAGCGGTGGCGATGCGCGGCCCGATGGTGTTGAGCGAGCCGCGTGTCAATACGCGCATCAATCCCGGGGTTGCGATTCCGGCTGCGTCGACCCGAATTCACGGAATCGCCGACCCCGATGTGGCCGGTGCCCCTTGCTTTGCCGAGGTGATCCGCTCGCTTGCGAACATGCTTTCGGGTCGGGTAGTCATCGGTCAGAACATCCGCTTCGACCTCGCGATGATGCGTCACGAGGCGGCGCGAGCCGGGGTGAGCTGGCGCGATCCACCCGCGCTGGATGTTGCACATCTCGCGGGTACGCTCGATCGCGGGCTCGTCGACCTCGGACTGGAATCGCTCGCGTACCGGTTCGGCGTCACCATCGAGGCACGGCACGATGCGCTGTCCGACAGCCTGGCCGCGGCCGAAATCTTTGCCGCGCTGGTGCCGCGCCTGCGCGAAGTGGACGTCCGGACCCTCGGCGAGGCGGAAGCATTCGCCGCACGCCGAACGGACCTGGCTGCCCGCGAAGTGGAGGCAGGATGGCATACGTTGCCGGGCGGGTCACCGCAAGCGCCGCTGCAGCCGCCGCTGGCTCGGATCGACAGCTTTCTCTACCAGCGCCGGCTCGACGAGGTCATGAGCACGCCCCCACGGTCGATTCCGCCCGAAGGGACGATTCGGGAAGCCGCGCGGATCATGGCCGAACAGCGCATTGGGGCGCTCCTCGTCCGCGGCGTCGAGTCGTCGCCAGCCGGGATCGTCACCGAGCGCGATCTCCTGGTGGCCGCCACGGATCCTCGCATCGATCCGGACGCGACGCCGGTGTCGTCGGCAATGAGCACTCCGGTGTACGCGATGTCCGGCGACGAGATGCTCTATCGCGCGCTGGGGCGCATGGATCGTCTGGGCGTCCGGCACCTGTGCGTCGCGGATGCGGCGGGAGCGGCACTCGGCATGGTTTCCCAGCGCGATCTTCTCCATCATCGCGCTCGCGCCGCAGCCGAACTGGGCGATGCAGTCGCATGCGCCGACGATGCAGCCGCGCTCGCGGCCGCCCACAGCCGGCTTCCCGAGGTCGCGGCGGGCCTTGTGGCTGAAGGGTTGGACGGCGATGCGGTTGCCCGCGTCATATCCAACGAAATTCGTGCGCTGACCGGCCGCGCCGCGTCCATTGCGGTCGAGCGCCTCGAAAGACAAGGACTCGGTCCGGCCCCGGCGCCTTGGTGCGTTCTGGTGCTCGGCTCCGGAGGGCGCGGTGAGAGTCTGCTCTCGGCCGATCAGGACAATGCCCTGGTGCACACCGGATCGGACGACGACGATTCGTGGTTTTCCGCCCTCGGCTCCCTCATGGCGGATCTGCTCGACGAGGCGGGTGTGCGCCGCTGCCAGGGTGGCATCATGGCGTCGAACCCGCAATGGCGGGGCACCGTCACGAACTGGCGCGAGCGTGTCGCAAACTGGCTGAGGCGCTCCACACCCGAGGATCTGCTGCATGTCGACATCTTCTACGATCTCGTTCCGGCAGCGGGCACCGTCCAGCTTGGTCGTGAGCTTCACCAGACAGCAATCGAGGCGGCCGAGCGCACTCCGGCATTCATCGGGCTGCTCGCCGAGTCCGTTGCTGCAATGTCGCCGCCAATCGGCCTGTTCGGCCGGCTGCGCGCCGTCGATGGTCGAGTCGACCTGAAGATCGGCGGGCTGCTTCCTCTCGTGGGGATTGCGCGCACACTTTCCCTGCGTGTCGGCTCCGGAGCGCGGTCGACACCTGAGCGCATTCAGGACGCGAGCGCCGCAGGGCGTGTGTCGTCTTCGGACGCCGAAACCCTGGTGCGGATTCACCGGTCGCTGCTGAGCATGATTCTCGCGCAGCAACTGGAGGATCTCTCGGCCGGCGTCTCTCCGAGCGGTCGCATCGAAGTGGGACGACTCTCGCGTTCGGATCAGCGATCCCTCGTCCGCGATCTGCATGTGCTCGACGACACGCTCGAGGTATTGCGTTCGTCGATTGCAGGATAGCGTCGAGGCGAACGCACCGATCCCGACCTGGCGATGCGGGGGCGACGAACTACGCGGTTGGAACGTCGGGCACCCACACGTAGCCGTCCCGGTCGACGATGTACGCCTCCCGCAGACCGTGTGGCTTGTCGGTCGCGGACTGGATAATCTCGAACCCAAGTCGTCGCGCCGCGGATTCGGCTGCATCGGGATCGCGTCCATGCAGGCGCAGCTCCACACCGATTCCCCGCTTCACATCGGAGGTGACGGTCGAATACCAAGGGTGCGAATCGTAGGTGTGGTGGGCATGCAGCATCCACTCCACGCCTTCCCTGCGCAGCACCGCAATGTCAGGGTCGCCGTACACGACCTCGGCATCGAGCACCGCTCGATGAAATGGCAATGCCGGTTCAATCTCGCGCACCAGCAGATTGATGCCGAGTCCCTCGAGTGATCGTCCGTAGTCCGGCGCCGGCATCCACGGGTCGCCGGTCCTCAGCTTGGTCATTTCGCGAACCTCGAATCGAATTCTGCTTCCTCGACGACGGTTCCGGAGAACAAGTCCGGTTTGGCGCCGAACTCGCGCACAGAACGATCAGTCAGATGCAGGGCAACCGTTTGACGAGTCGTGGCGACGGTCGCGCCGAGCGGTACGGATGGAGCGGGGGGATGGGTGGCCTGCGAACTCCGATGCGATGCATCAGGCTCGGAAGTGGTGCCGAGGAGAGGACTTGAACCTCCACGGGGTTGCCCCCACATGGACCTGAACCATGCGCGTCTACCAATTCCGCCACCTCGGCGCGGCCGTCGTCGGGGGTTCGCGGTAGCAGGGCAGCGCCGGCACCGGCCTGAACGACGCGCGGACCATACTCACCGTCCCGATCCTTTGTCAACGAACCCCGCAACTCCTCGCCGCAACACCGCGCGCGATGTCCGTGCACGGGTCGCGAATCTTCCCGAACGCAGCGCCCTGATCGCATTCCTCGGTCGCACCGGCGCACCCGTCTCGTTCGATCAGGTCGCAAGAGCGCACGCGCTTCGGACCCCGGCCGAGCAGGAGGCTCTGCAACGGCGGTTGAGCGCGATGGAGCGCGATGGCCAGATCATCCGCAATCGCGGTGGAGCGTTCGGACTCGTCGATCGCATGGATCTGATCACCGGGCGCGTCATCGGGCACCGCGACGGTTACGGATTCGTCCGACCCGACGACGGGAGCGTCGATCTGTTCTTCTCTCCCCGCCAGATGCGCTCGCTGATGCACGGCGACCGAGTGGTTGCCCGGGTCGCCAAGATCGACCGCAACGGGCGCCGCGAGGGCACGCTGGTCGAGGTCATCGAGCGGGGCGTCGGTCGAGTGGTGGGGCGCCTGTGGCGTGAAAGTGGCGTGACCTTCGTGCGACCCCACAATGCGCGGATCCATCACGACCTTCTCGTTCCTCCGGATGCGAGCGCCGCGGGGCGTGACGGCGACTATGTCGTTGCGCGCATCACCGAGCCGCCGACGCGGCGCCATCCGCCTATTGGCGTCGTCGAGGAGGTGCTGGGGTCTCGGATGCTGCCCGGCATGGAGATCGACGTCGCAATCCGTACATACGAACTACCGGTCGCGTGGTCCGAGGACGTGGTGGCGGAGGCGAAGGCGCTGCCCGCGAAAGTGCGCCGCATCGACGTCGAGGGCCGCGAAGACCTGCGCGGACTCGGGTTTGTCACGATCGACGGGGAGGACGCGCGCGATTTCGACGATGCGGTGTATTGCGAGCGCACCGCCCGAGGGTGGAGGGTGGTGGTGGCTATCGCCGATGTTTCCGCCTACGTCCATCCCGCGTCGGCCCTGGATGACGAGGCGCGGCTTCGCGGGAACTCCGTCTACTTCCCCGACCGAGTCGTTCCGATGCTTCCCGAATCGATTTCGAACGGGTTGTGCTCGCTCCGTCCCCACGAGGATCGTCTCTGTGTCGGTTGCGAACTCATCGTCGCCGAATCGGGTCGGGTGCACCGGTCGCGATTCTTCGAAGGCGTGATCCGTTCCCGCGCACGCCTGACCTACACCGATGTGTCGAGTGCGCTCGAAGGAGGCGTCGCGACGTTGCGCGGTACGCTTGCAGAGCAGGCACCGATGCTCGACGCGCTGCGGGAAGCCTACGACGCGTTGCGGCGTGCGCGAGTCGGGCGGGGAGCCATCGACTTCGACATGACCGAGACCAGGGTCGTGCTCGGACCCGATGGCCGGGTGGAGCGACTCGAGCCCGCGGATCGCAACGTCGCGCACCGGATCATCGAGGAGTGCATGGTCGCCGCCAACGTCGCCGCCGCGAGGTTTCTCGAACGTCACCGGCTGCCGGCGCTCTTTCGCAACCACGAGGGTCCTTCACCGGAGAAGGCGCAGGAACTGCGGGCCTTCCTCGAGGAGTTCGGAATGAAGCTCGGCGGTGGCGACTCACCCGAATCCCGTCATTTCGCCGCAGTGATCGACAGCGCCTCATCGCGGCCCGACGCACATCTCATTCAGACCGTGATGCTGCGCTCGCTCTCCCAGGCAGTCTACGCACCGGCCAACGTCGGACACTTCGGTCTCGCGCATCGCGCCTACGTTCACTTCACCTCGCCAATCCGCCGCTATCCCGACATCGTGGTACACCGCGCGATCCGTCACGTTCTGCGCCGCGGCCGACTCGGTGAATTCGAGTCGGTCTGCGGCAACTCCCTGGCGATGCTCGGCGAGCACTGTTCAATGACGGAGCGGCGCGCCGACGAAGCGACCCGCGATGCAATCGCCTGGCTCAAGTGCGAATTCATGCTGGAGAAGCTGGGGGAGGTGTTCGACGCGACCGTCTCCGGTGTTGCTCCATTCGGGGTTTTCGTCACCCTCGACGACATCTTCGTCGAGGGCCTCGTCCACGTCAGCACGCTGGGTTCGGACTACTTTCACTTCGACCCGATTCGGCATCGACTTCGCGGAGAGCGCTCGCGACGCTCGTATCGACTTGCGGATCGGATGCGGGTCCGGGCCGCGAGTGTGGACCTCGACGAGCGTCGCATCGAATTCGAGCCTGAAGGAAGGGAGTACTCTCGTCGAAAGAGCGGTTCTCGACGCGCTTCGACAAGCCGCGTACACGGTCGAGGCGAGCGCAACTCGAGACGACGATAAGGCAAGCCGGGACCGTTACGGAGAATCCATGGCCAAGACGGAACTGGTCTTCGGGGTGCATTCGGTCCGATCACTCGTGGAGCGGGACCCGGCCGGGGTCCTGGAGGTGTGGCTGCAGGCGAGACGTGAGCCACCGGCGCTTCGTCGCGCGCTGTCCCTTCGCGCCGCGTGCGACATCGCGGTGCATCGGGTGGCCCGGCAGACAATCGAGCGAATGGTCGGTCCGGTTGCCCACCAGGGGGTCGTGGCGCGATATCGGCCAAGCGGGGCGGCGCCAATTGCGACCCTGGACCAGCTTCTCGACCGGACAACACCGCCGGGCCTGATTGTCGTGCTCGACGAGGTTCAGGACCCCAGGAACCTGGGAGCGAGCATGCGGTGCGCAGCAGGAGCCGGAGCGGATGCGCTGGTGATCGCGAAGCGCCGTAGCGCCTCACTGACCGCGGCAGCCCGAAAGGCGGCGAGTGGCGCGGCCGAGCACCTCCCGCTGGTGACGGTCACGAATCTTGCGCGTGCGCTGGAACGCATGGCGGAGGCTGGAGTGTCGGTCATTGGTGCGGCGGCGGACGCCGAACGTTCGCTGTACGACGTCGACCTGCGGGGACCGCACGCCATCGTGTTCGGAGGCGAGGAGCGTGGACTGCGCCGGCTTACCCGGGAACGATGCCGGCATATGGTCTCGATTCCGCTTCGTGACCCTGTGGAGAGTCTGAACGTTTCGGTGGCGGTTGCCATTTTTCTTTTCGAAGCAGCGCGCCAGCGTTCGGCGGGCCGAGGAGTGGACGAGGATCTCGAGCCCTCCGAACGGACGTGACACGAATCCGGCGAGATGCAGGTTTCTGATGGAGAGACCGATGGCGCCCCTGTGCCGGCGCTCCCGAGCCGTTGAAGGGTTCGCGGGAATTCCATACCATTCGTTGCCCTCGGCTGAACTCGCCGGGCAACCTCTGTCAACTCCTTGCCTCACCGGTCCGGCAGATTCGGGAGGCATTCCCGCAAGGAGCAATCGATGCGGCACTACGAAGTGGTGTTCATGGTCCATCCGGACCAGAGCGAGCAGGTTCCCGCCATGATCGAGCGCTATCGCTCGATGATCGAGTCCGACGGTGGTTCGATCCACCGGCTCGAGGACTGGGGAAGGCGCCAGCTCACCTACCCGATTCACAAGGTTCACAAGGCTCACTACGTCCTCATGAATGTCGAGTGCACGAACGGCACTCTCGATGGCATGACCAGCGCGTTCAAGTTCAACGACGCGGTCATCCGCCACCTCATCATCCGTCGCGACGCGGCGACGACGGAACCGTCGCCGTTGGCGAAGTCGAGGGAGAAGGACGGGAGAGACGAGCGTGGAGGCCGCGGCAGGCGTCGGGAGTCGGGGGACGAACGTTCCGAGACGCCGAGCGGGCACGCGGATGCCTCGCCTCCGGCAACGCCGGTCGCGGCCGCCGAACCTGACAAGACTCCCGCCGAGTCGGCACAGGAATAACTTCCTCTTGGGTGGCGTGCCGGCTTGCTGCGCGCGTTCCCAGCGAACTGAAGGAGATAGACATGGCGCGATTCTTTCGCAGGCGGCGCTACTGTCGTTTCACCGTCGAGGGGGTAAAGGAGATCGACTACAAGGATCTCAATACTCTCAAGGCATATGTGTCGGAGACCGGGAAGATCGTTCCGAGCCGAATTACGGGGACGAGCGCGCGATATCAGCGCCAGCTTGCGCGGGCGGTCAAACGCGCTCGATTCCTCGCGCTGCTTCCCTATACCGACCAGCATCGTTGACGAAGGGAGGGCCGCGTGGGCGGATTCCTCCGATTCGTCACGCGAAGCCGCTATCACGCGACTGCCATATCGGCGTTGTCGCTGTTGTTGCCGCCATTCAGCTTCATCGGCGGGGCAGTCATCGGTCTGGCGACGCTTCGCTACGGTGTAGCCGAGGGTCTGACGGTGCTCGCCGGGTCGAGCGTCGTCTTCGCGGCCGCCATGTGGGCGCTGGCGGGTTCGATTGCCCCGGCTGCCGTCTTTGTGGTGGTAACCGGCGTGCCGTCCCTCGCGCTGTGCGCGGTGCTCCGGGCCACGGCGTCTCAGGGTTCCGTCCTGGTCGCGGCGACGTCGGCCGCCGGGGCGGCGATTGCAGTGCTGTATCTGTCCGTGCCGGACCCTGTGGAATGGTGGCTGGACGTCTTCGAAGCCTTTCTCGCAACCCGGTCCGGTGGTATCGAGCCTCGGGCGTTCGAGCAGCTTTCCGAGCTGCTGAGGGCCGTGGTAACGGGCCTGCCCGTTGCGGTAATGGTGACTTCGATATGCATTGTTTTCCTGGCTCGCTGGGCGCATGCGGCGCTGGACAACCCCGGGGGGTTCGGTCGCGAATTTCGGGCCTTGCGCGTGGGGCGCCGATTTGCCGCCGTGGCGGGAGTGGCGGCGATTCTCGCTCTGTTCGCGGCACCACCGGGATTCGGAGCCGGACACGATTTGCTGATGTTGATCGTGGCGGCCTGCGCGATTCAGGGAGTTGCGCTGGTGCACGGGCTCGTCGCGCAGCGCCGCGGCGCTCGTGCCTGGATTGTCGCCATGTACGCAAGTCTGCTGCTGGTGACTCCCGCCGCCGTTCTGGCACTCTCGGTGGCGGGGTTTTCGGATGCCTGGCTCGACTATCGGGCTCGCTTCGCTCGTACGCAGTGACCTCGCTGCGGGGCAGCGGTTCCACGCAACAAATTGAGGTGTCACGATGGAAGTAATCTTGTTGGAGAAGGTGCAGCGACTGGGCGTTCTCGGCGACAAGGTGTCGGTGAAGGCTGGATACGCCAGGAACTTCCTCATTCCCAAGGGCATCGCGGTGGCCGCGACGCCGAAAAACCTGGTCGAGTTCGAGGCGCGCCGGGAAGAGCTCGAACGGCGGGAAGCCGAAGCCCTTGCCGCAGCCGGTGATCGGGCGGCCGGACTCGAGGGTGTCGAAATCACGGTTCATCGCAAGGCGGGAGAGAGCGGTCGCCTGTTCGGCTCCGTGGGGCCGGCGGACATTGCGCTCGCCCTCGCCGAATCCGGGCATGACATTACGCGTCAGGAGGTCCGGATGCCGGATGGCGACACGATCCGTCAGATTGGCGAGTACGACGTGTCCATTCACGTCAGTACGGACGTTGACGCCTCAATCAGGCTGAAGGTGGAGCCGGAGCCGACCGGTCGGTAGGAGTGTCGAGTCGGTCCCCGCTTCGCAGTTTCCGTGCGGTGCCGTCAATGGCAGGTGTCCGGCTCGACGTGGGGTGACGCGTACGCTTCAGTCAGGCGCAGAGCGCTTGGATAGCCACGCCCGGCAATTCGCCGATTCGTGGCCTCGATGTCGAGCGATTGGTGCTCGGGGGCCACCGGCGAGGTTCCGCCTTCCGGTTCGAAACGAAATGATGGTCGACGACTATCCGTCCCGCGATCGGGACGAAATCGAGTCGTCTTCCGGTTTCCCGTAGACTATCCTGCCGCACCCCGCCCATGCCCCGGATGAGCCGAGACGCCGGCCAGGAACCTTGTCGAGATGGCCGATACATTGCTGAATGAAGCAGCGTCGCAATCCGGTGCGCTACCGCTGCGGGTTCCGCCGCACTCGGTCGAAGCCGAACAGGCGGTTCTGGGCGGCGTACTCATCGACAATGGAGCCTGGGACCGGATTGCCGGCATCCTCGCAACGGCACATTTCTACCGCAACGACCACCGAGTCGTATTCGATGCGGTCTCGGGCATTTGCGATGGGGGGCAACCCTGCGACGCGGTTACGGTGGCGGAGCAACTCGAACGCAACGGTCAGCTCGAGACCTCGGGCGGGCTCGCCTATCTCGCCGAACTCACCGAGAACACCCCCAGCTCCGCAAACATCGTGGCCTATGCGGAGATTGTCCGCGAGCGCGCGGTGCTTCGGGAGCTGATCCGGACCAGCACCGAAATCGCGGAGTCGGCGTTTCGCCCGCAAGGGCGTGGAGCTCTCGAGCTGCTCGACGAAGCGGAACGGAGCATCTTCGAGATTGCGGAGAGAGGAACCGAGGGCAGGCGTGAATCGGTGGCCATCCGGGACGTGCTCACCGATGTGATGGATCGAATCGACGAACTGTCCCGGCAGGAAAACCCGATTACGGGTGTCCCGACCGGGTTCAGCGATCTCGATCTGATGACGGCAGGGTTGCAGCGTGGAGATCTGGTCGTCGTCGCAGGCCGTCCCTCCATGGGAAAGACCGCATTCGTGATGAACATCGTCGAGGAGGCAGCGATTCGGGACAAGCTGTCCGTCATCGTGTTCAGCATGGAAATGCCGGCCGAGCAGCTCACCATGAGGATGCTCGCCTCGCTCGGCCGAATCGACCAGCAGCGAGTCCGAACCGGAAGACTGAGCCACGAAGACTGGCCCCGACTGACCTCACAGGTGGCCTTGCTCAACGACACGAACATCTTCGTCGTCGACGACTCCGCCCTCACTCCAGCCGAGTTGCACGCTCGATGTCGCCGGCTCAAGCGAGAGCACGGAGTCGATCTCGTGGTGATCGACTATCTTCAGCTCATGCACGTCCCGGGAACGCGCGAGAATCGCGCGACCGAAATTTCCGAAATCTCTCGTTCGCTGAAGGCTCTGGCGAAGGAGCTGATGGTGCCGGTAGTCGCATGCTCGCAGCTCAACCGGCGCCTCGAGGACCGCCAGAACAAGCGTCCCGTGATGTCGGACCTTCGGGAATCCGGCGCAATCGAGCAGGATGCCGACCTGATTCTGTTCATCTACCGCGACGAGGTTTACAACGAAGAAAGCAAGGACAAGGGCAAGGCGGAGATCATTGTCGGAAAGCAGCGCAACGGGCCGATCGGGAAGGTCGCCCTCGCGTTTCTGAGTCAGTTCGCTCGATTCGAGGACTTCACCTCCGTCGACTACTCCGGCGACTATCCAGGCTGAGGTTTGCTGCCGCTTCGGCCGGAAATCGCCGAACTCGAAGGCGCCGGCGGCGGAACGTGCCGTCTGCGCCGGCGGGCTTTCCCGGCGCGACGTGCGCTGCCAATTCGACACGCCGCAGCTCATCGCATCGCGGCCGCGCGAGTCTCAGGTCCGGGGGTCGAGAAAACCGTTCGCGAACAGATAGAGAAAAATCTCCTGCGCCGCCTGCATCGGCGACAGGTTGGTGGTGTCGATGGTGATCTCCGGATGCTGCGGCTCCTCGTACGGGTCGCTGATTCCGGTGAACTCGGGGATCATCCCCTTGCGCGCCTTGGCGTAGAGCCCCTTGCGATCGCGTGCCTCGCACACCGCGAGCGGGGTGCAGACGTGAATTTCGATCATCGCGCCGTGAGCCTCGACCATCTCCCGAACGTCACGGCGCGTCCCGGCATAGGGCGCGATGGGTGCACAAATCGCCACCCCGCGGTTCTTGGTGATTTCGCTGGCGACGAAACCGATTCGACGGACGTTGATGTCGCGGTGCGTCTTGGAGAATCCAAGTTCGCTCGAAAGGTGATGGCGGACGATGTCGCCATCGAGGAGGGTGACCGAGCGCCTGCCCTCTTCGATGAACTTGCCGTACATGATCTTGGCGAGAGTCGATTTGCCGGATCCCGACAATCCGGTGAAGAACAGGGTAATGCCCTGTTCGCGGGGTGGCGGATAGACCGCGCGCAATGTTTCGACCACTTCAGGGTAGGTGAACCAGCCGGGCACCTCCTCTTCGTTCGATATCCGCGCAGCCAGATCCGAATCGCCGAACGTCACCGTGTTTTCCTCCGCCGTTGCGCCGCCTTCAACCGGAACGTAGCAGCGCGCTTTCGGCGAGTAGGCGAGGCGATCGGCAGCGAGAATCGAAATCCCGAGCTCGCTTTCGTACTCGCGGGCGAGTTCCTGCGCGGCGCCGCTCGAGTAGAACTCCCCGGAGCCGGCGGAGGCGGAACGTGGAGGATTCGCGTGATCGGGTTCGACGATGAAATCGGTGCATCCAAAATTGCTCCGGATGATCGCGTGCCACAGGGCCTCGCGCGGTCCGGCTCCTCGAGTCGCGAGCGGCAGCAGAGACAGAGCGGCAAGTTGTCGGGGATAGTGCCGCAGGATCTCCTGGTAGCACTTGATGCGTGCAAAATGGCTCAGATCGCGATGCATGGTGACTCCGACGGCGGGGTGCAGCAGCAGATGCCCTCGTGCCTGCCGGGCCGCGCGCAGTGTCAGCTCGCGCTCTCGCTTGTGCATCGGGCGGTTCGTGTGAAACGCGATCACCCTTCGCCAACCCAGCCGTTCGAAGAACCGGCTCAGTTCCTGCGGGGAATGACGCAGCTCCTGGTAGTCATAGTGGGTCGGAAGCTGGATACCGAGAACGTGACCGCCCACATAGACCGGTCCAATCCGATCGAAGAGGTGCCGTACCCCGGGGTGGCGCTCCGATGCGGTTCCGTACACCTGTTGCGCTTCGGCACGCTTGTCCGGTTCCCAGATGTCGGAGACTTCGAGCACAGCCAGGATCAGGCCTTCCTGATCGCGCAGCGCAATTCGCGCTCCCGGCTCGATGGTTCGCGCGAATTCGCGCTCGACGTCGAGCGTCACCGGAACGGGCCACAGCTCGCCGCCGGGAAGGCGCATATGTTCCAGAACGTGAGAGTACGCTTCCCGGTCCATGAAGCCGTCGAGTGGGGTGAATCCGCCGTTCATCAACAGCTCGATGTCGCAGAGCTGGCGTTGCGAGAGCGTCACCGACGGCATGTCGAGCGATTCGGCCTTGAGCTTCTCCGCTTGCGCCTCGCCGACAAGGAGCGATCGCAGCGCAGTGCGGGATGTATCGGTTTTCATGGTGATTCGAGCCTTTCCGGCGCTGGCGGCGCTGGAACCGAACTTACTGGATTCCCGCGACACGTTGCATGGGAACGAACACTCCGAGCCGCGGATGAACAGTGTCTCCGAGGCACCACCGCATCGCGAAACGCGCCTCGCGGTCGCCCCGTCCGGAACAAGCTTGTACAGAGGGCACTCGTGCCGGCGAGCGAACGCCATGTCGTCGAGAGCGAGCGACGAAGGCGGAAGCGTAAAGGTCGAACAGATCGGTCCGCAACACGTGCGCCTCGGCGCGCGAACGGAGGTTTGGACCGCGAAATCGACTTGGCTCGTCGGCGTACCGGAACGGTGTCCGCCGGATTGCCGGGCCCGCAGCTACCGAGCCCGATTCATGCGCTCGGTCCTGCCTGCGCCTGCTTGGGTGGCCGCCGTGAATTCGAGACCGCATGATGAAGCAGCGAATCGTCTACGTATGCACTCGGTGCGGAGCGAGCACGCGGCAGTGGCGCGGCCAGTGTCCCGGCTGCGGCGTGTGGAACACGTTGGAAGAAGGCGTGGAGAACAGGAGTGCTTCGCGCCCGCGGATACCGCTGGTCCAGCCGATTGCGGCGTCGAACGTGGACCTCGCTCCGGACGTCAGGGTCGAGACGAAGTCTCCCGAACTCGACCGGGTGCTGGGTGGTGGTCTCGTGGCGGGAGCGATTGTGCTCGTCGGGGGGGAGCCTGGAATCGGGAAGTCGACCCTGTTGCTCCAGGTCTTGGGGAATCTCTCCGGCACGGTCCCGGGTGTTCTGTATGTGACCGGAGAGGAGTCCATTCACCAGGTTGCGCTGCGTGCGCAACGTCTCGGCGTGGCGGCAGACTCGGTTCGGTTGCTCGCCGAGACGCGGGTGGAGTCGATACTCGAGGTTCTCGAGCGGGAGACTCCGCGGATCGTTGTCATCGATTCGATTCAGACCATGTTCACCGAGGCATTGCAGTCGGCCCCGGGCAGCGTCGCTCAGGTGCGCGAGAGCGCGGCGTGTCTCGTGCGACATGCAAAGAACCATGCGGTATCGGTGCTGCTGGTGGGTCACGTCACCAAGGATGGGGCGATCGCCGGTCCCCGGGTGCTCGAACACATGGTGGACACCGTGCTGTATTTCGAAAGTGAGGCGGACCGCCGGTTCCGCGTTATTCGTGCGGTCAAGAACCGCTTCGGGGCCGCGAACGAACTCGGTCTGTTCGCGATGACCGGAAAGGGCCTCCGGGAGGTGCGCAATCCGTCGGCGATCTTTCTCGCACGCGGCGCGGAGGATGTCGCGGGGAGCGTGGTGACGGTCGTACGAGAGGGCTCGCGTCCGCTATTGGTCGAGATTCAGGCGCTGGTGGACGATGCATCCGGCCCCCCGCGACGACTGACCGTGGGGATCGATCAGGGACGTCTGAACATGCTGCTGGCGGTCCTTCACCGCCACGCGGGGATTTCCACGCAGGGCCTCGATGTCTACGCGAACGTCGTCGGCGGAGTCCGCATCGCCGAGACGAGTGCGGATCTTGCGGTACTGGCCGCGGTCCGCTCCACCCTCGCCACGCGCCCCGTCGACCGTGGCCTCCTGGTATTCGGCGAGGTGGGGCTTGCGGGCGAGATCCGGCCCGTTCCCGGTGGAGAGGAACGATTGCGCGAAGGTGCCAAACACGGCTTTTCCAGGGCTCTGGTGCCCGTCGCCAACATTCCTCGATGCACGCCATCCGGAATCGAGGTTCTTGGCGTCGATCGCGTGGACCGCGCACTCGACTTCATCTGAGCGTCCCGCCGCTGCAAGTCGAGCGGTCGTGGCGAAGCCGGTTATTCCCCTGTCGGTTGCACTGTCTTGCGCAATGCCGGAATGATCCGTGCCGTGCGCACCGCGTTGCCGGCCGTCTGCATGATTTCGAACGGGTAACCCGCAATCATGAGGCTCGTGCCGGGCTCGGGGATGGAACCGAGGTACTCGACAATGAGCCCGTTCACGGTCTTCGGACCGTTGGTGGGAAGTTCCCAGTGCATCGCGCGATTGAGCTCCCGCACGTTGGCGGAGCCGTCGACGAGGAATGTTCCGTCCGCCTGGGGGTGAACGTCGGGACTGTGATCGGTCGGGTCGGTGGTGAACTGGCCCACAATTTCCTCGAGCAGATCCTCCAGGGTGGCAAGTCCTTCGATCTCGCCGTACTCGTCGACGATGAGACCGATTCGTTCGTGCGCTCGCTGAAAGTTGAGCAACTGCACGCTCAGGGGAGTCCCCGCGGGGATGAAATAGGGCTCGTTCGCCTGCGCCCGCAGGTATTCGACCAGGCCGTCTTCCCGCGGCGGCGCGACGACACGGCGCAAATGGAGCATGCCCTCGATCTCGTTGATGTCGCCGCGGTAGAGCGGTACGCGCGTATGCTGCGCATGCACGATCTGCTCGAGGATCTCCGAAGGTGAATCGTCCAGGTCGATCGCGTTGATCTCCTGGCGCGGGATCATGATGTCGTCCACCGAGACCTTCTCGAGATCCAGAATGCTCATGAGCATCTGCCGGTGGCGACGCGGAATCAGCGCCCCCGCTTCAGCGACGACGGTGCGGAGTTCGTCGCGGCTCAGGGCATCCCGGTCACCCCCCGCCGGTGACAGCCGGAGCAGGTGCAGCACCCCGTTCGCAATCCAGTTGACGGCGAGCACCAGCGGCTGAAGGACGACCAGAAGCCAGGTCAGGACATGTGCGGCGGGAAATGCGACGCGCTCCGGGTGAAGTGCCGCGAACGTCTTTGGCGCCACTTCGGCGAAGATCAGGATGACCAGGGTGAGAAGGCCGGCCGCCAGAGCGATGCCGGCCTCGCCGAGCAGTCGCAGCGCCAGAATCGTCGCCAAGGACGATGCGGCGATGTTCACGAAGTTGTTCCCGAGAAGGATAAGACCGATGAGTCTGTCCGGGCGCTCGAGAAGTCGGCTCGCGCGCTGTGCGCCTCGATGTCCGGCCCTGGCGAGATGGCGCAGCCGGTAACGGTTCAGGGCCATCATGCCCGTCTCGGAGCCCGAGAAACATGCCGAGAGGATGACGAGAACGACGAGGGCGCCGACCAGAATCCCTAGCGGAACATCGCTCAAACGCGGAGATCTCTCGCGTAGCAGTGCGAAGCACTATTACGGCGGAGCAATCCCGGCTCTGTCAAGGGATGCCCCGGCAATGCAGCAATTCCCGCAAGCGCCTCAAGGTGCTGCTCCACGGTGCGATTTCGACCCGAATCCGGCCGTCCGGGCGCCTGATCCGGTCCGTTTGGCGAGCGATTTCGGGCCTGGCGGGAATTGCCGCCGGCAATGATTCGCCGACGCGCAGGTCCTCAAACAGAGTACCAGCGCCGATCGAGCAGCACCTCCAGAATCCAGCGGCTACCGAAGTACGCAAGTACCAGCACGGCAAATCCTCCCAGGCACCAACGCACGGCGGTCTGTCCTCGCCATCCGTAGTGCCAGCGTCCCAACAGCAGAGCCCCGAAGATTCCCCAGGCGATGCAGGACAGCGCCGTCTTGTGCGCAAGATGCTGGGCGAGCATGTCCTCGACGAACATCAACCCGCTGGCGAGGCTCAGGCTCAGCAGGAAGAACCCGATTCCGACGAGGCGAAACAACCAGCGTTCCTGGGTATCGAGCGAAGCCAGGGAGCGAAGCGCTCCTCCCGGACGCTTGGTCCGAATTCGGTGTTCCTGCCACGCGAGAATGAGCGCCTGCAGCGCGGCGAGACTCAGTACCGCATACGTCAGTATCGACACTGCGGCGTGAACGTGGGTAGTCGCCGGGCCCGCCGGCACCGCCTGTGCCGGCCATACCACGGGGACGAGTGGAGCGATCGCCGCCAGCGGGAGCAAAAGTGCGCCTACCACATGGTCGATGCGCCAGAAGAGCGCAATTCCGAACACAGCCGCCACGGACAGACCCGCGACCGAGATTGTTGCCGACAGATTGGGGCTGGATCCGCTCCACAGGGTGAGCGCGGGCCAGACTGCGACGGCATGCAGAACGATCCCGCAGACGACGGCGACGCATGCGAACGTATCACGTGTCGGCCGATCGGCCGGTGGGCGCGCCAGATGGCGTGCAATTCGCAGTCCCGCCGCAAAATAGGCGGCGGCTGCGAGCGCGGCGAATAACGTCGGCATGGACGCTCGGGGCCGGACCACGACTGGACTGATCATGCATGGTGCCAACATCCAACCGCAACGAACAGTGCCCGAGGTCGGTGCGGCAACGTGATTCCACGCTGACGGGCCATCGCCGGACCCTGCTGAATTTCGAGCCCTCGAGTTCCGGGCTCACGACTCCGGTACCAGATGCCCCGTTGGGTGCGGCGATCGGAAATGACGGTCGGCGGGATACAATCGTACGTTGCACAGGCGCAGGCAGGGAGGACGTGCGGTGTTCGAAAATCTGACTCAACGACTTGGCATGACTCTGGATCGGCTGCGCGGGCGCGGTCGGCTGACCGACGACAACATCAGTCAGGCGCTGCGTGAGGTCCGAACGGCGTTACTGGAGGCTGACGTCGCATTGCCGGTAGTTCGTGAATTTGTCGAACGGGTGCGCGAGCGCGCGGTGGGTCAGGACGTACTGGCGAGCCTGACTCCGGGCCAGGCGCTGGTGCGGGTGGTCCGCGACGAGTTGATCGAACTGATGGGAGGGAGCAGCGCCGGCCTGTCACTCAACGTGCAACCGCCAGCCGTGGTGCTGGTCGCCGGTCTTCAGGGATCGGGCAAGACCACTACCGTGGCAAAACTCGCTCACCAGCTCAAGAGCCAGGCGGGAAAGTCCGTGATGACGGTGAGTTGCGACGTGTATCGGCCCGCAGCAATCGATCAGCTTCGCACGCTTGCGGGCCAGGTCGGTGCCGAATTTTTCCCGAGTGCGCCCGGCGGGGATCCGGTCTCGATTGCCACGGGCGCGGTCGGCGAAGCGCGGCGCCGATTCGCCGATGTCTTGCTGGTCGATACCGCCGGTCGGCTCCACATTGACGAAACGATGATGGATGAGATTCGGCGTATCCATTCCGCGGTGTCGCCGGTGGAGACGTTGTTCGTGGTTGACGGCATGACCGGCCAGGACGCGGCGCATACCGCGAAGGCGTTCGATGCCGCCCTGCCGCTTACCGGCGTCGTGCTGACGAAGACCGACGGCGATGCGCGAGGAGGCGCGGCATTGTCGGTACGCCACGTGACCGGCAAGCCGATCAAGTTTCTCGGGGTCGGCGAGAAAACGGACGCGCTGGAGGCATTCCATCCGGACCGTATCGCATCGCGCATTCTCGGAATGGGCGACGTGCTCAGCCTTATCGAGGAGGCCGAGCAGAAGGTAGACCGGGACAAGGCCGAGAAGCTTGCCAAGAAACTCGTGAAAGGCAAGCAGTTCGACCTCGAGGACTTTGCCGAGCAGCTTGCGCAAATGCGGAACATGGGTGGGGTGGCGAGCATGCTCGACAAGCTGCCGGGCCTCCCGGGGCTGCCTGCTGGAATGCGCGATCGAGTGAACGATCGGAATTTCGTCCGCATGGAGGCGATCATCTCCTCCATGACACTGCACGAACGACGCTACCCGGGTGTCATCAAGGGCTCGCGCAAGCGCCGAATTGCTTCGGGTTCGGGCACCCAGGTCCAGGATGTGAATCGGCTGCTCAAGCAGTTCACCCAGATGCAGAAGATGATGAAGCGCATGCGCCGAAAGGGTGGCATGGCGCGCATGCTTCAAGGAATGCGCGGCAGTATGCCTACCGGGTTGGGCTGACCCGGCCCTCCCAATCGCACGCGTGCTTGGCAAGCGTGCGGAAACGATCCGAGGGCGTCCGATACCACTTCCCGGCAAATCGAGAAGCCAGGGCGCCTCGATTGCCGAATTTGGTCGTCCGAAGCGCAAGCACTGGGAACTGCGCCTCACGGCTGCCGATGCGAGCAGAACCGCATCAGTCATTCCCGCCAGGCCCGAAATCGTTCGCCAAACGGACCGGATCAGGCGCCCGAACGGCCGGAATCGGGTCGAAACCGCGCCGTGGAGCAGCACCTCGAGGCGCTAGCGGGCATTGCTGGAACCGCATCAGGGCTAATCAAAAGTCGTCCTGATGGTGTAATCGGGGTCCTGACTCGATTTGGCGCTGGCCATTCAAAGGTCGTTGTGGTAGACACAGCGTCATGGAGCAGGCGGACACGGGGTTTGCCGGTCGTTGGCTGCGCGAG